>CAYZLI010000089.1:4288-5910 GCA_964479195.1 uncultured Rhodocyclaceae bacterium
GCCGTTCATGGTTCGACAGGCTCACCACGAACGGCCGGGGCTCACCACGAACGGCCGGGAATAGGACCGTTCGCCCTGAGCTTGTCGAAGGGCGAACAGGGTTTCCCATGGATTATGCCGTCCCATACTTCGTCTCCACCATGACGCCGATCTCCTTGAGCAGGGGAGTCGGGAGGACGCCGCCGGCGCAGACGATGACCGCGTTGTTGTCGAGCGTGAGGCTTTGCCCTGCCTGGTCGAGCACGACGGACTTGGCCTCGATGCGCTTGACGTTGGAGTTCAGCAGCACTTGCAGCTTGCCTCGCCCCTGGGCCTCCTCGATCATGCTGCGGTTCTTGCCCTTGACGCGGCTGAAGGCCTCGCCCCGGTAGGACAGGGTGACCCGCGTGCCGGGCTCGTCGGCCACGGCGAGCGCGGCTTCCAGCGCGCTGTCGCCGCCGCCGACCACCAGCACGTGCTGGCCGCGGTACTGCTCGGGATCGAGCAGCCGATACACCACCTTGGGCAGTTCCTCGCCCGCTACGCCCAGCTTGCGCGGGGTGCCCCGCCGGCCGATGGCGAGCAGCACCGCCGGGGCCCGGTAGGTGGCTCTTGGCGTGGTGACGGCGAAGCCTTCACCGTCGCGCTCGATCCGCTCCATGCGCTCGTTGAAGTTGAGCCGGATGCCGCTGCGGTCGATCACGCCCTGCCAGAACTCCAGCAGCGCCTCCTTGCTGATTTCCCGCATTTTCACCTTGCCGACGATGGGCAGCTCCATGGGCGCCGTCATGACGATCTTGTTGCGCGGGTACTGGTAGATGGTGCCGCCCAGGTTGTCCTCCTGGTCGATGGTGACGTAGCGCAGCTTGTGGCTCTTGGCGGCGAGGCTGGCGGCCAGTCCCGCGGGCCCGGCGCCGACGATGACCACGTCGAGCGGCGCATCATTCGAGCGGGGCAGCCTGGCGACGGACTCCATGGCCTGGCGCCCCTGTTCCGCCGCCTTGCGCACCAGGCCCATGCCGCCCAGCTCGCCGGCGATGAACAGGCCGGGGACGTTGCTTTCGAAGTTCGGCTGCACGTGGGGAATGTCCACGCCGCGCTGCTCCGTGCCGAAGACCAGGCTGATGGCGCCCATCGGGCAGGACGACTTGCAGGCCGCGTGGCCGATGCAGACGGTGGGGTTCACCAGTACCGCCTTGCCATTGACGATGCCCAGTGCGTGCTCCGGGCAGGACTTGACGCAGGCGCCGGAGGCGATGCAGTTGTTCGGATCCACCACCGGGTGCAGGGAGGCGGGCTCGGTCAGCCCGGCCTCGACGGATTCGCGCAGGATCTCGGCGTGCCGGGCATGCAACCGCCGGCGGCGCCGCTGGTAGAGCACCAGGGCGAGCAGCAGCGGCAGCGCGTAAAGGAGGTAGGAAGCGATTTCGTGATTCATTCGGTTGCGGGAAAAGCAATCTCACACAAAGACACGAAGGCACAAAGGAAAGAAAAACCTGGCTTCTTCTTCGTGTCTTTGTGTCTTTGTGTGAAAACTTGCTGCGCGCGGGACCTCACGGCTTCTCGACCGTCTCCGTCGTGTCCCCGGCGCCGTAGAAATAAATGCCGAAGGTCATGCGCTGCCTCGGACCCGGCCCTTCGGC
>CAYZLI010000089.1:6010-15292 GCA_964479195.1 uncultured Rhodocyclaceae bacterium
GCCGGCGTCCTCGGCCTGGAGGACCATGGCGCGCCGGTTGACGGCCTGCAGCGCCTGCATGCCGGCCTTCTGCGCCAGGCCCGCCAACTCGCGGACAGACTCGTCGCCGAGCTGGCCGTAATAGACGCAGCGCTCCAGGCAGGGCGGGCTGCCGCCCATCAGGTTGTGGGCCACCGCCGCCATGTGGTCGTGCATGTTGTGTCCGAAATAGAAAACCTTCTCCTCGAAGCCCTTGCGCGGAATGAACGCCTCGGCGTTCAACCGCACGTTGTCCTCGAGGTCCAGTTCCGCCGCCCCGAGGCGCAGCCACTCGTCCAGTACGGCGCGCGCCCGGATGTCCTTGCTCACCGAGGCAACCAGTGATTCGAAGGACGGGCCGTCCGCCTTGGCCGCCAGGCGCGGCAGCGGCCTGGGATTGCCGGAGTCGTCCAGGTAGTCCTGGGCGCCGGTCCACCGGGCGAACAGTTGGGCGGACAAGGAAACGGCCTCCGGCTGCCGCAGGCCGTCGGACGTCTCGCCGCGCAAACGCTTCACGTCCTTGCGGTGCACGCCCGTGAGCAGGCTGATGCGGCTGTCCGTCTGCGCTTTTCCGGCGATGCGGAATTCTTCGTCGGCGACCCGTACGTAGATGGATTTCAGGATCTCGATCACCGTCGTGTAACCGATGCCGTTCGCCAGGAGCAGCCGGACGAGCGGACGCAGCATGTGCTGCAGAGCCGAAATCAATATCGTCGAAGCGGGGCCGGGCTCCCTGATGTTGTTCTTGGCCATGAGGCGTTGTTGTTTTACCCAGACGTGGGAAAATTTATCACGAAAACTTGAGTTGGCGCGATTTTTTTTGTAGTATCCCGACTGTCTTAAAACGGCGTGGGAAAAAATAACACCGCCCACCCGGTCAATCGTCTCTTCCGCCCACGGCTCCGGGCAGGATCAAAAAAAGGATCGCGCAAATGATGAGGGAGGAAGCCCTTGCCCCGCCTCTTGCTCTATCGCCGCCCGTCGCGGTGGACCGCCGCAAGAAGAAGCGGCCCAGCGTAAGCGCCGGGCGCCTGCTGACACTGGTCGCGCTCCAGGTCGTCCTGGCTTTTGTCGTCTCCCGCTCGGGCCTGTTCGAGGCGGGCGACGATCTCGGCTACAACATCGGACTGGTCGGCGGGCTCATGATGAGTGTGCTGCTGCTCTATCCCTTGCGCAAGCAGGTGCGCGCCCTGCACTGGTGGGGCGCGATCCGCTTCTGGTTCAGCCTGCACATGGTCTGCGGCATCTTCGGGCCCGTCCTGATCCTGGCGCACTCGACCTTTCGCATCGGCTCGCTCAATGCCGGCGTGGCGCTGGTTTCCATGCTGCTGGTGGCCGCCAGCGGCATCGTCGGGCGCTTCTTCTACACGCGGGTCCACCACGGGCTGTACGGGGAGAAGGCGAAGCTGCGCGAGCTGCAGGCCGAGCTCGGCCTGGACGAGGCGGACATGAAGCTGCGGCTGCACCAGATCGCGCCGGGCGTGGAGGCGGAGCTGCTGGCCTTCGAGCACTACGCCCTGAGAAGGGACTTCTCGCCCCTGCACCGGGCCTGGCGCTTCGTCACCCTGGGCGAATACAGCTTCCTCACGCGCATGGTGGCCTTCCGGGAACTCGGCGTCGCCCTGCGGGCGCGGGCCCAGGTCCGCGGCTGGGACGAGGCCAAGCTGAAGCGCCGGCTCGCCATGGCCCGGGCCCTGGTGGACCGCTACCTGCGCAGCGTGTGCAACGTCGCCCAGTTCGGCACCTACGAGCGCCTCTTCTCCCTCTGGCACGTGCTGCACGTGCCGCTGGTCTATCTGCTCGCACTGAGCGCGGTGGCCCACGTCGTCGCCGTCCACATGTACTGAAGATTGAAGGGGAGCGACGTAGGGCGCAATAAGCCTGTCCTGAGCCTGGCGAAGGGCGAAGCGCATTGCGCCGGATGGTTTCGGCGCATTACGGCCTGCGGCCTAATGCGCCCTACGCTGCTTACCACCAGGATGAAACTCTTGCTGCTGCGCGCCGTAGCCGGCCTCCTTTTTTTGTTTTTTGCCGCCGCCACCCACGCCCAGACCGTGGAGGGCGTGCTCAGCCCGGGCAAGGTCATCGCCGGCCACGCCAAGTGGGAGCACGAGTGCGAGGCCTGCCACAAGAAGTTCGACAAGCCCGCCCAGGACGGCTTGTGCATGGACTGCCACAAGGAGGTGGGCCAGGACGTGCGCGGCAAGCAGGGCTATCACGGCCGCATCAAGAAGCGCGAGGCCTGCAAGACCTGCCACACGGACCACAAGGGGCCCGACGCGAAGATCGTCGAGCTCGACGAGAAGCGCTTCGACCACAGCCAGACGGACTACATGCTGCGCGACGGCCACCTCAAGCCCAAATGCGCCGACTGCCACAAGCCCAAGGCGAAATGGCGGGAGGCGCCCTCCGCCTGCGTCGCCTGCCACAAGAAGGACGACGACGCCACGGGGCACAAGGGCAAGCTGGGCGACAAGTGCGCCGACTGCCATACGGAGAAGAACTGGAAGGATGCGCGCTTCGACCACGACAAGACCGACTTCGCCCTGAAAGGCAAGCACGCGGACCCGGCGGTGAAGTGCAAGGACTGCCATGTCAACGACAAGTACAAGGACACGCCGAAGAACTGCTACGCCTGCCACAAGAAGGACGACAACGGGAAGAAGGGCGGTCACAAGGGCCGCTACGGCGAGAAATGCGAGACCTGCCACGGCGAGAAGGACTGGAAGAGCGTCCATTTCAACCACGACAAGGACACCAAGTATCCGCTGCGCGGCAAGCACCAGTCGACGAAGTGCGATTCCTGCCACAAGGGCATGCTCTACAAGGACAAGGCGCCGTCCGACTGTCACTCCTGCCACAAGCAGGACGACGACAGGAAGGGCCACAAGGGCGAGCTGGGCAAGAAGTGCGAGACCTGCCACACGGAGAAAAACTGGAAGGAGACGCCGCGCTTCGACCACGACAAGACGGACTTTGCGCTGAAGGGCAAGCACGCCGATGCGAAGTGCAAGGACTGTCACAGGAGCGAGCGCTACAAGGAGGCGCCGAAGACCTGCATCGGCTGCCACAAGAAGGACGACCACGAGAAAAAGGGCGGCCACAAGGGGCGCTTCGGCGAGAAGTGCGAGAACTGCCACGGCGAGAAGGACTGGAAGACGCTGCACTTCAGCCACGACAAGGACACCAAGTATCCGCTGCGCGACAAGCACGCCAAGGTCAAGTGCGACGCCTGCCACAAGGGCGTGCTGTACAAGGACAAGACGCCGGCCGACTGCTACTCCTGCCACCGGCAGGACGACGAGAAGAAGGGGCACAAGGGCACCCTGGGCAAGAGGTGCGAGAGCTGCCACAACGAGAAGGATTGGAAGGAGGTCGCCCGCTTCGACCACAACCGCACGCGCTACCCGCTGGTGGGCAAGCACGTCAAGGTCGAATGCAAGAAGTGCCACGCGAGCCTGAACTACCGGGAAGCCTCACGTGAGTGCAACGGCTGCCACGAGAAGGAGGACGTGCACAAGCGGCGCCTGGGGCCCCAGTGCGAGTCCTGCCACAACGCCCGCGACTGGCGCATCTGGGACTTCGACCACAACAAGACCCGCTTCAAGCTGGACGGGGCCCACAAGAAGCTCGACTGCCTCACCTGCCACCGCACGCCGGTGGCGAAGAAGATCAGCCTGCCCTTGAGCTGCGCCGGCTGCCACGAGCAGGAGGACGTGCACGGGGGCGGCTTCGGCAAGTTCTGCGAGCGCTGCCACGCGACCGGCGACTGGCGCACGCTGCGCCCCGGTGCCGCCGGTAGCGGCTTCCGATGACTCTGTCACCGGTTATTGTGGTTGACGTGGTACAAATTCCCACGTACCATGCTGCCAACACCTAATAAGTGGGAATTAATCCCACGATTTTCGAAGTTCGGATTTCCAACCTTGGCTTTCCCACCGCGGCCCGGCTCGGCGGTGATGGGGCGTTTGAAAGGGGATTCCCAGTGGCCTTGCGAGCCGGATGGCGCTTATTGCTGATTCTTGTCCTCGGTTGCCTGTTCCTGGCAACCGGGCAGCGCGTCGAGGCCCAAGGCAAGACCGCCTCGCTCACCCGCTTCAATCACGCCGGCACGGGCTTCCCGCTGCAGGGCGCCCATGCCAGCGCACGCTGCGAGAGCTGCCACGTGGGAGGCGTGTTCAAGGGCACGCCGACCCAGTGCCACAACTGCCATGCCTCCGGCAGCCGGATCGCTTCCGTTGCCAAACCGGCCAATCACGTTCCGACCAACGCCCCGTGCTCCGACTGCCACAGCTCCACCCAGTCCTGGTCGGGCGCGAAGTTCCGCCACACCGGCATCATCAACGGCTGCGCCACCTGCCACAACGGGGCCATCGCCAAGGGCAAGTCGGCCACCCACGTCCCAACGAGCGCCGCCTGCGAGACCTGCCACAGGTCGACCACCGGCTTCACCGGCGCCGCCTTCAGCCACGCCGGCATCAGCTCGGGCTGCGCGAGCTGCCACAACGGAGCCGCGGCCCGCGGCAAGCCCGCCAACCACGTGCCCACGAGCGCGCCCTGCGAGAGCTGCCACCGTACGAGCGGCTGGACACCGGCGACGTTTACCCATCCGGTCGTGGCGCCGGGCACCTGCGCGGCCTGCCACAACGGCGCCACGGCCAAGGGCAAGCCGGCGACGCACATCCCGACCACCGCCTCATGTGATTCCTGCCACAGGACCACGACGACCTTCACCGGCGCGACCATGAACCATGCAGGCGTGACGCCGGGAAGCTGCGCCACCTGCCACAACGGCAGCCGCGCGACCGGCAAGCCGGCGACGCACGTGCCGACCACCGCCGCCTGCGACACCTGCCATCGCACCACCGCCTGGGTGCCGGCGACGTTCACCCATCCGCAGGTTGCCCCAGGTACCTGCGCCGCCTGCCACAACGGCAGCACGGCGAAGGGCAAACCGGCGACGCATATCCCGACCAGCGCCGCCTGCGATAACTGCCACCGGTCCACGACGACCTTCGCCGGGACGAGGATGAACCACACGGGCCTGGCGCCGGGAAGCTGCGCCACCTGCCACAACGGCACGCTGGCCAGGGGCAAGGCGGCGAACCACATCCCGACCACCGCTCCCTGCGACGCCTGCCACCGCACCACCGGCTGGACTCCCGTCGGCTTTGCCCAGACCCCCGTTGCGCCGACCCTCGCGCCGACCGTCACACCGACGGTGACGCCGGCCGTGACGCCGGCTGTGACGCCGGCCGTTGCACCGAGCACCACGCCCACGACGGTGCCCAAGAGCCGTACGAAAAAAGCTCGCTAGAGCGACGGCGGATCCCGATTTCCAAAACATACCGACAGCATGCAGCAGACGTTTCGCTTATCCCTGATCGCCGCCGCCATCATCCTGATGGCCCCGGCCGCCCACGCCCAGTTGATCGACGACGTGAGCGTCGCCGCGAAGGGCCAGTACGCGGTGGTGAATATCCGCCTCAACACCCAGGTCCAGTACCTGCGCCACCATCCGGTGGGCGAAGGGAACCTGGTGCGCATCGACTTCCAGGTGGTCGCCTCCCGGGATTTCCGCCCGAGCACGGTGGAGGAGTTCCACAAGATTCCGGCGAGCGATATCGCGCCCGGCATCACGGTAGAGTACCCGCCCCAGGGCAACCAGCTGGTCAAGCGGCTGACCGTCAGCTTCACGCGGCCGGTGAAGTTCAAGGTGCTGCCCGGCAACGGCAACCGCGCCTTTGTCATCCTCATACCGTTGCCGGACAAGGGAGCCGCCAGGAAAGCGCCGGCCGTAGCCGGCGAGCGCTATGTGCTCGTCCTCGACAGCACCCCCGGCAATCGCGTCGACCAGAGCCGGCCCATTCCCGCGCAACTGCAGGACTACTCGGTGTTCACCACCACCGTGGCGCGGGAAGGCAAGCCCGAGACGCAACTCAACCTCGGTTATTTCGCCAGCGAGGCGGAGGCCAGAAAGGCCCAAGCCGTGGTCGCCTCCTCCTTCCCGCGGGCGAAGGTCGTTCGAAGCGGGGAACCGCCGGTCGCGGATGCGACGGCGGCTGCCCCGTCCCCCCAGGAGGTGCCCGTCTTCGGCTCGGCCGAGGAGCTGGAAAAGCACGCCGCCGAGCTCCTGGCGAAAGGGCGGGCCGCCCTGGACCGGGGCGAGAACGCGCCGGCGATCGAGATCCTCAACCGCCTGCTGGTCCTGCCCCCCAACCGTTCCTCCCAGCAAGCGCAGGAACTGGTCGGCCTGGCGCGGGAACGCAACGGCGAACTGGCGAAGGCCAAGGCGGAATACGAGCTCTATCTCAAGCTCTTCCCCGAGGGCGAGGGGGCCAAGCGGGTGAAGGAGCGCCTCGCCGCCCTGGCCCAGCTGCCCGACCTGGCGGCGGCCGAGCGGGCGCGCGGGCCCGCCGAAGAAAAAGCCGGCGAGTTCAGCGCCTCGGGCAGCCTCTCCCAGTACTACTATCGGGGCGCGACGCGGGCCGAAACCACGGTGGTCAACGCCACCACCGTGGACAAGGCCACCTTCACCGGCATCGACCAGTCGGCCCTGGTGACCAACGTGGATGTCACGGGCCGCTACCGCAGCGGCGCCTGGGACAACCGCCTGGTCTTCCGCGACACCCACGCCCTGAGCTTCCTCAAGAACCGGGACAACGTGAACCGGGTCAACGCCGCCTACTACGAGTTCCGCAACCTGCCCGGCAACTACGCGGGACGCCTCGGCCGCCAGGTCGGCGTCAGCGGCGGCGTCTACGGCCGTTTCGACGGGGCGCTCTTCGGCTATGCCTTGTGGCCCAAGCTGCGGCTCAATGCCGTGGCCGGCCAGCCGGTGGATCCGGTGCTGGATACGAGCCGCCGCTTCTACGGCCTGAGCCTGGACCTGGACACCATCTCCGAGCGCTGGAGCGGCAGCGTCTATGCCTTCAACCAGACGGCGGATGGGATCGTGGACCGGCAGGCGGTCGGCGGCGAACTGCGCTACTTCGACCCGCGGCGATCGGCCTACGCCCTCATCGACTACGACACGTCCTTCCGCGCGCTCAACATCGGCATGTTCCAGGGCACCTGGACCGCCGACAACGGGCTGACCTGGAACATGCTGCTGGACAAGCGCAAGACGCCTTCGCTCGCGGCCACCAACGCCCTGATCGGCGAGTCGCACACGTCCGTGCGCACCCTGCTCGACACCCTGGGCAAAACGCAAGTGCGCCAGCAGGCCCTGGACCGGACCACCGAGGCGCGGCTGTTCTACTTCGGCGTCTCCCGGCCCGTCACGCCGACATGGCAACTGGGCGCCGACTTCCGCCTGTCCAACATCGGCGCGCTGCCGGCGACCACGGACAGCTTCGGCAACCCGATCCCGGCCACGCCCGCCACGGGCGACGTTTACAGCTACAACCTGCAGGCGATCGGCAGCAACCTCCTGTCCCAGCGGGACATCACGGTCCTCAACGGCGGCTACGTCACCGGCCCCAACTACAAGGGCCGGACCTTGTCCGCGACCAACCTGTACATGGCGGTCGACAAGTGGATATTCGAGCCGTCGCTGCGCCTGTACTGGCAGACGGACCTGCAGAACAACAAGCTGCGCCGCGTCTCGCCCGGCCTGCGCCTGAGCTACCGCTGGAAGGAGCGCATGAGCTTCGAGTTCGAGGGCGTGCTGGAGCACACCAGGATCGAAGGCCCGACCCAGAACGAGGACACGCTGCGCAAGTTCTTCTCGGCCGGCTACCGGTATGAATTCTGATCTGCGGCGCAATGCGCTTCGCCCTTCGCCAGGCTGAGGACAGGCCTAATGCGCCGAATGACGGACACCACAATTCGAACTACTCGTCCAGGGAGCCAACATGAGCCTCTTCAATGATTCCTGAGATCGGCAACCTCTCCCTCGTTCTCGCCCTGCTGGCCGCCCTGGCCCAGGGCACTCTGCCTCTCCTGGGCGCGGCCCGGGGAGCCGAGGCCCTGATGCGCGTGGCGCGGCCGGCCGCGCGCCTGCAGTTCGCCCTCGTCGCGGGCGCTTTCGCCTGCCTGGCGGCCTCCTTCCTCGGCAACGATTTCTCGGTCCTCTACGTCGCCTCCAATTCCAATTCCGCGCTGCCGGTCCATTACCGCTTTGCCGCGGTGTGGGGTAGCCACGAGGGCTCGCTGCTGCTGTGGACCTTCATCCTCGGCCTGTGGTCGGTGGCGGTGAGCTTTTTCAGCCGCAGCCTGCCCCCGGACGCGGTGGCGCGCGTGCTGGGCGTGATGGGGCTGGTGGCCGTCGGCTTCCTCGCCTTCATGCTGTTCACCTCGAATCCCTTCGCCCGCCTGCTGCCGGCGCCGGCCGACGGGCGCGACCTCAACCCGCTGCTGCAGGACCCGGGCATGGTGCTGCACCCGCCGCTGCTCTACATGGGCTACGTGGGCTTTTCCGTGGCCTTCGCCTTCGCCGTGGCGGCGCTGATCGGCGGGCGCCTCGATGCGGCCTGGGCGCGCTGGTCGCGCCCCTGGACGACGGTGGCCTGGCTGTTCCTCACCTTGGGGATCGCCCTGGGCAGTTGGTGGGCCTACTACGAGCTGGGCTGGGGCGGCTGGTGGTTCTGGGACCCGGTGGAGAACGCCTCCTTCATGCCCTGGCTGGTGGGCACGGCGCTGATGCATTCCCTGGTCGTGACGGAAAAGCGCGGCTGCTTCAAGAACTGGACGGTGCTGCTGGCGATCGCCGCCTTCTCGCTCTCGCTCCTCGGCACCTTCCTCGTGCGCTCGGGCGTGCTCACCTCGGTGCACGCCTTCGCCACCGATCCGAAGCGCGGCATCTTCATCCTCGCCTTCCTCGTGCTGGTGATCGGCGGCTCGCTCGCGCTCTTTGCCTGGCGGGCGCCCAAGGTGGGCCTGGGCAGCCGCTTCGACATGGTTTCCCGGGAGTCCATGCTGCTCGCCAACAACGTGCTGCTGGTGGTGGCGGCCGGCTCGGTGATGCTGGGCACGCTCTATCCGCTTCTGCTCGATGCCCTCGGGCTGGGCAAGCTTTCCGTCGGCCCGCCGTACTTCGAGGCGGTGCTCTTGCCGCTCATGACGCCGTTGGTCTTCCTGCTCGGCATCGGGCCGCTGGCGCGCTGGAAGAGCGCGCGCCTGCCGGCGTCAGCCGTTCGCCTGCGCTGGGCCGCGGGCGCGAGCCTCGTCAGCGCGCTGGCCATGCCCTTCGCCTTCGGCGAGTGGTCCTGGCGCGTGAGCCTCGGCCTGCTGCTGGCGCTGTGGATCGTCGCCGGCGTGGCG
>CAYZLI010000090.1:0-15184 GCA_964479195.1 uncultured Rhodocyclaceae bacterium
GGCCAGCGTGGTCTTGCCCGCGCCACCGTGGCCGACCAAGGCGGCGGTGCGGAGGGCGTCGGTCGTGTATTTCGGCATGTTGTTTTCCCCCGTGATGTGCAAATGATACTCGCGGGCGGCACCACTGGCGTGTCCATCCCAGACCTCGGTGCTAGAATCCGCCGGCATAGGGGACGGCTACACGGAACGGCCGGCATTTCAAAACCAAGAAGGACAAGTTCGACCAGTGGACCAGAAACCGGCGGCTAATTAGTCGTTCGGCTTGCAGTGGTACGTAGTCCGAAGGGGATTTTTTCATGCTGACCCGACTCAGAGTCCGGAACTTCAAGCGCTTCGACGATGTGGACATCGAGCTTGGCAAGGCGGTTGTCCTTATCGGTCCGAACAACTCGGGGAAGACGACGGCGCTGCAGGCCCTGGCCCTGTGGGAAATCGGGCTACGCCGATGGAACGAAAAGCGCAAGGGCAAATCCTCTCCGGAGAAGCGTCCGGGAGTTACCGTAAACCGTCGTGACCTGGTCTCCATCCCCGTTCCCGATGCCAATCTACTCTGGCGCGACCTGCACGTGCGCAACATCGAGCGCATCGACAAGGACGGGAAACAGTCCTCCAAGACCAACAATATCCGAGTGGAGGTCATCGTCGACGGCATCACTCACGACACACCCTGGAGTTGCGGGCTGGAGTTCGACTACGCGAACGAGGAATCCTTCTATTGCCGTCCCCTGCGAACCGACGCCGAAGGTGCAGGCCGCATGCTGGTGCCGGAGGGCGCAGGGCAACTGTCAGTCGCCTTTTTGCCCCCCATGTCCGGACTCGCCGACCGCGAGTTCGTCAAGCAAACGGGCGAGATCGGCGTACTCATAGGCCAGGGGCAGACTGCCCAGGTGTTGCGCAACCTCTGTTACCAGGTGTACCAAAAGGGCGCGTCAGGCCCATGGAACGATCTGGTGCGCCACATCCGCACCCTGTTCGGGGTGGAGCTGTTGCCGCCGCAATATATCGCCGAGCGCAGCGAGATTGTCATGTCGTACCGGGACGAGCGCGGGAACACCCTCGGGCTATCCTCGTCCGGACGGGGTCTGCAGCAGACGCTGCTGCTGCTCGCGCACCTCTACGCCAATCCGGGTGCGGTGCTCCTCCTCGACGAGCCGGACGCCCACCTGGAAATCCTGCGACAACGCCAGACCTACAACCTGCTTATCCAGGTAGCCGAGGAGCAGGGCTCCCAGATCGTCGCCGCCAGTCATTCGGAGGTGGTGCTGAACGAGGCGGCCGGCCGGGATGTGGTCATCGCCTTCGTCGGCGAGCCCCACCGCATCGACGATCGCGGCTCCCAGGTGCTTAAGGCCCTGCGGGACATCGGTTTCGACCAGTATTACCAGGCGCAGGAAACCGGCTGGGTGCTGTACCTGGAAAACTCCACCGACCTGGCCATCCTCCAGGTACTTGCCGACCGGCTCGGGCACGCCGCGCGAAGCTACCTGGAGCGCCCGTTCGTCAAGTACGTGGAGACAAACCTTCCCCAACGCGCCCGCGAACACTTCCAGGGGCTCAAGGAGGCCAAGGACGATTTGGTCGGAATCGCCATCTTCGACCGTCTGGACCGCAATCTTCAAAGCGGCGATGCGCTTACAGAACTGATGTGGCGCCGTCGCGAGATCGAAAACTACTTCACTACGCAAGATGTGCTCCTGGCCTACGCCCGGCACGAGCTGCCCGATGACTTGTTCGGCGCTGCCGAAGCTCAGAGCCGCGAAAAAGTCATGGCCGAATCCATCGCCGAGGTGGCGAAACTGCTGGAAATCGACGATAAGGACATCTGGTCTCCCGACGTCAAGGCCAGCGACGAGGTCCTCGATCGCGTGTTCCGCCTGTATTTCAAGAAACTCGCGCTGCCTCTGCAATTGCGCAAAGCGGACTACCACGTGCTGGCCGGACTGGTGCCCAAGGACAAGCTGGACAAGGAAATCACCGAAAAGCTCGACGCCCTTGTCGCCGTCGCCAAGGCCGCGAAGCCCCGCACCTGAAATGGATTGAATGTGATGAAACAAGAATTGCCGCAGAAACTCGATCTCAACTCCCAGGACCTCGCCGAGGACAAGCGCCAGGAGCTGCTACGCCTCTTCCCCGAGGTGCGCACCGAAGGGGGAGGGGTCGACTTCGACCGGCTGAGGCTCGTGCTGGGTGAGGCGGTAGACGTGGGCAAGGAGCGCTACGGCATGAACTGGCCCGGCAAGGCCGAGTGCTTCAAGACCATCCAGACGCCCAGCCTCGCCACCCTACGCCCCTGCCTGGAGGAGAGCGTCAATTTCGACACGACGGAGAACCTGATCATCGAGGGGGACAACCTGGAGGTGCTCAAGCTCCTGCAGAAGTCTTACCTGGGCCAGGTCAAGATGATCTACATCGACCCGCCCTACAACACCGGCAACGACTTCATCTACCCGGACAACTACGCCGAATCCCTGCAGACCTATCTGGAGTACACGGGGCAGGTGGACGCCGAGGGGCGCAGATTCGGCACCAACACTGATGCCGACGGCCGCTTCCACTCTAAGTGGCTGAACATGATGTACCCGCGGTTGCATCTGGCGCGGAACCTGTTGCGGGAGGACGGAGTCATTTTCGTCAGCATCGATGACAAAGAGGGACACAACTTGCGGATGCTGATGAACGAGGTGTTTGGTGAGGAGAACTTCATCGCCCAGATAACCTGGGAGGGTGCTTTCAAGAACGATGCGCGCCAGATCGGGGTAAGCCATGAATATGTAACAGTGTACGCACGAAGCCGCACGGATCTGCCAGCGGAGTGGAAGATTGCGAAGGAGGGCGTAGATCCAGTCTTGAAAGAGGTCGATCGGCTTCGCAAGATTTTTCGTGATGATTATGACGGCGCGTCGGCAGCGCTAGCGGCGTGGTTTCGGGATAACAAGGCTACGCCGTCCTTTGCACTGCGCCGGTTTCGTTTTATCGACAAGAACGGTGTTTACAAGGAAGACGATCCTACTGCTCCCGGCGGTCGCAAGATTGACCTCAAGAATCCACATACTGGGGAGACAATCCCCCTTCGCGCTAATCGCGGCTGGGCATTTGATCAAGCGGAATTTGACAAACTGGTACAAGACGGACGAATTACGTTCGTCACGGCTACCAGCGTGATGGTCCGACGGTACCTGCACGAGACGGACAGGATGACGCCCCAAAGCGTGTTCTACCAGCCTGCACGATCCGCATCGGAACGACTTGGGCGCATGATGGGAGAAAACGTCTTTGAGTTTCCGAAAGACGAAGCAGTCATCGAGAAGTTTGTGGAGATGGCAACTTCTATTGGCGACTCCGGAGCAATTGTCCTCGACTTCTTCGCCGGCTCAGGCACCACCGGCCACGCTGTCCTCGACCTGAATAGGCAGCACGGCGGCAAGCGGAAATTCATCCTCGTCCAGCTTCCCGAGCCGACGGGCCGCGAGGACTACCCGACTATCGCCGACATCACCAAGGAGCGCGTGCGGCGCGTCATCAGGAAGCTGAACGACGAAGACGCCGGCAAACTCGACCTGGAAAACACCGGCCAGCAGGACCGCGGCTTCCGCGTCTTCAAGCTGGCGGAGTCCAACTTCAAGCCTTGGAACGCCGAGGTCCCGCACGATGCTCCCTCCCTGGAGCACCAGCTCGAACTGCACATCGACCACGTCCGCGAATCCCGAACCGCGGGCGACATCCTGTACGAAATCCTGCTCAAGAGCGGTTTCCCGCTCACCACGCCCGCCGAGACACTCACGCTCGCGGACAAGACCGTCCACAGCATCGCCGGGGGCGCGCTGATCGTCTGCCTGGAACGGGCGCTGACCCTGGAGCTGATCCGCGCCATCGCGGACCACGAGCCCGAGCGCGTGGTCTGCCTGGACGAGGGCTTCGCCGGCAACGACCAGCTCAAGGCCAACGCCGTGCAGATTTGCAGGACCAAGGGCGTCACCAGCTTCAAGACGGTCTGAGGGCGCGCCGTGAAGATCCAGTTCGACGCCAACCAGGCGTTTCAGTTGGAAGCCGTGGCGGCAGTCGCCGACCTGTTCGACGGCCAGCCCCAGGGTGCCCCCGAGTACGCCGTCATCCAAATGGGTCCGGAAGGGGGCCTCTTCGCCGGGCAGGACCGCTCCGAGCTGGGGGTGGGCAACCGCCTGCTGCTGGCGGACGACAGGCTCGCGGCCAACACGCGCGCCATCCAGGCCCGAAACGACATCGAGGCAGCCACGCCGGATGCGCCGCTGGGGGCCTGGGAACTCTTCGACGGCCCGGCCAACCGGTCGCGCCCCTGCCCGCACTTCTCGGTGGAGATGGAGACCGGCACCGGCAAGACCTATGTCTACCTGCGCACGATTTTCGAGCTGTCGCGGCGCTACGGCTTCCAGAAGTTCATCATCGTCGTGCCGAGCGTCGCGATCCGCGAAGGGGTGCTCAAGAACATCGAGATCACCGCAGAGCATTTCCGGGCACTGTACAACAACCTGCCCTTCGAACACTTCGTCTACGACGCGAAGAAGGTGAATCGGCTGCGCCAGTTCGCTACCGGCAACACGCTGCAGATCCTGGTCATCAACATCGACGCCTTTCGCAAGAATTTCACCGGCACGGAGGCGGAACGGAAGAGCAACGTCATCTACAAGGAGAGCGACAAGCTCTCCGGGCACCAGCCCATCGAGTTCGTACAGGCGGCGCGGCCCATCGTCATCATCGACGAGCCGCAGAGCGTCGATTCGACGGACAGGGCGCAGGAGGCCATCAAGGCCCTCAATCCGCTCTGTACGCTGCGCTACTCGGCCACGCACCGCAACCCGTACAACCTGGTCTACCGGCTCGATCCGGTGCGGGCCTTCGAGCTGAAGCTGGTCAAGCAGATCGTGGTTGCGAGCGCCGCCGCGGAGGGCGCCGCCAACGACGCATTCGTGCGGGTAGAGCAGATCGACTACAAGAAAGGCATCAAGGCCAAACTACGCATCCACGTGCAGGGGCCGGACGGACCAAAGGAGAAAACGGTTACCGTCAAGCACGGCGCAGACCTGTTCGCCCTTTCCAACGAGCGCGCCAGTTACCGAAGCGGTTTCGAGGTGGCTGAGATCAATGCCGAACCGGGCGGCGAATACGTTCGCTTCACCAACGGCCGCACGCTGCGGCTGGGTGAGGAACTGGGCGGAATGCGCGAAGACACGTGGCGCGCCCAGATCAAGCACACCATCAAGCGGCATCTGGACAAGGAATTGCAGGTGCGGGAGCGCGGGATCAAGGTGCTCTCGCTATTCTTCATCGACCGCGTCGCCAACTACCGCGACTACGACGGCGCCGGCCAGCCGGTGCAAGGAAAGTTCGCCAGCGCTTTCGAGGCGGAGTTGGCGGCACTCGCCAAGGATGAGCGCTATCGGAATCTGGCCTGGGTCAAGGAGCCGATGGAGAAGCTCCACAACGGCTACTTCGCCCAAGACAAGAAGGGCGTGCTCAAGGACACCCGCGGCGACACGCAGGCCGACGACGAGGTGTACAACCTGATCATGAAAGAGAAGGAGCGCCTGCTCTCGATGGACGAGCCGCTGCGCTTCATCTTCAGCCACTCCGCGCTGCGCGAGGGCTGGGACAACCCCAACGTCTTCCAGATCTGCACCCTCAACGAGACCCGCAGCGCGGTCAAGAAGCGGCAGGAGATCGGCCGTGGCCTGCGCCTGCCGGTGGACCAGAACGGCCTGCGGGTCTTCGACGAGTCGGTGAACAAGCTCTATGTCATGGCAAACGAGAGCTACGAGGACTTCGCCCGGGCGCTCCAGAGCGAATACGAGGACGAGTGCGGCGTCGCCTTCGGCAAGGTGCCCATTACGGCGTTCGCCAAGCTGGCGTTGATCGCGGACGGCATCGAGCGACCCATCGGGCGCGAGGCGGCCGAGGTGATCCGCGCCGCCCTCGTTGGGCAGAAGATGCTGGATACGGAAGGACGCATCCAGCCCGCGTTCGACACCAGGCGCAAGGATTTCAAGCTGGAACTGCCGGAGGCCTATCGCGAGCTTGCGCCGGCGGTTGTCGACCTTCTAGCCTCATACCAGATCGAGCGGCATATCCGCCGCGAACGGGATGACGGGTCGAATAAGCTGAAGAAGGAAGTCACGCTCAGCCCGGAATTCGTGGCGCTGTGGGACCGCATCAAGCCGAAGACCACTTATCGGGTCGAGTTCGAGACCGAGAAGCTGGTTGCGCGGGCAGTGGACGCCATCAGGCGCATGGAGAAGATCGAGCTGCCCAGGGTTTACGTCCTCTCGGGCCAGATCGGCGTCACGAAGGCGGGCGTCACGGCTGCCGCCGTGGGCGCCGCGCAGGAAACGCCGAACTACGCCTCGCGCGCCGTTCCGGACGTGCTCGCATACCTGCAAAACGAGACGGAACTCACCCGCTCGACCCTGGTGCGCATCCTCAAGGAATCCGGGCGCCTTGATGAGTTCTTCAACAACCCGCAGCGCTTTCTCGATGCCGTCGCGGCGATCCTGAAGCACGAGCTGCACAGCCTTCTGGTGGACGGCATCAAGTACGAGCGCATCGACGGCACGGGATCGAGCGCGGAGTGGGAAATGCTGCTGTTCAAGAACGAGGAACTCATCAACTACCTGACCGCGTTGCAAGTCGAGAAGTCGGTCTATGAGTATGTCGTGTACGACTCGGAGATCGAGCGAGAATTCGCCCGCAAGCTGGACCAGCGCGAAGACATCAAGCTGTTCGTGAAGCTCCCCGGCTGGTTCCTGATCGACACACCGGTCGGCAAGTACAACCCCGACTGGGCGATCCTCAAGCACGACTCGGAGGCGCTTTATCTGGTGCGCGAGACCAAGGGCACCCGGGATTTCCTCAAATTGCGCACCAGAGAAGCCGACAAGGTCCGCTGCGGGCAGAAGCACTTCGAGGCGCTGGGGGTGCCGTTTGCGGTTGCGGTGTCGGCCGACGAGGTCTGATAGGAGAGCGCCGAAATGCAAATGAAGGAAAAGCGCTCCCCCCTCAAGGACAAACCTCTACGCAACCCCGGCCAGTCGCTGGAGGCGCAGCGAGACGATCTCGTCTACGACAAGCTGATCGCGCCTGCCATGGCGGCGCTGCTTATTCTCATTCTGGCGGGCATGGAATGGTGGTCGTACTTCTATCCTCGCAAGCCGAATCCCACTGTCTACACCGCAATGGCGCTGATATTCGTCGCCTATGCCGTCGTCAGATTCCTACGTGCGCGGCCGGCCCTGAGGGCTCTGCGGCTTGCCATCGACGGAGAGAAGGCGGTAGGCCAGTACCTCGAGCTGCTTCGCGAACAGGGATACAAGGTGTTTCACGATGTTCTGGGGGATGGATTCAACATCGACCATGTGGTCGTTGGGCCCACCGGCGTCTTCTCGATCGAAACGAAAACCTTCAGCAAACCGACACGTGGCGAAGCAAGGGTCGCCTTCGACGGTGAGCGCATCCTGGTGGACGGGCAGGAGCCGGACCGCAATCCGGTCGTGCAGGCCAAGGCGCAAGCAAACTGGCTCCGCGATTTGCTCGGGGCAAGTACGGGACGCCGATTCAACGTACGCCCTGTCGTCCTTTTCCCCGGGTGGTATGTGGAACAACAAGGCAGCAGCACCAGGGAGTTATGGGTGCTCAACCCCAAGGCCTTGCCGGAATTCCTCAAGCACGAGCCCGAGGTCCTGCCCCCTGAAGACGCTCAGCTTGCGGCATTCCACCTCTCGCGCTACGTCCGCGAAAAGGAACGTGCCTGACTCAGTATGCGACGGAAGGAGCGGGCCTGGATTTGTCCGATATTTCGGCCTGTCCATGCGCGATGGACAAGCACAGAAAATGGACACGGCACATGAGCAACCGTTCAGCTTGGTTGCCGCCGATCTCAACGGCGGCGCGGCCGAAGGCTAGATTTTCGCCGACGCCGTCCCATGGCCCTCATTGTCGGCGTGGCCACGTGAATTGACATTTCGCCGCCACTATGTCAAATATGTGGCCATAAATTGACATAGTGGCCCGACGAGTATCAACTTGCTGCGACGATAAAGGGGCAGATGGATATTTCCGAATTCCAGGCAGGCCGCGAAGAGCAGCAGTACCGGTACAGGTGCTTCCTGCCGAATCCGATCAACCGGGAGTGGGTCCTGTCCGATCCCAAAACCCTGACCCTGCTCGAAGAGGCCAACCGGCTGCTCGGTGAGTTGAACGCGTACTCCCAACTCATTCCGGACGTGGATTTCTTCATCCGCATGCACCTCGCCAAGGAGGCCACCACCTCCAGTCGCATCGAAGGCACGCAAACCAATATTGAAGAGATCCTGGTCGACGCCCAGGACATCAATCCCGAGAAGCGCGACGACTGGCAGGAGGTGCACAACTACATCGAGGCGATCAACGTCGCCATCGAGAAGCTCGGCACCCTCCCTCTGTCGAACCGGTTGCTGCGGGACGCGCACGCCATTCTGCTCGACGGCGTCCGCGGCAAACATAAGCAGCCGGGCGAGTTTCGCACCAGCCAGAACTGGATCGGCGTCAGCCTGAAGCACGCCACATTCATTCCGCCGCACCATGAGCACGTGCCGAACCTGATGAGCGATCTCGAACGCTTCATGCACAACGATCAGATCCATGTGCCGCATTTGATCCGGATCGCGCTCATCCACTATCAATTCGAGACCATCCACCCCTTTCTCGACGGCAACGGCCGCCTGGGGCGGTTGCTGGTCGTGCTCTATCTCGTCAGCTTCGGGCTGCTCGCCAAGCCGGCGCTCTACCTCTCCGATTTCTTCGAGCGCCACAAGGGCGAGTACTACGACCAGTTGATGGCCGTTCGTACCACCTCCAAACTCATGCCCTGGCTGAGCTTTTTCCTGCTCGGCGTGCGCGAAACAGCAGCCGCCTCGATCCAGGTCTTCAGGGACATCCTGGCACTGAAAGAACGCATCGAGCGGGAGAAACTGCCCACGTTCCACATCCGCCGCCAAGCGAACGCGCAGGCCCTGATGCGCCGGCTCTACCAATCCCCTGTTGTCAGCATCAAGGCGGCGACACTGCACCTCGACACGCAGACCAACACCGCCGCCGCCCTGATCGAGGATTTCGTGAAGCTTGGCATCCTGCGGGAATTCACGGGCGGCAAACGCAACCGTCTTTTCGTGTTCGACGAGTATGTCCGGCTATTTGTGCGCGGCTCGACCGAGCAGCCGGACGAGGCATGAAGTCGAACGGCCCATTCCGGGAGCGCAGCGTGGCCCGCGTTGTCGGCGTGGATGGCTGCAAGGGACGCTGGCTCGCCGTCGCCCTTGATGCCACGACCGGCCGCGTGGCCGCGTCGATCCAGCCGACGCCCCGCGCCCTGCTGCGGGCGTTTCCCGACGCCGCGGTCATCGCCCTCGACGTGCCCATCGGCCTCACGGATCGGGGACCACGGGCCTGCGACCTCGCGGCACGGCGGCTGCTGGGCCGGCCGCGGGCCTCCAGCGTGTTTCCCGCGCCCATCCGGGCCGCTTTGCGAACGCCGTCCCGCGCGGAGGCGCGCCGCATCACGGAAGCGCGCGACGGGCGGGGCGTGGGCTGCCAGGCCTGGAACATCTATCGGCACGTGCGCGCCTGGGACGCGCTGCTGCGGCGCGATGCGGCGGCGCGGGGGAAGGTCTTCGAGGTGCATCCCGAAGTCTGCTTCTTCGCGCTCAACGGGGAGGCGCCCCTGCGCCATGGCAAGAAGAGCCCGGAGGGGCAGCGGGAGCGGCGCCGGCTGCTGGAGGGCGCGTTCGGGCGGGCGGCGGTGGAGGCCGCACTCGCCGATCTCGCCGGCGAGCGCTTCGGCCTGGATGACTTCCACGATGCCCTGGCCGCCCTGTGGAGTGCGCGGCGGATCGCGCAGGGAGAGGCCTGCAGCTTGCCGGAGCAACCGCCCCACGACCGCTGCGGCCTGCCGATGGGGATTTGGTATTAGAAGCGCAAAAGACGCTGGATCCCCGCGTGCGCGGGGATGACAGTCGAGGCGCCGCCGCAAAGGGTTGTCATTCCCGCGTACGCGGGAATCCAGCGGCTCTCCAAACGACTCAGGCCTTGAGCAGTTCCTGTCGGCCGCCCATCCATCGTTCCATGTGCCGCTCGGCGAGCTCGGGGTGCTCGCGCAGCATGAGCGCTGCCGCATCCCGCGCACTTTCCAGCAGGTCCGCATCCGCTTCCAGGTCGGCGAAGCGCAGCAGCGGCGCGCCGCTCTGGCGGGCGCCGAGGAATTCGCCGGGGCCGCGCAGGTGCAGATCCTGGCGGGCGATCTCGAAGCCGTCCGAGTGTTCATAGATGATCTTCAGCCGGGCGCGGGCCGTCTGACCGAGCGGATTGGCGTAGAGCAGGATGCAGGCGGAGTCGTCCGTGCCGCGTCCGACGCGGCCGCGCAACTGGTGCAGTTGCGACAGGCCGAAGCGCTCCGCGTGCTCGATCACCATCAGCGAGGCATTGGGCACGTCCACGCCCACCTCGATCACCGTGGTGGCGACCAGGAGCTGCACTTTCCCGGAGACGAAGTCCGCCATCACCGCGGCTTTCCCGTCGGGCTTGAGGCGGCCGTGCACCAGGCCCACCCTGAGTCCCGGCAATTCCGCCTTCAGGCGCTCGAAGGTTTCCACCGCCGTTTGCAGTTGCAGCTTCTCGGACTCCTCGATCAAGGGGCACACCCAGTAGGCCTGGCGGCCGGCGGCGCAGGCGTCGCGGATGCGGGCGATCACCTCGTCGCGGCGCGCATCGGACACCAGCTTGGTGAGCACGGGCTTCCTGCCCGGCGGCAGCTCGTCGATGACCGACACGTCCAGGTCGGCGCAGTAGCTCATGGCGAGCGTGCGCGGGATGGGCGTGGCCGACATCATGAGCTGGTGCGGGCTGCTGCCGGCGGCCTCCGGGCCGCCCGGCGCGTGCACTCCCTTGCTGCGCAGGGCCAGGCGCTGGCGCACGCCGAAGCGGTGCTGCTCGTCCACGATGGCGAGCCCGAGCCGGTTGAAGTCCACCGCCTCCTCGATCAAGGCATGGGTGCCCACCACGAGCGGCGCGCGGCCGCTCGCCACGGCTGCCACCATGGCCGCCTTCGCCTTCTGCTTCAGGCTGCCGGAGAGCCAGGCGATCTCCAGCCCCAGGGGCGCGAGCCACTGGGCGAGCTTGCGCCAGTGCTGCTCGGCGAGGATCTCCGTGGGGGCCATGAGCGCCGCCTGCCAGCCGTTCTCCACCGCCTGCAGCATGGCCAGCGCGGCGATCACCGTCTTGCCGCTGCCCACGTCGCCTTGCAGCAGGCGCTGCATGGGGTGCGACTGGGCGAGGTCGGCGCCGATCTCCCGCCACACCCGCTGCTGGGCGGCGGTGAGCCGGAAGGGCAGGCGCGCCAGGAGCTGTTCGGTCAGGGTGCGCCGCGCCGGCAGGGGCGGGGCGTCCTTGGCGCGGCGCGCCTGGTAGGCCCGGCGCAGGCTGAGCTGCTGAGCGAGCAGCTCGTCGAACTTGATGCGCCGCCAAGCCGGATGCGTGCGCTCCGACAGCTCGGCCAGCGACACTTCGGGCGTCGGATGGTGCAGCAGGCGCACGCTCGCCGCGAAGGGCGCCAGCCCGAGTTTCGTACGCAGCTTCCCGGGCAGCGTGTCCTCGAGATCGGTATCCTTCAGCGCCGGGTCGATCAGCTTGCGCAGCACCCCCTGGGCCAGCCCCGCCGTGGTGGGGTAGATGGGGGTCATCGCCTCGGGCAGGGCCTCGCCCGCCTCGACGATGCGGTAGCGCGGATGCACCATCTCCTCGCCCAGGAAGCCGCCGCGGGACTCGCCGAAGAGGCGCAGCCGGCGACCGGGCGCGAGCTGCTTCACCTGGCTCGGGTAGAAGTTGAGGAAGCGCAGCACCAGGTCGCCGCTCGCGTCGCGCACGCGCACCACGAGCTGGCGCCGGGGCCGGTACTGGAGGCTCGAATCGGTGATCTCGGCCTCGATCTGAACCGGCACGCCGGGCAGGGCATCGGCGATGGCCGTGAGCCGCGTCTCGTCCTCGTATCTGAGCGGCAGGTGCAGGACGAGGTCGGCGCGGGTGCGGATGCCCAGCTTGGCGAGCTTGGCGGCGGCGGTCGGCGGAATGCCGGGTAATGCGGAAGCAGTCTCGGCGGACGCGGCCATCTTGTCATTCCCGCGCAAGCGGGAATCCAGCGTCGTTGCCGCAACGCCACTGGGTCCCCGCTTTCGCGGGGACGACAGTGAACCAGTCTGTCCTCATCCCACCACGAGCACCGCATCGACCTCCACCAGGGCGCCGCGCGGCAGCGCCGCCACCTGCACGGTGGCCCGGGCGGGATAGGGCTGGCTGAAGTACTTCGCCATGATCTCGTTTACCTTGGCGAAGTTGGCCAGGTTGGTGACGTAGATGTTGAGCTTCACGGCGGCGGCGAGCGAGCCACCCGCCGCTTCGGCCACCGCCTTGAGGTTGTCGAAGACGCGCACCGTCTGGGCGTCGATGCCTTCCACCATCTGCATGGTCGCCGGGTCCAGGCCGATCTGGCCGGAGAGGTAGACGGTATTGCCCGCCTGCACGGCCTGGGAATAGGGGCCGATGGCAGCGGGGGCATTCGCGGTGGAAATGATCTTCCGGGTCATGGTCCTGTCCTAGAATAGATTCAAGGCGGGATTATCGCGGATCATCTCGAGCATGACCACCCTGGACAACCTCCTCAAGCTCGTCGGCACGGCGCGGGACGGCGCGCTCCTGCGCTTTTCCATCGGCAACGAATTCCTCAAGGCGGGCGATCCGGCGCGGGCCGCCCTGCACTTGCGCGAGGCCGTGCGGAAGGACGCGAAATTCTCCGCCGCCTGGAAGCTGCTGGGCAAGGCCCTGGCGGAGGCCGGCGAGCCCGAGGAGGCGCTGGCCGCCTACCGCCAGGGCATCGCCGTGGCCGAGGCCCGGGGCGACATCCAGGCGGCGAAGGAGATGAAGGTGTTCGCCAAGCGAATCGAAAAAACCGCGGGGGGTTAGGGTTTCTCCGGCCCCGGATTGGCAGGCTGGACAACCCAACGGTTGAACACCGCGCCCAGCAAATCCACCGGCAGCGGAAAGACCACCGTATTGCTCTTATCCCCGGCGATCGCCGTAAGGGTCTGCAGGTAGCGCAACTGCATGGCCTGAGGCGTCTGGCCCAGCACGCGCGAGGCTTCGAGCAGCTTGGTCGAGGCCTGCAGCTCGCCCTCGGCGTGGATGACCTTGGCGCGCCGCTCGCGCTCGGCTTCCGCCTGGCGGGCGATGGCGCGGATCATCGACTCGTCGATGTCCACGTGCTTGATCTCCACCATGGACACCTTGATGCCCCAGGCGTCGGTCTGCTGATCGAGATTCTGCTGGATGTCCACGTTGAGCCGCTCGCGCTCGGCCAGCATCTCGTCCAGCTCGTGCTTGCCCAGCACCGAGCGCAGGGTGGTCTGGGCGAGCTGGGAAGTGGCCTCGAGGAAATTGGCCACCTGGATGATGGCCCGTTGCGGGTCGATGACGCGGAAGTAGACCACGGCATTCACCTTCACCGAGACGTTGTCCCGGGAGATCACGTCCTGACTGGGCACGTCCATCACCACGGTGCGCAGGTCCACCCGCACCATCTGCTGCACGCCCGGGATGATGACGATGAGCCCCGGCCCCTTCACGCGCCAGAAGCGGCCCAGCATGAACACCACGCCCCGTTCGTATTCCCGCAGGATGCGGAAGGCGGAAACGAGCAACAGGAGCGCCGCAAGGACGGCAACCCCTACCCCGGAGATCAGCATCATCAGCCTCCTTTCAAGAGCTCCACGCGGAGCGTCAGTCCATCCACGCGCACGATGCGCGCCTTATCGCCCTTCTTCATGGGGCCCGGGCTCACGGCGCGCCAGCGCTCGCCTTCGGCGAGCACCCAGCCGCTGGCTTCGAAATCCTCCAGCGCTTCGGCCAGTCCGCCCACCATCAGCTCGGCGCCGGCAACGGATGGCTTGCGCCGCGCCCTGAGCGCCAGCGCGCCGATGGCGAACAGTAGCACGGCCGACAGGACCGCCAGGGGCGCGACCACCTGCCAGGAAACCCCCAGACCGGGCGCCTCCGTCGGGTCCACCAGCATCAGCGCCCCGGCAACGAAAGCCACGACCCCGCCTATGCCCAGGGCGCCGAAGGCGGGAAAGAAGGCCTCGGCGATCATGAAGGCGACGCCTATCAGCATGAGCAGCACGCCCACATAATTCACCGGCAGCAGGTGCAGCCCGTAGGCGCCCAGCAGCAGGCAGATGACCCCGGCGACCCCCGGGAAGGCCACGCCCGGGTTGTAGAACTCGAACACCAGGCCGTAGATGCCCAGCATCATGAGGATCACGGCGACGTTGGGGTCGGCGATGGTGGAGAGCAGGCGGTTCTTCCAGGTGCGCTCGACCGTATAGACCTGGGCATTGACCAGGGCCAGGCGCTGCGCGCCTTGCGCCATGCGCACCGTGCGCCCGTCGGCCTTGCGCAGCAGCCCCGCCACGTCCTCGGCGACCAGGTCCACCACCTTGAGCTTGAGCGCCTCGTCCGCCGACAGGCTCTCGGAGCGCAGCACCGCCCGCTCCGCCCATTCGGCGTTGCGCCCGCGCATCTGTGCCAGGCTGCGCAGGTAGGCGGCGGCGTCCTGCATCACCTTGGAGCGCATGGACTCGGCCGAGGTGGGGGGGCTGTCGCGGGCGTCCCGTTCCTTGCCTTCGCCCCGCTCCCGCGGGGCGCGCTCGGGCTCCTGCCCGCCGGGGCCGATGGCCACGGGGGTGGCCGCCCCCAGGTTGGTGCCGGGGGCCATGGCGGCCACGTGGCTGGCGTAGAGGATGTAGGTGCCGGCGCTGGCGGCGCGCGCCCCGCTCGGGGCGACATAGGTGGCGACGGGGACCGGGGAGGCGAGGATGTCGCGGATCATCTCCCGCATGGCGCTGTCGAGGCCGCCGGGGGTGTCCAGCTTGAGGATGAGCAACGCCGCTCCCTTGTCCCGAGCGCCGGCGAGGGCGCGGGACAGGTGTTCGCTGCTCGCGGGACTGATCGCGCCGCGCATTTCGACCACCGCTACCGGCGCAGCCGTTGCGAGGGACGACCACCCCAGCAGTGCGACCAAGGCAAGGGCCTTGAGCATAAATAGCCTCCGGGGAGGGCTATTTGATTATAGCCGCCG
>CAYZLI010000091.1:0-15127 GCA_964479195.1 uncultured Rhodocyclaceae bacterium
TCATCGTCGTCTGGCGGGAAAGCCTGGAAGCCATGCTGGTGATCGGCGTGCTGCTCGCCTGGATCGCCCGCCAGCCCGATCCGGCGCGCCTAACCCGCGGCCTGTGGGGCGGCGTGGGCGCGGGCATCACCCTGGCGCTGGGCCTGGGCTACGCCACCTTCGCCGCCCAGAGCCAACTGGAGGGCGAGGCGCTGGAGACCTTCCAGCTCGCCATGGTGCTCTTCGCCGCCGCCCTCATCACCCAGATGGTGTTGTGGATGCACCGCCACGGCCGCGCCATGAAACGGCAGTTGGAGGACCAGGCGGGCCGCGCCGCGGGCGCACTGGGCATCGGCGCCATCACCGCCCTCGCCGTGGCGCGCGAAGGGGCGGAAACCGTGGTCTTCCTCTACGGCCTGGGCCTGGAAGCGGGCGGGGCGCAGCTTCTCGGCCTGCTTGGTTTCGCCGCTGCAGGCTTCCTCGCCGCCGCCGCGACCGCCTGGCTGGTGGCCCGCGGTGCGCGCTTCCTCAGCTACCGCACGGTGTTCCGCGCCAGCGAAGTCCTGCTGCTGCTCATCGCCGGGTCGCTCCTGGCCGCGGGCACCGACCGCATGATCGGCATGGACCTGCTCCCGCCCTTGGTGGACCCGGTGTGGGACAGCTCGTCCGTGCTGGAAGACGCCCAGGGCGCGGGGCGCCTCATGGCCGATTTCCTCGGCTATCGCGCCCGGCCCTCCGCCACCTTGCTCATCGCCTACGCGGCCTACTGGGCCTTCGTCCTGTGGCGCTTGGCGCGTCTGGAGCGCCAGCCGGCGTCCCGCGGGGACTGACTTTATGGATGCCGCGACCCACACTCTGCACTACGTCTCTCCCGCGCGCGCCGGGCGGCTCGCCCGCCTCGGCGACGCCATGGCGCGCCATCGCCGCTTGATCCTGGGCCTGCAGTGGGTCGTGGTGCTGGGCTATGGCTTCCTGGTCGCCGTGCCCGCCTTCCTGCCCCTGCCGCCTCAGGGGGCGACCATGCTGGACAACCTCACCCTCTTCGCCCAGTTCGTCTTCTGGGGCATCTGGTGGCCGGGGGTGATCCTCAGCACCATGCTCTTGGGCCGGGTGTGGTGCGGCGTGCTGTGCCCGGAAGGCGCGCTGGCTGAGTTCGCCAGCCGCCGCGGCCTAGGCAAGGCCATCCCGCGCTGGCTGCGCTGGAGCGGCTGGCCCTTCTTCGCCTTCGTCGCCACGACGGTCTACGGGCAATTGGTGAGCGTGTACGAGTACCCGAAAGCGGCGCTACTGGTGCTGGGCGGCTCCACCGTCGCCGCCGTCGCCATCGGCTTCGTCTACGGCCAGGGCAAGCGCGTGTGGTGCCGTTATCTCTGCCCGGTGTCCGGCGTGTTTGCCCTGCTCTCCCGTGTCGCACCCCTGCATTTCCGCGTGGACCAGGAAACCTGGAAACGCTATCCGGCGCGCACCGCCGCGGTGGATTGCGCGCCGCTGCTCGACGTGCGCCACCTCAAGGGCAACGCCCAGTGCCATTCCTGCGGGCGCTGCAGCGGCCACCGGGACGCGGTGCAACTGGCGGCCCGCTCGCCCAACGCGGAGATCCTCGCCGGCACGCCACGCGACGTGCGCACCAGCGAGGCCTTGCTCCTGGTCTTCGGTCTGCTCGGTGTGGCCGTCGCCGCCTTCCAGTGGACCGTCAGCCCCTGGTTCGTCGCCCTGAAGCAGACGGCGGCCGAGTGGCTGGTCGAACGCGAATGGTTCCTCCCCCTCGAAGACAACGCCCCCTGGTGGCTGCTCACCCACTACCCGGAGGTCAATGATGCCTTCACCTGGCTTGACGGCGCGCTCATCCTCGCCTACATCGGCGGCGGCGCGCTCACCCTGGGCGGGGCGATTTGGCTCAGCCTGCTCGCCGCGGCGCGCATAGCCAGCCGCATCGACTGGCGAGTGCTCGCCACCGGGCTGGTGCCCCTCGGCGGGCTGGGCGTGTTCCTCGGCCTGTCCATGCTCACCCTCACCCAGTTGCGTGCCGAGGGCATCAGCTTCGGCTGGCTGGGCGAAGCACGGGCGGCGCTCCTGGCCGGCGCCATCGGCTGGTCCGCCTGGCTCGGGCTGCGCCTGCTGGGCAAAAGTGCGAAGAGCCCGGCCCGCGTCGCGCTGGCCGCCGTCTTCTACGCGCTCCCCCTGCTCCTGGTGGGCGGCGCCTGGTACCTGGTGTTCTTCGCATGGTGAAAGCGAAACCGGAACCGCTGCCGACGCCGTCGGCGCGCCCCGCCACGCCGGCCGCCCCCATCCCCAGCGCCGAGCTGCTGCGCGGCCGGCGCGAGGCAGTCATCGCCCACCGGGACGAGTTGTACCGCCTGCGCGAGACCAGGAACGGCAAGCTGATCCTGACGAAATAGGCGCTCGCCTATTGCAATACGACTCATTCTCATTTACACTTTGAACCGTTCATAGCAGTTCCGAGGCCCACATGTACGTTTGCGTCTGCAGCGCCGTCACCGAGAACCAGATCCGCGCCGCCGCGGCGACCGGCGCCGGCAGCCTGCGCGAGTTGCGCCAGTCCCTCGGCGTGGCGGCCCAGTGCGGCCGCTGCGCCCGCAGCGCCCATTCGGTGCTGAAGGAGGCCCACGCCTGCTCCGGCAACTGCGGCAACTGCGACAAGAAAAGGCACCAGCACGCCTGATAAACACCCCGGCGCGGCCTGAAGGCCGTGCCCCGCCAGCCAGTCCGCGACGCGGGCGAGCCAGCCGGAAAACCCGACGACTCGATGCACGCAAGGACATGGCCCGAAACCCCGCACCACCCATCGGCGGCAACGCCTTCCCCTTGGTCCGCCTGAGCGCTTACGCCGCCGGCCTCGTTTTCGTCCTCTACGCCCTGCTCGCCCTGGCCGCCTGAGAGGGGACATGGACGCGGCGCCCCGCTGGCTCCTGCCCGCCGTGCTGGCCCTGCATGCCGGGCTGCTGCTCGCCCTGACTCGGGGCGTGTCGGTCCCTCCGTCCGTGCCGCCGGTCCCCCTCGCCGTGGAGTTGCTGGCACCGCCTCCGGCCGTGCCGACGCCGGTGCGCCCGGTGCTTCCCCGTCCCCAGCCGCCCCGCCCCGTCGCCCGATCCGTGCCGGCCCCGATGCCCCAGCCTGCCCCGACACCTGCATCCACCCCCGCAGCCATTGGTGCCGCGCCGACCCCCGTGCCCGTGCCGGTGGCCGCCAACTCCGCCCCGGCGCCCCAGCCTGCGCCCGCCGCGCCGGCACCGACGCCGCCCCGCTTCGACGCCGCCTATCTCAACAACCCGGCCCCGGCCTACCCCGCCCTCGCCCGCCGCATGGGCGAGCAAGGCCGCGTGCTGGTGCGCGTGCGGGTGAGCCCGGAGGGCGACGCCGAGCAGGTGGAGCTCAAGCAGGGCTCGGGCAGCCCACGCCTGGACCAGGCGGCCGTGGAGGCGGTGCGCCGCTGGCGCTTCGTCCCGGCCCGCCAGGGCACGGAGGCGGTGGCCGCCTGGGTGCTGGTTCCCATTTCCTTCAATCTGGAGAGTTGACCATGTCGCCGGAAACCTTCGGCCTTGCCCACCTATGGGCCCAAGGGGACGCCGTCACCCACGGCGTGGCCCTGCTGCTGCTCGCCATGTCGGTGGCGAGCTGGTACTGGATTCTTGCCCGGGGCTGGGCCTGGTTGCGCCTGCGCCGCAGTGCCGGCGCCGTGGACGCCTTCTGGGAGGCGAGCGGCTTCGCCGCAGGGCTCGAAAGCCTGCAACAGGCGGCGGCCGGCACGCCCGCCTGCCGCTTGGCGGAATCCGCCGTGGCCGCCGCCCGCCATTTCGACGAGCGCGGCGCGCAACTCGCCGGAGCCCTCGACCGGGGCGAATTCCTCACCCGGGCGCTACGCCAGTCCATCGCCCGCAGCCAGGCGGCGCTGGAACGGGGGCTCACGCTCCTGGCCACCATCGGGGCCACCGCCCCCTTCGTCGGCCTCTTCGGCACCGTCTGGGGCATCTACCACGCCCTCGTGGCCATCTCGGTGAGCGGCCAGGCCACCCTGGACAAGGTGGCCGGCCCCGTGGGCGAAGCCCTCATCATGACGGCGGCGGGCATAGGCGTGGCCCTGCCGGCGGTGGCGGCCTACAACGCCATCACCCGGGCTAACCGGGTCGTCCTGGGAGACCTGGACGCTTTCGCCCACGACCTGCACGCCTTCCTCACCACCGGCGCCCGGCTGGACGCCCCGGCGCCCCGCAGCGCCCTGCGCATCGCCGCGGCCCAGCCGGCGGGAGCCCACTGATGGCCTTCGGCGGCTTCAGCGAGGGGGGGCCGACCGCCCCCATGAGCGAGATCAACGTCACGCCCCTGGTGGACGTAATGCTGGTCCTGCTCATCATCTTCATCGTCGCGGCGCCCATGCTCACCCATGCGGTCAAGATCGATCTGCCCAGGGCGAGCAGCGCCCCCCAGGCGGACAAGCCCGAGGCGGTGCGCCTCGCCTTGAACGCGGACGGGGACCTCTACTGGAACGACCGCCTGGTGGGCGAGGCGGAACTCGCCGGCCTCCTGGCCGAGGCCGCCGCCCGCCGGCCCCAGCCGGACGTGCATCTGCGCGCCGACCGCACCACCCGCTACGAGCGCCTGGCCGAGGTGATGGCCAAGGTGCACAACGCCGGCATCGGCCGACTGGCCTTCGTCACCCTGCCCAATCCCTGATCCGATGAAGCTCACGCTCAAAGCGCGGGACTGGCACAACTGGGTGTCCGTCCTCCTTCTCGTTCCCACCCTGCTCGTGGGCCTGACGGCGGTCTTTCTCGCCCACCGCAAGGAGCTGCGCCTGAATGAGTTCGACCTCACGCCCATGGCCGCCCGGCTGCCGGGCTACGGCGGCGCCTCCGCCACGCAGGCCCGCCTCGACCTGCGTGCCAGCCTCGCCACAACCGACGGCTGGCAGTGGATAGGGACCCCCAATGGGCTCTACCGCATCCTCGACGGCCACGCGCAGCCGGTGCCGGAACTGGCAGGGGAGCCCGTGCGGGGCTTGGCTGCCGCCCCCTGGGGCCTGGTGGCCGCCGCCCGCAACGGCATCTGGATCGAGCGGGGGGAAGGCTGGCACCGGGTTCACAAGGGCGATGCCTGGAACGCCAGCGCCAACCCGGACGGCAGCGTCACCGTCGCCCTCAGGAACGAAGGCCTCCTGGTGAGCCGGGAAGGCCGCCAGTGGCGGCGCGATTCGGCGGTCACGGACGCCCTGGCGGCCCTCCCCCCGGAGCAGGCCCCGGGGGAGCGCATCACCCTGGGCAGGCTGATGTTCGACCTGCACACGGGCCGGGCCTTGCTCGGCCGCGAGGGGGAGTGGATCTGGATCGACCTGCTGGGCGGCGTCTGGGTCTTCCTCGGCTTCACCGGCCTCTACCTCTGGTGGCGCACCCAGACCAAACGGCGCGACGCGGCGCGCAACCGAGCCGCTCATGGGTGAGGCCCTGCCCCTCGTCCTTTCCGGCCTCGCCCTCGCGAGCCTCGGGGTAGCCCTGGCCGTCTTCGCCCACGGCCTGCACGCCCGCCGCCAGGCCTACCGCTACAAGATTTTCACCAACCCCGGCAAGCCAGGCCTGCCCAGCCAGCCGCAACCCTCGGAGCAAGCATGTCGTTCAATACAAGAATGAAACCCCTCATGGGCGCGCTGCTCGCCGCCCTTGCCCCCCTGGCCCAGGCCGAAGGCACCCTGGGCGAGGTGGCCGTCACTGCCACCCGCGGCGAGAAGGCCGTGGAGAAGATTCCCGGCGCGGTGAGCGTCATCACCCAGAAGGACCTCGCCCCGCAACTGCTCATCGCCGAAGATCCTTCCCAGGTCCTGGCCAACTTCGTGCCGGGCTACGCCCCCTCGCGCCAGAAGATGACCTCGGCGGGGGAGAGCCTGCGCGGGCGCGCGCCCCTGATCCTCTTCGACGGCATTCCCCAATCCAATCCCCTGCGGGCCGGCGCCCGGGAAGGCTATTTCGCCGACCCGGCGGTGATCGAGCGCATCGAGGTGATCAGCGGCGCCTCGGCCGTGCAGGGCCTGGGGGCCGCAGGCGGCATCATCAACTACATCTCCAAGACCCCCAAGACCGTCGGCACCGGCCACCGGGTCGATGCCAAGCTGGGCACCCAGTTCAAAGACGACTCGCTCCTGTGGAAGCTGGGCTACACCCTTTCCGACAAGAACGAGGCCTTCGACGCCCTGGGCTATGTGGGGACGACCCGGCGGGGCATGGCCTACGACGGCCAGGGACGGCGCATCGGCATCGACGACATCCAGGGCGACAGCCTGGACTCGGCCGCGGAAGACGTCTTCCTCAAGCTGGGCCGCGACTTCGGCGCCCAGCGGCTGCAGTTCTCCTACAACCGCTTCCACATGGCAGGGGACGGCGACTACCGCACGGCCGCCGGCAACCGCGCCGCCGGCATCCCCACGGGCTCGGATCCGGGCACGCCCCCGGGCAAGCCGCCGCGCAACCAGGTCGAGACGGCCAGCCTGGACTGGCGCCACGGCGACCTCGCCGGCGGCCTGCTCACGGCCCAGATCTACAAGCAGGACTTCGCTTCCCTCTACGGCGCCACGAACACCAACACCTTCCAGGACGCCACCATTGCCCCCGTGGGCACGCTCTACGACCAGTCGGAGATCCTCGCCGACAAGTGGGGCCTGCGCCTCACCTGGATGCGTCCCGACCTCTTCGTGCCGGGAGTGGAGCTCGCCGCGGGCCTCGACTGGCTGCGGGACAACTCCCAGCAGCGCCTGGCGGCCACCAACCGCGTCTGGGTGCCGCCCCTGGAGTTCACCAGCGTCGCCCCCTTCGCCCAGCTCGAATACGAGGCGGGCCCCGTGACGCTGCGCGGGGGGCTGCGCCACGAGCAGGCGCGCCTCGCCGTGGACACCTACACCACGCTGGCCGCTTACGGCAGCCGCCGGGTGGAAGGAGGCACGCCCCGCTTCTCCGAGACGGTGAAAAACCTCGGGGGCATCCTGCGCCTCGGCGCCGGCTGGTCGGCCTTCGCCTCCTACGGCGAGGGCTTCGGTTTGCCCGATGTAGGCCTGGTGCTGCGTTCGGTCAATGTGGCCGGCCGCTCCGTGGAGCGCCTGATCGACCTCCGGCCCGTGATTACCGAGAACAAGGAAGTGGGTCTGGCCTGGCGCGGCGCCCGGGGCAATCTGGCCGTCTCCTATTACGACTCGCGCTCCGACCTGGGCAGCCAAATCCGGGTGAGCAGCACCACCGGCCTGGGCCAGGTAGACCGGGTGCCCGTGGTGGTGAAAGGCTGGGAGCTCACCGGCGAGTGGAAGGCGGCCCCCGCCTGGAGCCTGTTCGGCCTCTACTCCCACATCGACGGCAAGACGGCGGCCAGCGCCGGCGCGCCCCTGGACGTGGCCCTGGGCGCCCGCTCCCAGGCCCCCGACAAGCTGGTGGCCGGCGTCAACTGGGCCTTCTCCCCGCGGGGCAGCGCGCGCCTGCAAGCCGCCCGCTACTTCCCGCGCCACATCAACATCGGCCGCACGACGGGCAACGCCAACCTGGAGGAGCATTTCGGCGGCTACACCCTGGCCGATCTGGCGGTGATGCACAAGTCTTCCTGGGGCGACTTCGGCTTTGGCGTCGAGAACCTCTTCGACCGCCAGTACATCGGCTACTACAGCGAGGCGGACGCAGGCTCCCAGACCCGCCAGGACAACTACTTCGCCGGCCGTGGGCGCACCTTCACCGTGAGCTACTCGCGCAGTTTCTAGCTTTCAGTGGGGTAGGGCATAAGCGCCCTGCCCGGCCTCCTTTCATGGGCGAACGAAAAATGCAGGTCTAAAATAACGTCGTGTGCCACCCGCCCCGGGAACCCGGGCGGGCCGGCTCCGGCAACCAAGAAGGAGAAGAACCATGAAAGGCGACAAGAAAGCCCTGCAGTTCCTCAATAAGGCCCTCACCAACGAGCTCACCGCGGTCAACCAGTACTTCCTCCACGCGCGCATGTACAAGAACTGGGGCCTGAACAAGCTGGGCAAGAAGGAGTACGAGGAATCGATCGAGGAGATGAAGCACGCCGACAAGCTGATCGAGCGCATCCTCTTCCTGGAAGGCCTGCCCAACCTGCAGGACCTGCACAAGCTCATGATCGGCGAGAACGTGCCGGAGATGCTCGCCTGCGACCTAAAGCTGGAGCAGGCCTCCCGCGCCACGCTGGTGGAAGCCATCGCCTATTGCGAGACGTGCAACGACTACGTCTCCCGCGAGCTTTTCGAGGACATCCTGGAGGACACGGAGGAGCACATCGACTTCCTGGAGACCCAGATCGAGCTGGTGGACAAAGTGGGCCTGCAGAACTACCTGCAGTCGGCCATGGAATCCGCGTCCTGACAGGGAGGAACAGCCATGAAAGGCGACAAGAAGATCATCACGCTGCTCAATCGGCTGCTCACGGGCGAGCTCTCGGCCGCCGACCAGTACCTGGCCCATTCGGAGATGTACCGCAACTGGGGCTTCACGAAGCTCTTCGAGCGGGTGCACCACGAAATGGGGGAGGAACTGGAGCACGCCCGGAAACTCATCGCACGCATCCTCTTCCTGGAGGGCAAGCCGGACATCGCTTCCCGCTAGCCCCTGAAGATCGGCGCCGACGTGAAGCAGATGATGGAAAACGACCTGGCCTACGAGCTCTCCGTGGTGAAAGCCCTCCGGGATGCCATCGCCGAGTGCGAGAAGCTGGGTGACTATGTGACCCGGGAACTCCTCGAGAGCCTGCTCGACGACACGGAGGAAGACCACACCTACTGGCTGGAGCAGCAGTTGGGCCTCATCCAGAAGGTGGGCCAGCAGAACTATCTGCAGTCGCAGATGGGCGGCTCGCCGTCCTGATCCAACAGGTTCGCGGGCGGCGGACGCGCTCCGACACCTCTTGACGCGTTCGATGCGAATAGTTATCATTTGCACATAACGAGTTCGCATCGGCCCGGCCGATGCCCAGCCAGCCAGGCCTCCGGGCCAGCCAGCCAACTGACCCTTTTGCACAGGAGGCGGCATGGCCCAACAACAGGCTTCGCAGCAACCCACCGTGGTCGTCGTGGGCGCGGACAAGAGCCGCGCCCCGCTCATTTCCAGCGCCCAGCTCTTCGGCACGCACCGCACGGTCCTCATCGACCACCAGGGGCAGTGCTACACCCTGCGCCTGACGCGGGAAAACAAGCTGATCCTCACCAAGTAGGCGGGCGCCATGGAATCCCTCTGGCAGAACGAGCAGCCGCCTGCGCGCATGGTAGCCGGCGCCCTGGCCCATCTGGCCCGGCACATGGAAACCGGCTGCCCGCGCGCCGCCCGCCTGGCGGCGATCCTCCTGGACCGGGTGGCCCGGGACACCGAGGCAGACACGCATCTGCGCGAGCACGCGCGGGAACTGGTGGAAATCCTGGAACGGGATCCGGCCCACAAGTCGGCGGCGGAATGGGGCCGGCTATGACGCCGCCGCCCTTCGCCCCCAAGCCGGCGGCGGCCGCTCTCGCTCGAATCGCCGAAGCGACCGCCGGCCTGCCCGAGCCCCTCGCCCCCGCCGCGGCGCCGCCCCGGCGGCCGCGGCTGTGGGACCTGCCCGGCAAATACCACTGCCCCATCGTCGGCACCTGCCTTGACATGGACGAGCTGGCCCGTTTCGCCCGGCGCTTCCGCTTCCCCACCGACCCCCGGGACGACTACGCGGTGCACGTGGAGGCGGTGGGCCACACGGGCAGCCGCAACCCCGTCTCCGAGGCCCTGCACAAGCACTTGGAGCGCAAATACGCGGGCCACGTGGCCCGCTTCAATCGAGCCGGCACCGACGCCGAGGTGCTCGCCTTGTGGAGGGAGCACCTCGCCCACGGGGAGGTGGCGGGTCCCCTGTGGGCCGCCATGACCCACAAGGCCGCCCGCGACGAGACGCGGCACGCCATCTATGCGGACGTGCACATGCTCTCCCACCAAGTGGGCGCCGGCCAGGCGGCGGACGTGCGGCGCCTGGCGCACTTGGAAGCGAAGAACCGGGAACTGGCGCAGACGCTGGAACGCGCCCACCGGGAGCGCAAGCACTGGGAGGCGGAGCTGCGCGCCCGCGCCACCGCCCTGGAAGCCCAGGCGGCGACGCTTCGGGCGGAGCGCGCGGAAAGCCAGGCGCTGCGCGAACGGCTGGCCGCCTTCGAGTCGGGCACGGCCAGGGTGGAAATGGGCCGGCGCCTGATGAGCTTGAGCGACGCCAACGAGCAGCTGCGGGCGGTCGCCGAACGCAGCCGCGCCCTGGAAGAGCAGCTGCGCGCCGAGCGCGGGAAGAGCCTGGCCCTCACCCGGGAGCGGGACGAGCTCGCCGCCGAGCGGGAAGCGCTGGAGCGTCTGATGCTCGCCGGAAGCGGGCCGGAGGAGGACTGCGACGGTCGATGCGACAGCTGCGACCAGGCGGCGAAGGAACGCTGCGTGCTCTGCGTGGGCGGGCGCACGGCCCTTGTCTCCCAGTACCGGGCCCTGGCCCAGCGCCTTGGAATACGCCTTGTCCACCACGACGGCGGCCTGGAGGAATCCCTCTCGCGCCTGCCGGACATGATCAACGGGGCGGACGCCGTCCTCTGTCCCACGGACTGCGTCAGCCACGCGGCCTACTTCAAGCTGAAGCACCACTGCAAGCGCACGGGCAAGCCCTGCCTGCTGTTCAAGGGCGCCGGGGTCTCGGGCTTCGCCCTGGCGCTGACCCGGCTCACCGCGGGGCAGTTCAGCACGGGCGCGCCCATGTAGCGACGACACACCCAGCCAGCCAGGGCGGCATGCGCCCAGCCAGCCAGAACGATGAACTTTTCCCAGAGGCTGGAGCATGCATTCCCACACCAAACGAACCCTCGCCGTGCTGGTCGCAGCGGCCTGCAACGGCGTCGCCGCAAGCGAGACGGCGCTGAAAGAAACCGTGGTCACGGCTACGCGCCAGGAGACGGCCGTCGAGGCCGTCCCTGCCACCGTCACCATCCTCGGGCGCGAAGCGCTGGAGCGGCGGCTGCCCGCCGACGAGACGGACCTCTTTCGCGACGAACCCGACGTGGCCCTCGCCCGCGACCTGCGCCGCTTCGGCGCCACGCGCATCAACATCCGCGGCATCCAGGACAACCGGGTGGCGCAGATGGTGGATGGCGTGCGCGCGCCGGACTGGTACAACGGCGGCGGCCCCACCAACTTCACCATGAATGCGCCCCTGGGCGCCTCCCCGGACTTCCTCAAGCGCGTGGAAATCCTGCGGGGGCCCGCCTCCAGCCTCTACGGCTCGGACGCCATCGGCGGCGTGGTGGGCTCCCTCACCCTGGAGCCTTCCGATCTGATCGGCGGGAACGAGCGCGCGGGCGGACGCTACCGCCTGGGCTACACGGGGGCCAACGGCGGGCTCGCCAACACCCTGCTGGGCGCCTGGCGCGGCGAGGCGGGGGAGGCCCTGCTGGGCTATTCCCGTACGGATGCCCGGGAGTTCGACAACAAAGGCGATGTGGACAGCAGCGCCGCCACCCGCACCCGGCCCAATCCCCAGGACATCACCGATCAGGGGGTGCTCGCCAAGCTGGGCTTCAAACCCGCCGCCGGCCACCGCCTCTCCGCCACCCTGGAGGGACGCAAGCAGGACGCGGACGTGACCATCCGCCGCCTGTCTGCGTCGCTGCCCAAGGTCACCGCCATGTGGGGCGACGACCACGGGGAGCGCCTGCGGGCAAGTCTCGAATGGGAGCACAAGCCCGCCGCCGCCTTCTACGACCGGCTCACGGCGCGCCTCTACCATCAGCAGTCGGACACGGAGAACTTCAACCGGCAGAACCGCACGAACACCAGCGCCGGCTGCTCCGCGGCTTCGGGGGCGGGCAACAACTGCTACGTGGAGCAGGACTTCTTCTTTTCCCAGACGGCCACGGGCGGCGGCGCCCAATTCGAGTCCGCCTTCAAGGCCTGGGACAAGGACCACCTCCTCGCCTACGGCGTCGATCTATCCCGGGTGAAGACGGATGAGCTGCGCGATGCGCGCATCTGGAACCAGACCACGGGGAGCTTCACCAAGAGCCTCGCCGGAGAGAACTTCCCCCTGCGCGACTTCCCCATCGGCAACACGGACACCCTGGGCCTGTTCGTCCAGGACGAGATCGGTGGCTTCGCCTCCGGCGCGCTCAGCCTCACCCCGGGCCTGCGCTACGACTGGCGCAAGCTCACGCCCGAGGTGGACAGCCTGTCCCAGTCGGTGCTCACCGCCATCGGCCGCCAGGCGGCAGCCCAGACCCATTCGTCCCTCTCGCCCAAGCTCGCCGCCCTGTGGCGGCTGACTCCTGCCTGGTCCCTCTACGGCCAGCTCGTGCGCGGCTTCCGCGCGCCCAACTACGAGGAGGTGAACGGCTCCTTCCGCAACACCGCGCAACTCTACGGCGTCAGCCCCAACCCGGATCTCAAGCCGGAGACCAGCACCGGCATCGAGCTGGGCGCCAAGCTCCACAGCCAGGCCCTGCGCGGCCAGCTTTCCGTCTTCGACAACCGCTACCGCAACTTCATCGAAAGCGTGCGCCTGAATTGTCCCGGCGATCCCGGCTGCATCGCCGGCCTCAACGTGACCTATATGTTCCAGAACCTCTCCCGCGTGCGCATCTACGGCACGGAGCTGCGCGGCGCCTGGGACTTCGCCCCCGGCTGGCGCCTGGACGGGGCGCTGGCCTATGCCCACGGCGACGACGAGTCGGCCGGCCGCCCCCTGGACAGCGTCGAGCCCACCCGGTTCAGCCTGGGCCTCGCGCGGGAGGCGGGCGCCTGGGGCGCCGAAGGCCGGCTGCGCGCCGCTGCGAAGAAGAATCGCGTGAACGATTTCAGCGGCAGCACCTTCAGCCCCTGGTTCCGCCCCGGCGGCTACGGCGTGGTGGACTTGTCCGCCTGGTGGCGCCCGGCGAAAGGCGCGCAGATCAACCTCGCCGTGCACAACCTGTTCGACCGCAAGTACTGGCTGTGGAGCGACATCCGCCAAGCCGATGCGCGCAACCCCCTGGGCGTGGATTTCTACTCCCAGCCCGGCCGCAGCCTGTCCGCCAGCTTCGCCTATCAGTTCTGATTCCCGCAGAAAGGAGCTTCCCCATGCGCCACACCCTGCTCAGTTTCCTCTTCATCCTGCTCATCCCCGCCGGCGCCGCCGTCGCGGACAAGCTGGCGCCGGCCGCGCCGGCCAACGATGCCGAAACCGGCTTCCTCGTCGCCGCCCCCGACCGGGGCTTCCTCGGCAACGAGGAGATCCGCGACCGCTACGAGGCTTTCGCCGAAAAACACAACGCCACCCTGCTGTTCGTCACGGACGCGCGCACGCGCCGGAGCGCCGAGGAGGCCCTGGCGGGCCTCGCCCGGCGCGGGGCGAAGAAGGCGGTGGTGCTGCCTCTCTTCATGTCCGAGGCGGAGGCGCGCTTCGGCGTGCTCAAGGCCGCGCTGGAGGGAAGCCGGCCCCTGCCGCTGACCTGGGCGCGCAGCTTCGGCGCCAGCTACTTCGCCTCCGAGGCCCTCGCCGACCGGCTGCGCGCCCTGCCCGAATCCAAGGGCCAACGCCTCGTGCTGGCGGGCTATGGCGCCCAGGATGCGGCGGGCGCGGAGCGCATGGCGGGCGAGCTGCGCCGCCTCGGCTGGCACGCCGCGGCGGGCCTGGGGTTTGCCGGCGTGGAGGCGGTGGTGTGGCCCGAATACGGGGTCAAGGACGAGGAGGCCCTGCGCGCTGCTGCCCAGGTGAAGTTAAAGGACCAAGCCGGCGCGCTGGTGGTGCCCGCCCACCTGGGCAAGAAGCTGGACAGCATGATGGCCTTCTCCGTAGGCCTCAAACGCACCGTGCCGGCGGGCAGCCGGCTGCTGCCCGAGGAGCCGCTGAGCGAACTCGCTCTCACCTGGATGCGGCGCGAGGCCAACCGGCACCTGCCCTGGGACGCGGCCCGCGTCGGCGTGATCGTGGCCGCCCACGGCTCCGACTGGCACTGGAACGAGACCATGCGCGAGGGCGCCCGGGCGCTGGAGGCGCGTCATCCCGTGGAATACGCCTTCTCCATGGCCGACCCGCCCATCATCGAGCGCGCCGTGCGCCGCCTGGAGGCCCGCGGCGCGCGCGCCATCGTCATCGTGCGCGTGTTCGGCCTGGCGGACAGCTTCGAGCGGGACATCGCCCGCATGACCGGGCGCGACCTGGAGGACACGGTCCCCCGCTTCGACCGGGGCGCGGCCGAGCACGAGCACGGCGATGAGACCCATGGGGACCACGATGACGGCCACGGGGACCATGGCCATGGCGGCCCCCAGCCGCGCATCCGCTCCGGTGCCGTGCTGCTGACCGCCGGCGGCCTGGACGACCATGAATTTTTCGCCGCCGCCCTGCTCAAGCGCGCCCAGGCGCTCTCCCGAGATGCCAGGCGCGAGACGGTGATCCTCACCGCCCACGGCACGAAGGAGGATGCGCGCAACGAACACTGGCTGAAAGTACTGGAGTCTCTTGCCGCCAAGATGCGTACCGGGGACGGAGCGCGCTTCCGCGAGATCCGCGTCGCCACCTGGCGCGAGGACTGGCCGGACAAGCGCGGCCCCTGGGTGGAGCGGGTGCGCGGCTGGGTGGAAGAAGTCAGCCGCGGCGGCACGGCGATCGTGATCCCGGCGCGTACCACCGGCACCGGCCCGGAGGCGAAACTGCTCGCCGGACTGGACTATCGGCTGGGCAGCGGCTTCGCCCCGGACCCCCTCTTCGGCCACTGGCTGGATGAGCAGGTCAAGACGGCCCTGGCCGGCAGGACGCTGGAGACGCGGGCGGTGGCGCAGGGGCCTAGGGGCGCGGGGCACAGCCATTGATGGCCGGGCAGCGGCACAGAATCTGTCATTCCCGCGCAAGCGGGAATCCAGCGTCGTTATTCAGAGCCACTGGGTCCCCGCGTTCGCGGGGACGACAAAGCGGGCCAGCGCCTGCCTATCCTCTACGCCGCCTCGAAGCCCGCGTCGACGATGGCCCGCTTCATGGCCTCCCGGCTGGCGAAGGCCTCGTGCTCGACGCGGGCCTCCCCCTTCTCCAGGGACACCTCGGCCTTTTGCACGCCCGGCAGGGCGCTCAGCACGTTGGTCACGCTCTTCACGCAGCCGCCGCAGGACATGCCGCCGACTTTGATCAC
>CAYZLI010000092.1:0-15018 GCA_964479195.1 uncultured Rhodocyclaceae bacterium
CCGTTCTTCCGCTCCAGCCCGTAGCGCGTGAGCTTCGCCCGCAGCCCGACGCGGGACAGGCCCAGCTCGTCCGCCACCCGCGTCTTGTTCCAGCGGTGGCGCACCATCGCTTCCTTGAGCACCCGCGCCTCCAGCATTTCCAGGCGATCTTTCAGCGAGCCGTTGATGCCGGAGAGCATGCGCAGCTCCGGCTCCTCCTCCAGGCTCGCCGCCTGCACCACCCGGCCGTTGAGCAGTTCCGCGCCCAGCCAGTCCGTGTCGGCGAGCGCCAGCATGCGGTAGATCTCGTTCTGCAGTTCCCGCACGTTGCCCGGCCAGCGGTAGGCGGTGAGGCAATCCATGGCCTCCTGGGTGAAGCCCTTCGCCGCCTTGCCCAGGGCCTTGCCGGCGCGCTCGAGCACCTGCTGGGCGATGAAGGGGATGTCCATGGGCCGCACCCGCAGGGCCGGCACGTGCAGGGTCATGGTGGACAGGCGGTAGTAGAGGTCCTCGCGGAAGCGGCCCCGCTTGGTGTCCTCCTCCAGGTCGCGGTTGGTCGCGGAGATCACCCGCACATCCACCGAGATGGTGCGGCTCGACCCCACCGGCCGGATCTCGCCTTCCTGCAGCACGCGCAGCAGCTTCACCTGGAAGGCCGGCGAGGTCTCGCCGATCTCGTCCAGGAAGATGGTGCCGCCGTCGGCCTGCTGGAACAGGCCGATGCGGTCTTCATACGCCCCCGTGTAGGCGCCGCGCTTGTGGCCGAACAGTTCCGATTCGAGCAACTGGTCGGGCAGCGCGCCGCAGTTCTCCACCACGAAGGCCTTGTCGGCACGCCCGTTGCCGTAGTGCATGGCGCGGGCCAGCAGCTCCTTGCCCGTGCCCGACTCGCCGGTGATGAGCACCGGGATGTCATAGGGCGCGATGCGCTCCACCAGCCGGCACAGCCCGTTCATGGGACTGTCCGGCCCGCGCACCAGGCGGCCGGTGTCGAATTCGCTGCGCACCTGCGCCCGCTTGGCCTCGACGCGCCGGCGCACCACCGGCTCGGCGGTGCGCAGCTCGACGTTCAGGCGCTGGTTCTCCTGCTGCAGGCGATAGAGCTCGGCCGCGGCGCGCACGGTGAGCAGCAGCGACTCGGGCTGCCAGGGCTTGAGGAGATACTGGTAGATGCCCGCCTCGTTGATGCCGGAGATGATGTCCTCCGTCTCCGTGTAGCCGGAGATGATGATGCGCACGACGTCCGGCCAGCGGCCGCGCACCTCCTTGAGGGTCTGCACGCCGGACAGGCCCGGCATGCGCTGGTCGCAGAGGATCACCTGCACGGGCTCCCGCTCCAGCAGCGCCAAGGCCTGTTCGCCGCTGGAGGCGGTGAGCACCTCGAACTCCTCTTCGAGGGTGCGGCGCAGGGTCTCCAGGGAGCGCACTTCATCATCCACGACGAGAACGGTTGGTAGCATTGCCATCCGCCTTCTCCTATGCCGCCCGGGTCTTCAAGAGTTCCTGCCTGCGCCACATGTTCTGCCGGTGCCGCGCCAGATGGAGCGGCGTCCAGGCGTGGGGCACCCGGTGCACGAAGTGGTAGCGCGCCACGTGGTAGCTCGGATCGAAGCCGTAGAAATTGAGCTTCATGCGCGCCAGCTCCTCCTCGCGGTAGGCGGCGAGCGCTTTCTCTTGCTCGTCGCGCGAGCGCGTTTTCCGCTTCTCGGCGAGCAGGTGCGGCAAATCGGGCCGCGCCGCGAGGCTGCGCGCCAGGGCGCCCAGCCGGGCATTGAACTGGGGCACGTCGATGCCGAAGCAGTCATCGATCAGGCCCAGGCGCTTCGCCCCCCGCGCGCCGACGGGCAGGCGGTTCTGCGTAATGGCCCGCGCCTGCTGCGCACCGACGCGCCTGGGCAGCAGGTAGGTCCAGTACTCCGAGCCGTAGAGGTTGCCCATGCCCTTGTAGTGGGCGTTGAGCACGACGCCCTCCCGCGCCACCACCCGGTCCGCCGCCAGGGCGAGGAACACGCCGCCGGCGCCGGCATTGCCCTGGAGCGCCGCTACGGTGAGATGCGTGCCGCACTCGAGGATGGCGCGGCACAGCTCGTCCATGGCGTTGATGTTGGCCCAGGATTCGTCGGCGGGACTGGCCGCCGCCTCGATGGTGTTGAGGTGGATGCCGTTGGACCAGAAATCCGGCCCGCCCATGAGCACGATCACTTTCGTGTCGCGCCGCGCGGCCTCGAGGAAGGCGTCGCGCAGGCGCAGGCAGTCCGCCGTGCACATGGCGCCGTTGTAGAACTCGAAGTGGAGGTAGCCGATGCCCGCCTCCCCCCCGTCCTCTTCGTAGGAGATGTCCTGCCAGGTGGCGGCATCGCGCCCCGGCAGCAGGGGCAGCGGCGACTCCGGGAGGGCCAGGCCCGCCGCACCCAGCGCCATGACCGCCGGCAGCTTGAACGTGGGCTCGGCGGCCTTGCGCCTGAGATGGGTGATCCACACCGCCCCATCCACCGTGGTTCGGCAGACCGCCCCCTGGCGCCGGGCGATCAAGGCGCCGGCGGTGCGCCCCTGCAGCGAGCCTTCGGGATGGGCGTCGAAGAGCCAGAACTCCTCGCCGGCGAGAGTGTCCAGCACGCCGGGAAAGCCGTCGGCGGCGCGGATCTTGCGCAGCACCGTGGCAGTGTCGTCCCGCGCCCAGTCGATGCGCCGTGCCTCCTGTTGCATCAACGGCCGCTCGATGCCCCGGACATCGGGCCGGGCGTAGTCCAGGGGTTTGGGGACGAAGCCGCCCTGCCCGAACTTCTCCACCGCTTCCAGCACCGCCGCCGTCGCCGCCTCGGTCACCTCGTTGCGGTAGAGGCTGCTCTTGCGCGCGCCGCGCATGGGAAAACCGCGGCTGGCCCAGATGTCGCCCCCGTCCATGAGGGCCTCGGCCTGGAGCACCGTGACGCCCCAGTCCTGCTCGCCGTGCAGGATGGCCCAGTCGAGGGAGGACGGCCCGCGATCGCCCGGGATGCCCGGATGCACGACCAGGCAGACATGGTCGCGCCAGATCGCCTCGGGAATGGCGCGCTTGAGGAACGGCGCGACGATGAGCTCCGGCCGGAAGAGCGCCACGGCCTCGACGGCCACCACGTCGTTGATGTCGAACTCGATGGACACCTCGTGGCCCCGCTCCGTCAGCTCCACGTAGAGCCGCTGGGCAAGGCTGTTGAAGCTGTGGGTCAGAAACAGGATGCGCATCTGCTGATGCTTCGAAGAGCAGTTGACGGCGACCGCACAGGATCTGTCATTCCCGCGCAAGCGGGAATCCAGCGTCGCTGTTCTGAGCCACTGGGTCCCCGCGTGCGCGGGGACGACAAAGCAACAGTGTCGATCATCTTGTGTATCCTCAATTGACCATCTTCGCCAACTCGCCCGCCGCCTCGGCGATGGGGGTGGCCCAGTCCCCGCCCCGGGGCTGGCGGAACTGGCGCAGCGTCGGATACCAGGGCGAGTCCGTGCGCGTCTCCAGCCAGCGCCAGCAGGTGTCGTGGCGGTTGAGCAGCCAGACGGGCTTGCCCAGGGCGCCGGCCAGGTGAGCGACGGCGGTATCGACGCTGATCACCAGATCCAGGTTGGCGATGAAGGCGGCGGTATCCGAGAAGTCGGCCCACTCGCTGGAGAAGTCGTAGACGGGCAGCCGGTTCTCGACGATCTCGACCGCCTGCGGCCCCTTCTGCAGGCTGAAAAAACTCTCCTTGCGGCCGGCCAGCAGGGGCGCCAACTGGCCCAGCCGCACGCTGCGCCGGGCGTCGATGGCCGCCAGCTCGGCGCTTTGCCCGCGCGAGCGGCCGGCCCAGGCCAGGCCCACCTTGCGCCCCGGGAAGGCCGCCAGCCGCTCAGCCCAGCGCGCCGTCCGTTCCGGGTCGGGCGTGAGGTAGGGCACCGGCGCAGGCACCGCCTCCACGCCCAGATCCAGCCGGTGCGGCAGGCTCATCAGGGGACAATGGAAATCATAGGGCGGCAGGGGCGCCCCGCGCGGCACCACCTCGGCCACGCCGGGCACGGTGCGCGCGAGCGCCGCCAGCTCCGGCTGCACCTCGACGATGACCGTCGCCCCCCGCTTCGCCAGGTCCGCGGCGAAGCGCACGAACTGCAGCGTGTCGCCGAAACCCTGCTCGGCCCACGCGAGCAGCCGCTTGCCGGCCAGCGGCTCGCCGCGCCAGGCCAGCCCGGGCGGCTTGTCGTAGGCGCCGCGCAGATGGGGGCAACCCTCCCAGCGCGACTCGTAATTGGCCCAGCCCTGGCCGTAGTCGCCCAGCAGGAGCTGGGCGAGCGCAAGGTTCCAGCGGATGCGCGGCGACACCGGGTCGAGGGCCGCGGCGCGCTCCAGGCAGGCCCGGGCCTCGCCCGGACGGCCGAGATCCTGCAGCACCGTGCCCAGGTTGTTCAGCGCCTCGGCCGAATCCGGTTGCGCGGCGAGCACCTGTTCGAGCCTCTCGCGCGCTTCTTCGGGCCGTCCGAGCAGGCGCAGGACGTTGGCCAGGTTGATTGCGGCGCCGGCATGGGCCGGGTCGCGTGCCAGCACCTCTTCGAAGCAGGCCGCCGCTTCCGCCAGGCGTCCCTGGTGGCGCAGGGCCAGGCCCAGGTTGTTGCGCGCCGGGATGAGGTCCGGTGCCGCCGCCAGGGCCTCGCGCAGGGTGCGCTCCGCCTCGGCGTACTTCTCCTGCTCGAGCTGGATCACGCCCAGCCCGTTGAGAGCGAGGACAAGCTGCTCGGCCGCCTCGGGAAAGCCCGGGCTCACCTGGAGCGCCTCGCGCAGGAAGCGGCAGGCCGCGTCGAAGGCGCCCAGGTCGCAGCACAGTACGCCGAGGAGGTAGAGCACCTCCTCGTCGCGCCGGTTGCGCTCATGCAGGGCCAGGTAGAGGCGCTGGGCCTCGTCGTAGCGCCCCGCCATGTGATGCTCGATGGCCTGGGCCAGCCCGCGCTCCCGTTCCTGAGCGGAATCCTGCGGTGTCGTCGTCATGTAATCTCCTCAGCAGATTCGGGGCAACTGCTCTCCGGTCAACCAGTCGACGATGCGCGTGCCGCCGAAGCCGGTTTTCATTTGTACGAAGTGATGCGGATCCGCGTGTACCGTGCCGACGGCCGCGGCCTGGGCGCCGAGGGGATGGGCGCGCATCACGTCCAGCAGCGCCGCGGCATGCTCCGGCGCGCAGATGCAGACGAGCTTCCCCTCGTTGGCGACGTAGAGCGGATCGAGGCCGAGGAACTCGCAGGCCGCCGCCACTTCCTGGCGCACCGGCAGGCGCGCCTCCTCGATCATCATGCCCACGCCCGACTGGCGCGCGATCTCGTTGAGCGTCGTGGCCAGTCCGCCGCGCGTCGGGTCGCGCAGCACGTGGATGTCCGGCACCGCCGCCACCATGGCCGCCACCAGCCCATGCAGGGCTGCCGTGTCCGACTCGATGCTGGTGGTGAAGCCGAGGCCCTCCCGGCTCGACATGATGGCCACGCCGTGGTCGCCCAGGGTGCCGGAAACGAGGATCCGGTCGCCCGGCCGCGCCCGCTCGCCGGAGATGTTCACCCCCTCCGGCACGACGCCCACGCCCGTGGTGGTGATGAACACCCCATCGCCCTTGCCGGCCTCCACCACCTTGGTATCGCCGGTGACGACAGCCACCCCCGCCACTCGCGCCGCCCCGGCCATGGACTCGACGATGCGCTTCAGGTCGGAGAGCGGAAAGCCCTCCTCGAGGATGAAGCCGGCGGCAAGATAGAGCGGCTTCGCCCCCGCCATGGCCACGTCGTTCACCGTGCCGTGCACCGACAGGCAGCCGATGTCGCCGCCGGGGAAGAACAGGGGCGAGACGACATGGGAGTCGGTCGCCATCACCATCCTTCCGGAGGGCACGGCGAAGCAGGCCTGGTCGTTCTGCGCCCCCAGCCACTCGTTGTCGAAGGCGGCGAGGAACAGCTCCTCGATCAACTGCGCCATGGCTCGCCCGCCGCTGCCGTGGGTCATGTCCACACGCCCCTGCTTGAAATCCACCGGGCGGATATAGCCTTTTCTAACTGTGGTCATTGGGCAACCTCCCCCTCTCCCCTCTGGGGAGAGGACCGGGGTGGGGGGCCTAGCACCCCCTGTATGGTTTCAAGAACGCCCATGGTGTTTCCAATCATCCGCCCCTCACCCCAGCCCTCTCCCCGCCTGGCGGGGAGAGGGGGATGCTGTCCTTGTAGCGCCCATAGGTGTAATGCGCCGCGCAGGCCCCTTCGGAGCTCACCATGCAGGAACCCATGGGGTTCTCCGGCGTGCACACGGTGCCGAAAAGCTTGCAGTCCTGGGGGCGCTTCAGGCCGCGCAGGATGGCGCCGCACTCGCAGGCCTTGTTGTCGGCCACCGACTTGTACTGAATGCCGAAGCGCCGCTCGGCGTCGAAGGCGGCGTATTTCTCCTTGATGCGCAGCGCCGAGTAGGGCACCTCGTTCAAGCCGCGCCATTCGAAGCTCTTGCGCAGCTCGAACACCTCGGCCACCATGTTCTGCGCCTTGACGTTGCCCTCCCGCGTCACGGCGCGGGAGAACTCGTTCTCGACTTCCGCGCGGCCCTCGTTCAACTGCTTCACCAACATGCGGATCGCCTGCATCACGTCCAGGGGCTCGAAGCCGGCGATCACCACGGGCTTCTCGTACTCCTCGGCGAAATGCTCGTAGGGCGCACTGCCGATCACCGTGGACACATGGGCCGGGCCGATGAAGGCGTCCAGGGGCACGGTACCATGCTTGCGCACCTCCGGCGACTCCAGGATGTTGGCGATGGCCGAGGGCGTCAGCACATGGTTGCAGAAGACGAAGAAGTTCGTCAGGCCGAGCTTCTCCGCCTGCAGGATGGCCACCGCCGTGGGCGGCGTGGTGGTCTCGAAGCCGATGGCGAAGAACACCACCAGGCGCTCGGGATTCTCCTGGGCCAGCTTCAGGGCGTCGGTGCTGGAATACACCATGCGCACGTCGGCGCCCCGCGCCTTGGCCTTGAGCAGCGACAGGCCGCCCGAAGCCGGCACGCGCAGGCAATCGCCGTAGGTGGCGAGGATCACGCCCTGGTTCAGCGCCAGGTCGATGGCGTTGTCGATTCGGCCGATGGGCAGCACGCACACCGGGCAGCCCGGCCCGTGGATGAGGCGGATGTTCGCCGGCAGCAGATCGGCGATGCCGTAGCGGGAGATGGCATGGGTGTGCCCGCCGCAGAACTCCATGATGTGGTAGCCGCGGGAGGGATCCGTCTCCCGGGCGATGGCCTTGGCCAGGGCCCGGGCCGTCTTGCCGTCGCGGAATTCGTCGATGTACTTCATGACGCCGGCTGTTCCTCCAGGCCACCCATCTCGGCGAACAGCGCCAGCGTCTTCTCGGCCTCCGCCGGGTCCAGCTTCTGGATGGCGTAGCCCACGTGCAGGATCACGTAGTCGCCCACGCCGATGCCGTCCACCAGGGCGAGCGAAATATCCTTGCGCACGCCGCCCACGTCCACGAGCGCCATGTCGCCCTCCAGCAGCTCCACCACTCGCACCGGTATGGCCAGGCACATGTCATTGTTCCCGTGAGTTCATCGCCACCCAGGCCTGGCCCAGGCTCAGGCCGCCGTCGTTGGGCGGCACCTGGCGCGCTTCCAGCACTTCCAGCCCCGCCGCTTCCAGCCGCGTGCGCAGCGCCGCGGCGAGGATGCGGTTGAGGAAGCAGCCGCCGCCCAAGGCGACGCGGCGCAGGCCGCTTTCCCCGGCCGCGCCGACCACCCACTGGGCGAGTGCCGCCGCCAGCGTGGCGTGGAAGCGCGCGGCGGCGTAGCCCACGTCCCGCACGTCGGCGAGCCATGCCAGCAAGGGCGTGAGGTCCAGGACGCCGGACGCGCCGATGACGAAGCCGTCTTCCAGGGCATCCACTTTTCCGTGCCGATCGGCCAGTCCTTCCAGCAGCATGGCCGCCTGCCCTTCGAAGGCCACCGCGTCTTTGACGCCGAGCAGCCCGGCGGCGGCGTCGAACCAGCGCCCGCAACTGGAGGTCTGCGGCGCATTGAAGCCCGCCTCCAGCATCCGCCGCAGCGGCGCCGCGGCACAATGGGCCCAGCGCCCCTCGATCTCGCCGCCGCGGCCCAGCAGATGCAGCGCGGCGGCGGCCATGCGCCAGGGCTCGCGGGCCGCCCGGTCGCCCCCCGGCAGGCGCAGCTCGCGCAGATGGCCGATGCGCTGGAAGCCCGCAGCCTCCGCCCGCAGGAGTTCGCCGCCCCAGATGCCACCGTCCTCCCCCAGCCCCACCCCGTCGAGGGCCAGGCCGAGCAGCGGGCCGGTCACGCCGTGCTCCGCCGCCACCGCCGCCACATGGGCGTGGTGGTGCTGCACGGCGACGGTCCGCAGCCCGCGGATGCGCGCGAACTCCGCGGCATAGCGCGTGCTGTGGAAATCCGGATGCAAGTCGTGGGCGACGATCTGCGGCGCGATCTGCAGCAGGTCCATCAGCTTTGCCGCCGTTTCCTCCAGCGCCGCGCAGGTGGGGGCGTTGTCCAGGTCGCCGATGTGTTGGGAGACGAAAGCCTCGTCGCCGCGCGTGAGGCAGACCGTGTTCTTGAGGAAGCCGCCCATGGCCAGGACCGAGGGTCCGCTCCTTGGCAGGCGGATGGCCTGGGGGGTGTAGCCGCGGGCGCGACGGATGAATTGCGCTGTAGGAGCAGCGTCCTGTGGGAGCGGCGCCTCGGTGCGAACTGCAGCCGTCGACGATCGCGGCGAGAGCGCCGCTCCCACAAGTCTGACGACCGAATCGTCGCAGCGCGTGACGATGTCCCGGTCATGCAGGAGGAAGGCGTCGGCGATGCCGGCCAGGCGGGTGAAGGCCTCGTCGTTGTCGCGCACTATGGGCTCACCGCCCGGGTTGGCGCTGGTCATCACCAGGACGAGGGGTTGCGGCTGCGCGAGCCAGGCGGTGCCCGCGGGCCGCCCGGCCGCCTCGTGGAACAGGAGGTGGTGCAACGGCGTGTAGGGCAGCATGACGCCCAGCCATTCGAGCCCGGGCGCGATGCCGGGCAGCGCTGCGTCGCAGCCGGCGCGCTTCTGCAGCAGCACGACCGGGCGCTCGCGGCATTCGAGCAAGCTGCGCTCCTCCGGCAACACCCGGGCGAAGGCTGCCGTCGAAGCGGCGTTCGCCAGCATGACGGCGAGGGGCTTCTCCTCCCGGTGCTTGCGTTCGCGCAGCCGGGCCACCGCGGCGGAGTTGCGCGCATCGCAGGCCAGATGAAAGCCGCCCAGGCCCTTGATGGCGACGATCCCGCCGCGGGCAAGGCGCGCGACGGTTTCGGCCACGGGGTCTGCCACGGCGAGCATCCGCCCGACCGCATCGTGCAGCGCCGGTTGCGGGCCGCAACGCGGGCAGGCATTGGGCTGGGCGTGGAAGCGCCGGTGGTCGGGCGCATCGTATTCGGTCCGGCAGGACGGGCACTGCGCGAAGGCCGCCATGCTGGTCTGCGGGCGGTCGTAGGGGAGCCCGCGCGTGATGGTATAGCGCGGCCCGCAGTGGGTGCAGTTGATGAAGGGATAGCGCCAGCGCCGGTCGGCCGGGTCGAACAGTTCGGCAAGGCAATCGGCACACACCGCCGTATCGGGCGTCACCGCGGTGTTGGCGTTCCCGCCGCGGCTCTCTTCGATGACGAAGCCGCGCGCTTCACCCCGCGGTGCATCGGACACCTCCAGCGCCGCAATGCGCGCCAGGGGCGGCGCTTCGGCCTGCAGGCGGTCGAGCAGGGCCGCCACCACGTGCACCGCACCCTGCACCTGGATTTCCACCCCCTCCGCGTCGTTGCGCACCCAGCCGGCGAGACCCAGCTCCCGGGCCAGGCGGTAGACGAAGGGACGGAAACCGACACCCTGCACCTGCCCGCGCACGCGGATGCGGCGGCAGACCAGGGGCGCGGCAAGGGCGGTGGTGATCATGCAGTAGCCAGCTTGCCGGCGATCCTAGGCCGATATCGCCGCCAAGGCGGCCCCTACACCGCGATCGAGCCAGCCGACCCAGCCGTCCATGCCGGCCCCGCTCACCGAAGAGACCTGCATCACTTCGATCTTCGGATTGACGCGGCGCGCGTACTCGATGCACTTCGCCACGTCGAACGTGAGATGGGGCAGCAGATCCACCTTGGTGAGCAGCATGAGGTCGCTGGCGGCGAACATGTTGGGGTATTTGAGCGGCTTGTCCTCGCCCTCGGTGACGGAGAGGATCACCACCTTGTGGGCCTCGCCGAGATCGAACTCCGCCGGGCAGACCAGGTTGCCCACATTCTCGATGAGCAGCAGCCCGCCCTGGGCGAGAGCCAGCCGCCCGAAGGCATGGCCGACCATGTGGGCATCCAGGTGGCAGCCCTTGCCGGTGTTCACCTGGATGGCCGGGGCACCGCTGGCGCGGATGCGTTCGGCGTCGTTGCTGGTCTGCTGGTCGCCCTCGATCACCGCCAGGGGCAGCCGGCCATTGATGCGCTTGATGGTCTCCACCAGCAGCGTGGTCTTGCCCGAGCCCGGGCTGGAAACGAGATTCACCGCGAAGATGCCGCGGCTGCCGAACAGCTTGCGGTTGGCCTCGGCGTAGGCGTTGTTCTTCGACAGGATGTCCTGCTCCACCTGCACCATGCGCGCCTGGGACAGGCCGGGGGCGTGGGCGCCCGCGGGACCGCTGCCGTAATGCAGATGGTCGTGGCCGTGGCCGTGCCGATGGGGATGCCGCGGCGCATAGCTGAAGCCGCCGTGCCCGCCCTCGATCTTCGTCTCGCCTTCGCCGCAGCCGCACACCGTGCACATATCCGTTCTCCGTTCCACAAGAGCCGCGCAGCGGCTCACAACGCTCCCCTCGCCCGCCCCGCGGGGCGCAGGCGGGATTTCGGGAAGCATGCTTCCCGCCGACTGCGCGGGCAGGCCCTGGAAAGCCTGCCCCGGGGCGCGGAGCGGGGGTTGGGGGTGAGGGTCACTCCACTTCCATTTCCTTGATGCGCATCTCCGTGCCGCCGGTGGGCTGCACCTGGTAGCCGCCACAGCGCGGACAAGCGCTGTAGCGCTCCTCGATGGCCACCGTCTCGCTGCACTGCATGCACCAGCCGCTGCCGGACGTGCGCAGGATTTCCAACGCCGCTCCGTCCGCCAGGCTGCCCCGCGTCACCGCGTCGAAGCAGAAGCGCATCGCCTCGGGCTCCACGCCGGAGAGGGCGCCGATTTCCAGCCACACCGCCTTCACGCGGGAGAAGCCTTCCTTCTGCGCCTGCTCCTCGACGATCTGCAGCACGCTCTCGGCGAGCGACATCTCATGCATGTCCGACGCTCACTTCAAAAGCGACACAGGGATCCAGGGCATGGGCCAGCAAGGCCGCGGCCCGCTTCACCCCCGCCTCGTCCTGCGCCGGGCAGCCGACCAGTCCCCTGACGAAGGCCCCGTCCGGGTGAAAATTCCACTCCGTCGGCGCGACGATGCGCCAGCGCGCCACCCGCTCCTCGTCCAGCGTCACCAGGTGGATCAGCACGCCCCGTGCCGTTTCCACCGCCGCCACCCCCGTGCCCGGCCGCAGCCCGGCCGCGCGCAGCCAGGGCTGCACCGCGCCGCCGTGGGCGAGTTCCCGCAAGCGCTCCGCCAGGCGGGCCAGGTCCAGCAGCCGGGCCAGGAGCCGCATGGCGACGGTTCGGCCGCCGCGTGCAAGCAGCGCAGCCAGCGGCGGTTGGTTGGCTTCCCGCGCCAGGGCGCCGGTCTCGGCGGGCACGCCGCCCCGCGTGGGGATCGCGGCAAACCCATCGGCGGCTTCAATCGCGGACCCCAGTTCGCCAATCAAGACCGCGCCCTCGGGCAGCGCCAGCAGGGGCAGGTCGCCGCCACCCGCCGGCAGGTCCCGGAGGCCTCGCAGCAGCGGGGCAACGAAGCCGCGTCCGGATTCGAGCCAGCCGGCCCACTTTTCCCAACCGTCCAGTTCCAGGAAGCGTCCCGGCTCCAGCCCGAGGACCTCCGTCGCCAGCAGTTCCGCCAAGTCCCCGGCGAGGCCGCGCCAGGCCCCCGGATCGCCGCTGGCGCCGGCCTCGTTCCACCACGCCGTCGGGGAAACCGCCCCGCGCCGCAACGCTGCGAACCGCCGCCGCATCGCCACGAAGCGCTCTTGGCGCGGCGCCTGCCCCAGCAGGGCCGGCAGATCGAGCAGGAACCGCCACAAGTGCTCCTGGGCGCCTTCCGCCGCCACCAGCAGTTCGCGCTGCCGCCTTGCGGGATCGCCGGGCAGGCACCCCGCGGCCGCCTCCAGCGCCGAGGCGGCGGCCACCGTCTGGGCGCGCCCGCAGACGCTGAAAAGCAGCGGCACCATGGCGATCGCCTGGGCGGCCGGCTTGCCTTCCAGGACACGGCTGACCCGCAACGGCCGGGTCGAGCGAACCGATGCGCCGGTAATTTGCTTGCCATCCCAGGCCACGTCCAGGAGCAGTCCGCCTTCGCCGATCATAGGTTTTCCGCCGGTTTCCGCCTATCCGGTAACAAGAAGCGTGCCGGCCTTCGGCAGTGAGCTTGTGCCGTTTGTTCAAGGTGTTGTGTCTGGGCACCGATCCCGGACCGGGCCGGGCTTTCCAGCCGCGAAGAAAAAGTGGAAACATGCTAACCGGCCGCTGGCTTTACGCTCGTTGACCTGGATCAGACACGGGCCTGCCAATCGCCGGCCAGCCAGCGCGGCAGGAACGCCAGGGCCGCTTCGAAATGGGCGCGGGCGGGCGGGCTGAGCGGCTCCCCCAGTTCGAAGGCGACGCCGCGAATGGTGAGCAGGTAAGCCGGGGGCGGTGCCCGGCCGGTCACCTGGCGGAAGGCGGCGAGGAGCGCACCCGGGCTCATGGCGTGGGTGGTGTAGCCCGCTTGCGGTGCGGGCGCCGGTTGCGAGAAAGCGAAGGGCGCCGGGCAGGACACGCTGGCGTCCACGAGCAGGACGCGCTCACGGCCCTCCAGGTCCAGGGCGTGTTCCGGCTGCAGTTGGAAGTCCGTTAGCAGCGCCACCTCCCCCCACTCCGGATGGGCCGGCAGCACGGCCTCGAGGCGCTCCAGCAACAGCGGGCCCAGGGCATCGTCGCCGCGGCTCGGGTTGCCATAGCCGAAGATCAGAACGGACATGGTTCAAACTTTTCAGCCTTTTTCCAACCGGTCGATGAGCGCGCCGCCGGCGTCCAGCAACTCCACTTCCAGCGGCATCTTGCCCAGGGCATGGGTGGCGCAGGACAGGCAGGGGTCGAAGGCGCGAATGGCGACCTCGATGTGGTTGAGCAGGCCCTCGGTGAGGCTGCGGCCGTCCAGGTACTGCCGCGCCACCTGGCGTACCGCCTCGTTCATGGCCTGGTTGTTGCCGGTGGTGGAGACGATCAGGTTGGCGCCGACGACCAGGTCGTCCTCGTTGATGCGGTAGTGGTGGAACAGGGTGCCGCGCGGCGCCTCGATCACGCCCACGCCGCGCCACTGCCGCTCGCCGCCCACGACCAGGTCGTTGCCCGAGAGATCATTGTCCAGGAGCAGTTCCTTGATGCCCTCCGCCGCGTGCAGCATCTCGATCATGCGCGCCCAGTGGTAGCCCAGGGGCGCCTGCAGGGCGGCACCGCCGTCGAAGGCCTTGAACTCGATACGCTCGGCCTCGGCCAGGGCCGTGGGAATGAAGGCGCAGTGGGCCAGGCGCGCCAGCGGCCCGACCCGGTACCAGCCCTGCTCCGTGCCCTTCTGCACGAGGAAGGGGAATTTCATGTAGGACCAGGGCTTCACCTCCTCGTGGATGTGCTCGTAGTAGCGCTGGTAATCCACGTGGTCCAGGATGGTGCCGCCGTCGGCGTCGGTGGCGCGCAGCCCCCCGTGGTAGAGGTCCAGGGCGCCATCCTCCCGCACCAGGCTGAGGCAGTTGGAGCGGAAGCCCCCGAAGCTTTCGTACAGTCCGGCGTTGTCGGCGAACAAGCGCTTGACCAGGCCGACCGCCTCCCGGCTCCAGGCGATGACGGTGTCCACTTCGTCGAGCAATCGCTTGCGCTCCTCCCGGGAGAGGTTCTTGTTCACCCCGCCCGGCAGCGAGCCCGTGCCATGCACGCGCTTGCCGGCGGTGAGCCGGATGATCTCCTGGCCGTACTTGCGCAGCAGGACGCCCTTGCGGGCGATGTCGGGCGCGGCCTGGGCGACGCCGACGATGTTGCGCCGGGCCGGGTCCGCATCGAAGCCGAACAGCAGATCCGGCGAGGCCAGGTGAAAAAAATGAAGCGCATGGGACTGCAGAATCTGGCCCAGGTGCATGAGGCGGCGCAGCTTCTCCGCCGTGGGCGTGAGCTGTTTTGCGCCGACGATGATGTCCAGGGCCTTGGAGGCGGCCAGGTGGTGGGACACCGGGCAGATGCCGCACAGGCGCTGCACCAGCACCGGCACCTCCCAGTAGGGCCGGCCCTGGATGAACTTCTCGAAGCCGCGGAACTCGACGATGTGCAGCCGCACCTGGCGCACCCGGTCGTCCTCGTCGAGCAGGATGGTCACCTTGCCGTGGCCCTCGACCCGGGAGACGGGCTCGATCACCACCCGCTTCAGATTCCCGGGGTTGTCGGCGGTTTCCAGGGAAGCGCTCATCTCAGTCGTAATGCAGCATGCGGGCTTCGAGCTTCGGCTCCCGCCCGGCGATGAGGTCCGTGAGGAACTTCCAGATGGCCTCCGCCGGCGGCGGGCAGCCGGGCAGGAAATGGTCCACCCGCACCACCTCGTTGATGGGATGCACCTTGTCGAAGGGCAGGGGCAGTTCCGGGTCGTTGGGAACCTGCCCGTTCTCCAGGCCGATGCCGTAGTGGTACACCTCCTGGAAGCAGTCCCACAGGTCGATGTTGTTGCGCAGGGCCGGGATGCCGCCGGTGATGGCGCAGGAGCCGATGGCCACGAGGATGCGGCAGTTCCGGCGGAACTCCTTCAACACGTGCACGTTCTCGGCGTTGCACACGCCGCCTTCGACGATACCGATGTCGCAGGGCCCGCAGTGCTTGATGTCGGTCAGCGGCGAGCGGTCGAAGTCCGCCACCTGCA
>CAYZLI010000093.1:0-12368 GCA_964479195.1 uncultured Rhodocyclaceae bacterium
CTCATGACGCGGCCCCGCCGCCGGCAGGCGGCGAACCACCCCCCTCCCCGGGATGGGGGCTGGGGGGCAGGTCTTCAACTTGATAATCCTTGCGACACAAGCCCCGCACTTCGCACCAGGCACAGACCGCCTCGGCGCCGTGCGCCGGCATCCCCGCCCCGGCGCGCAGCGCCGAATACGTCGCCGCCAGGCGCTCCTCCTGGGCGGCGGCCGCTTCCCGCACCTCGGGCAAGCCCACTTCGCTCGTGCGCTCCTCCTCGAGAGCGACGTAGGCGGCCTCGGCGACCGCTTCGCCCTCCAGCAGCGCATAGGCCGCCAACTGCACGTCGTCGCCGGCCAGGCGCTCGCGCAAGGCCTGCCGGCGGCTGGCCTTGTAATCGAGCACCGCCTCGGCGCCGTCGGCGCGCCGGTCGAGGCGGTCCAGGCGCCCGTAGAGGCAGACCGGCGCCCCGTCGGCGAGCGGCAACCGGCGTTCCCGCTCCAGTTCGCCGCCGGCCCAGCGCCAGCCGGCCTCCTCGCGCCGGCGGGCCCAGGCCACATAGCCGGCAATCCGGGCCAGCCAGCGCGCCTGCCAGGCATGGTCGAGGAAACGCTCGGCGATGACGGGGGCGAACTCCTCCCGGGCGATGGCCGCCAGCGCCTCGCCCAGTTCCTCGTCCGAGCGGTCCGCCAGCAGGGGATGGCGCTCGTGGAAGCGCTTCAGGATGCGGTGGACGAACTCCCCGTAGTCCCGTTTCTCCAGGGCTTCACGCACCTCTTCGGCCTCGGCCAGCCCCAGCACCCGCCGGGCGAAGAACTGGTAGGGGCAGGCGACCAGGCTGGCATAGGCGCTCACCGGCAGGCGCAGGGGCAGCCGCTGCGGGGGCGCGGCGGGCGCGGGCATCGCGGTTCCCCCGCCCGCCCCGGCCCCATGGGCCTCGGCGGCGGGCGCCGCGCCCATCAGGTCGTCGCCCCAGGCCCGCCGGTGCAGGAGCGAGAGGGTGGCCAGCTCCGGACACAGCAGATTCTCTTCCTCGCCGCGCAGCCGCTGCCAAGTCGCCGTCACCTCGTCGGCAGCGACCAGGAGGAAGGCGAGGTCATCGCGCAGCCGCGCCTGCGCCTCGGCCAAGGTCGGCAACCCCAGCTCGGCGCGCACCGCCTGGCTGCCGAAGACGGCCTGGGAGGCCGCCGGCCCCAGATGGTCGCGGTCGGCGCCGATGAGGATGGCCGCATCGAAGCTACGGAGCCGCGTCGCGGCGAGATGGGTAATGCACACCGAACTGTCGATGCTGCGGTCCACGAAGGCGGCGCGCTCGAACTCCCGGTCCAGCCAGGCGCGCCATTCGCCGAAAGCGAGCCGCGGGCCCGCCCCGGCCAGCTCCGCGCACCGGGCTCGGATGAGCTCCAGCAGGGTCCGCCCCGCTTCGTCACGTTCCAGCGCGGGCAGCGCACCCAGTTCGCCCAGCGCCGCCTCCAGCCGCTCCAGCCATTGGGCCGCCGGTGCCGCGCCAACCGGCATGCGGCCCAGCGCCTGGCCGATGCGGGCGAGCAGCCGGAGCGCCAATTCTCCGTCCGCATCGCGGGCCAAAGCCCGCTCGTAGCGGCGCAGCCCGCAAGCGAGGTTGTGGCGGGCCAGTCCCGCCTCCAACTGCAGCGCCGCCGCCTGCCGCTCGCCCTCGGACAGATCGGCAAAGACAAAGGGCGATTTCACCAGGTCCAGCAGGTCGCGGTGGTAAGCGTCGGCGGCGACCACCTCCAGCCAGGCATCCACGAGGGCCGCCGCCCGCGTGGTGGACAGCTTCCAGCCGGCCTCGTCCTCTACCAGGATGCCATCGCGTTCGAGCAGCGCCCGGGCGCGGCGCGTGGCGACGCGGTCGCAGGCCACCAGGGCGATGCGCCGCTTGCCGGCGGCGAGCCAGCGGCGCACCTGCGCCGCCACGGCCAAGGCTTCCTCCTCCAGTCCGGCTGAGCCGACCAGCCGCAGGCGTCCGGCGAAAGGGCTTTCGGGCAGTGCGTCCCGAGCCTGGTCGGCGCGCGTCGCCAGCGCCGGCGCGTTTCCCCTCTCCAGCGGCCAGGCGAGGTTGAGCAGCGCCGTGGGCGCCGTCGCGCCGCCGCGGACGGGGACGAATACGGTGACGGGCTGGCGCGCGCCATAGGCCTCGAAGAACGCCGCTTCCTGGGGCGAGGGCTCGCCCTCGCATAAGGCGAAAAGGGGCGCCCCGGCCCCTTTCGCGAAGCGCGCCAGGGCCATGGACGCGGCGGCACGGCGGCTCGGCGCCCCAGAGGCCTCGGCGCGCCAGAGGCTGTGCACCACCCGGGCCTCGAAACGCAGGGGCACCGAGTCGCCCAGCGCATAGGCATGGGCCAGTCGCGCCACCAGCGCTTCCTCGTCCCCGGGCAGACCGACTGAGCGCTCGGTCAGCTCGTCGAAGAGGGCGAGCAGCTCGGCGCAGATTTCCCATAGGGCGCCCTCGGCAAACCAGCCCCGCTCCTTGATCTGGCGGTAGAGGAGAAGCTGGCGCAGGGCATCGGGCTGGGCGCCGGCGAGTCCCGGTTCAGCCAGGTGCGAAAGCGTGGCGATGCGCGGCAGCAGCAAGGTCCGGCGCGCCGCCGCGGCCAGCGCGGCACGCAGCCGGGGCGCCAGCGCCGGGCTGGGCAGGACGACGAGGCAGCGGGACAGGTCGGGAAGTTGCGCCCGGCAGGCCGCGACGATGCGCTGCGCGCAGCGCTCGACGAAGTCCGCCGCGAAGGGAAGGTGGACGAGCTCGGGGGAGCGGCGCATGGGCGGCGCCGCGAATCAGCGCTCGAGCTTGTCCAGCTTGTCCTTGGTCTTGGCCCACTCGTCGGCTTCGGGCAGGGGATCCTTGCGCTCGACGATGGGTTGCCACAGCTTGGCCAACTCGGCGTTCAGGGCGATGAAGCCCTGCTGGTCCGGCGGCACGTCGTCCTCGGCGAAGATCGCCTCCACCGGGCATTCGGCCACGCACAGGGTGCAGTCGATGCACTCCTCGGGGTCGATGACGAGGAAATTGGGGCCTTCGCGGAAGCAGTCCACCGGGCAAACATCCACGCAGTCGGTGTACTTGCACTTGATGCAGGTCTCGGTCACCACATAGGTCATGGGTGGCGTTCCTCCAACGGAATCAGGCAGTAATGTAAAGATATTAGCACAAGGCGGGCTACCCTCTTGGCGTACTTCCCTTGCGGATTGTTTTTCGCTAGGATACGCTCCATAAGAGAGAGCTAATCTCGGCCAAATTCAGGCTAAACGCCGTTTTCACCGCCTCAAGAACCCCCTTAACCCGCGGCGCGGTCGCCGCCAGCTTTCAACCCGGACACCCTGCGAGGAACCAATGAGCGAGCACATACACTACGTCACCGATGCGAACTTCGACGCGGAGGTGCTGCAGTCGGGCACCCCCGTCCTGGTGGACTACTGGGCCGAATGGTGCGGCCCGTGCAAGATGATCGCGCCCATCCTCGACGACGTGGCCAAGGAATACACGGGCAAGCTGAAGGTGGCCAAGCTCAACATCGACGACAACCAGGAAACGCCGGCGAAATACGGCATCCGCGGCATTCCCACGCTGATGCTCTTCAAGAACGGCAACGTCGAGGCGACCAAGGTCGGCGCCCTGTCCAAGTCGCAGCTAACGGCTTTTATTGACAGCAACCTGTAGAGGTCGTAAAGTCCGCACTGAACCGCCCGCGCCGCGGCAGACCTCGACAAGATTCCTGGAACGGCGCGGTTTCGGGGGCGCAGACCCCCGAGCCCGTTTCTCCAAACCTTCCCCCGAACTTTTCCTGCCTCTCGTTCCACCTTCACTCCTCTCTGGGTCGTTATGCATCTTTCGGAGCTCAAAGCCCTCCATGTCAGCGAACTCCTCGACATGGCCATCGCCAACGAGATCGACGGCGCCAACCGCCTGCGCAAGCAGGAACTGATCTTCGCCCTGCTGAAGAATCGCGCCAAGAAGGGCGAGAACATCTTCGGCGACGGCACGCTGGAAGTACTGCCCGACGGTTTCGGTTTCCTGCGCTCGCCGGACACCTCCTATCTCGCCGGCACGGACGACATCTACGTCTCGCCCTCGCAGATCCGCCGCTTCAACCTGCATACCGGCGACTCGATCGAGGGCGAGATCCGCACGCCCAAGGACGGCGAGCGCTATTTCGCACTGGTCAAGGTGGATAAGGTCAACGGCGAACCGCCGGAGAACTCGAAGCACAAGATCCTCTTCGAAAACCTGACGCCCCTGCACCCGACCGAGGTGCTGCACCTGGAGCGCGAGATCCGGGCGGAGGAGAACATCACGGCGCGCGTCATCGACATGATCGCGCCCATCGGCAAAGGCCAGCGGGGACTCCTCGTGGCCAGCCCCAAGAGCGGCAAGACGGTGATGATGCAGCACATCGCCCACGCCATCACCGCCAATCACCCGGAAGTCGTCCTCATCGTCCTGCTCATCGATGAGCGTCCCGAGGAAGTGACGGAGATGACCCGCTCGGTGAAGGGCGAGGTGGTGGCCTCCACCTTCGACGAGCCGGCCACGCGCCACGTGCAGGTCGCCGAGATGGTGATCGAGAAGGCCAAGCGCCTGATCGAGCACAAGAAGGACGTGGTCATCCTGCTCGACTCCATCACGCGCCTGGCGCGCGCCTATAACACCGTCGTGCCCGCCTCCGGCAAGGTGCTCACCGGCGGCGTGGACGCCAACGCCCTGCAGCGGCCGAAGCGCTTCTTCGGCGCGGCGCGCAACATCGAGGAGGGCGGCTCGCTGACCATCATCGCCACGGCCCTGATCGACACCGGCAGCCGCATGGACGACGTGATCTACGAGGAGTTCAAGGGCACGGGCAACATGGAGATCCATCTGGAGCGGCGCATGGCGGAAAAGCGCGTCTATCCGGCCATCAACGTCAACCGCTCCGGCACCCGCCGCGAGGAACTGCTGCTCAAGCCCGAAATCCTGCAGAAGGTGTGGGTGCTGCGCAAGCTCCTCTACAACATGGACGACCTCGAGGCGATGGAATTTCTCCTCGACAAGATCCGCGCGACGAAAAGCAACGCGGAGTTCTTCGACGCCATGCGCAGGGGGTAGCAACGGTTTGCAGAGGGGCTGATTTTCAGGGATAATATTAGTTTTTTCCGGGCCGCCACATTCGCCGCCCTCCTTGTCAGCCGAGGACACCCATGAAAGCCGATATCCATCCGAAATACGTCGAGATCGACGTCGCCTGCAGTTGCGGCAACAAGTTCAAGACCCGCTCCACCACCGGCAAGCCGCTGAACGTGGAAGTCTGCTCCGCCTGCCATCCCTTCTACACGGGCAAGCAGAAAATCGTCGACACCGCCGGCCGCGTCGAGCGCTTCCGCCAGAAGTACGGCGCCAAGAAGCAAGCCGCCGCCTAAGTACCGAACTACGCGCAAAGAGGCAGCCTCGGCTGCCTCTTTGCTTTGTTGCACTCGGCAGTTCGGTACAATCCCGTCGGGGAACAACACCACCAATACAGCCGAATGCCCCTCCCGCGCCGCCTGCCCTTCGCCTTCCCGCTCCGCGGCGCCACGCTCGCCTTCCTCTGCGCGCTGTACATCCTGCCCGGCCTGATCGGCCATGATCCTTGGAAAAGCGACGACGTCACCCATTTCGGCGTCGTCTATTCCCTGCTCGAAGGCGGCGACTGGCTCGCCCCGCGGCTGGCCGGCCAGCCCTGGCTCGACGCCCCGCCCCTCTACTACTGGGTGGCGGCGGCATCGGCCAAGATGTTCGGCTTCCTCCTGCCCCTGCACGACGCGGCCCGGCTGGCCTCGGGACTGGCCGTCGCCCTCATGCTGGCTTTTCTCATGGGGGCATGCCGCCATCTGGGCGAGCCGGAGCACGCGCCTGCCGCGGCCCTCGTAGCCATCGGTTGCCTGGGCCTCGTGGTCCATGGGCACGAAGTCCAGCCGGCCACGGCTTTCCTCGCCGCGGCGGCGGCCACCTACTACGGCATCGCCCGCCTGCCCCGGCATCCGTTGCGCGGCGGCGCCATCGCCGGCGCGGCCATCGGCCTGGGCTTCGCCGCCGGCGGGCTGCCGGGGCTGCTCGGCCTGGCCCCCTTGCTCATCCTGTTGCCCTTCGTCTCCTGCCAGTTGCGCACGGCCCCGGCCGCCCGCGGCCTGCTGACCGCCCTGGCGGTGGCGATTCTTGTCGCCGCCGCCTGGCCCCTGGCGCTGGCCGCGCGCGAGCCGGCTTTGCTCGACCTCTGGTGGGCGCGGGAGCGGGCCGGGCTGCGCCTGGTCGCCGCCTGGCCCGCCGCCCTCTGGGAGTATTTCCAACTGCTCAGCTGGTTCGCCTGGCCGGCGCTGCCGCTGGCCGCCTGGACCTTGTGGAAGGAGCGGCGACGGCTCCACGAGCCGCGGGTGCTGCTGCCGCTGGCGTCCTTCCTCGTGCTGCTGGGCGTGCAGAGCGCCTTCTTCGAGCCGCGCAGCCTGAATGCCTTGCCGCTGCTGCCGCCCCTGATCCTGCTCGCCGTTCCCGCCACCACCACCCTGCGCCGGGGCGCGGCCAACGCCTTCGACTGGTTCGGCATGATGACCTTCACCCTGGTCGCCGGCCTCATCTGGCTCGGCTGGGTGGCCATGGTGGCCGGCATGCCCGCCCGCATCGCGCGGAACTTCGCCAAGCTGGAACCGGGCTTTGTCGCCCAGCTCTCCTGGCCGGCCTTCGCCGCCGCCGCAGCCTTGAGCCTGGCCTGGCTGTGGCTGATATTCCGCAGTCCGCGCGCACCCCTGCGGGCCACGGCCCATTGGGCGGCAGGCATGACCCTCACCTGGACCCTCCTGACGGCCCTGTGGCTCCCCTGGATCGAATATGGCAAGAGCTACCGCAGCGTCGCGGCTTCCCTGAAAGCGGCCCTGCCAACTCAGTCCGGCTGTGTGGCCGGGCGCGGGCTGGGCGAATCCCAGCGCGCCTCCTTCCACTATTTCGCCGGCCTGGTCACCCGGCCCGAGGGCAGCAAAGGAGCGGAGCAGTGCAGGGCGCTCCTCGCCCAGGGCACGGCCCGGGCCGATCGCTTGCCGCCGGGGGCCGGCTGGCGCAAGATTTGGGAAGGCCATCGCCCCGGCGACCGCGTCGAGCGCTTCCGCCTTTACGTCAAGGACTGATTCCCGATGACACCGCTCACCCAGACCCCGGAATGGCAGGCGCTCGCCGCGCACCGGGATGACTTGGCGCCGCGGCATCTGAACGAGTTCTTCGCCGCCGATCCCCGGCGCTTCCAGTGCCTGTCGCTGGCGGCCGCGGGCCTGCTCTACGACTTCTCCAAGCAGCGCCTGCTGCCGGAAACGCTTGCGCGCCTCGTGCGGCTCGCCGAGGCGCGCGACCTGGCCGGATTCCTGCGGCGCATGGCCGGCGGCGAAGCCATCAATTTCACGGAGAACCGCGCCGCCTTGCACATCGCCTTGCGGGCCGAGCGCCCCTACCGCGTCGGCGCCGAAGACGTGCTGCCGCAGGTGCAGGCCATCCGGGTGCGCCTGCGCGAGCTGGCCGGGGCGGTCCGCTCGGGCAGCCGGCGCGGCGCCACGGGGCGGCCGATCCGTTCCATCGTCAACCTCGGCATCGGCGGCTCGGACCTGGGGCCGCGCATGGCGACCCAGGCGCTGGAGGCCTACGCAGAGCCGCGACTCGCGGTGCGCTTTGTCGCCAACATCGATCCGGCCGATCTCGCCGGGACGCTGCGCGACCTCGATCCGGCCGAGACCCTGTTCGTCGTCTCTTCCAAGACCTTCTCGACCCAGGAGACCCTGGCCAACGCGCGGGCGGCCCGGGCTTGGCTCGCCGCCGCCCTCGGCTCGGAACAGGCAGCGGGGGCGCATTTCATCGCCATCACCAACAACCTCGCCGCCGCCGCGGCTTTCGGCATCGGCCCGGAAAATTGCCTGGCCATGCCGGAATGGGTGGGGGGCCGCTTCTCCCTGTGGTCGGCCATCGGCCTGCCCCTGGCCTGCGCCATCGGCATGGAGCGCTTCGAGGACATGCTGGCCGGCGCCCGGGCCATGGACGAGCACTTCCTGGACGCGCCCTTCGCCGCCAACATGCCGGTGCTGATGGCGCTGATCGGCCTCTGGAACGTGAACTTCCTGGGGGCGGAATCCCTGGCCGTGCTGCCCTATTCCCACCGGCTGGGCCTGCTGCCGGCCTACCTGCAGCAGCTCGAGATGGAGAGCAGCGGCAAGCGCATCACCCGGGAAGGCGCGCCGGTCGACTACGCGACCGCGCCCATCCTCTGGGGCATGGCCGGCACGGTGGGCCAGCACGCCTTCCACCAGCTCTTCTACCAGGGCACGCGGCTGACGCCGATCGATTTCGTCGTGCCGGTGGGCGAGGCCGGCCCCGAGCAGGAAGCCCTGGTGGCCAACGCCCTGGCCCAGGGCGCGGCGCTGATGCGCGGCAAGAGCGTCGCGGAGGCGCGCGCCCAACTGCTCGCCGCCGGGCGCACGCCGGAGGAAGCCGTCCGGCTCGCCCCCCACCTCGCCTGCCCGGGCAACCAGCCCAGCTCGACGCTGCTCATGCCGGCCCTCACCCCGCGCACCCTGGGCAGCCTCATCGCCCTCTACGAGCACAAGGTGGCGGTGCAGGGCTGCCTGTGGGGCATCAACAGCTTCGACCAGTGGGGCGTCGAGCACGGCAAGCAGATGGCGCGGGAGATCCTGCCCGGCCTGCTCGCCGGCGAAGACGGATTCGATGCATCCACCCGCGGCCTGCTGGCGGCGATGCGCGCATGGCGGAAAGGAGACAAGCGATGAACGAAGAGGCCCTCGATCACAGCATCCGCAAGTTCCTGAAGAACGTGGGCGTGAACTCCCACCAGGCGATCCTGCGCGCCCTGGAGCAGGCCGAGAAGCAGGGCACGCTGGCCGGCAACGAGATGTTCCCGGTGCGCATGACCCTGGAAGTGCCCGCGCTGCAGGTGACAATCAGCTTCGACGGGGAAATCGAGCTGGAGTAGGCGGCGCCTACAGCTTGATGAAGTTGTCCCGGTAGTAGCGCAGCTCCTCGATCGACTCGTGGATGTCGGCGAGCGCCTCGTGCTTGCCCTGCTTCACCACGCCTTTGGCCAGCCCCGGCTTCCAGCGCCGCGCCAGTTCCTTGAGGGTGCTCACGTCCAGGTTGCGGTAGTGGAAGTACGCCTCCAGCCTGGGCATCCAGCGGGCCATGAAGCGCCGGTCCTGGCAGACCGAGTTGCCGCACATGGGCGAGGTGCGCTGCGGCACGTACTGGGCCATGAATTCGAGCAACTGCGCCTCCGCCTCGGCGTCGCCGAGGGTCGAGGCGCGCACCTTGTCGATCAGCCCCGAGCGGCCGTGGGTGGACTTGTTCCAGCCGTCCATGGCCTCGAGCACCGCGTCCGCCTGATGCACCACCACCACGGGCGACGCCGCCACGGTGGCGAGCGCGGCATCGGTCACCACCATGGCGATCTCGATGATGCGGTCCGTGTCGGGGTTGAGGCCGGTCATCTCCATGTCCAGCCAGATGAGGTGGTTCGGATCCTGTGCCATAATTTCGCGCGAACTGGAAAGCCGCCATTTTGTCACAGTTCCAGTAATCCTCCCGCGACCCCATGCCAAACGCCTTCACCGCCGTCTTCCTCATCGCCCTGGCCGGCACGACGCTGCTGCGCCTGTGGCTGGCGCGCCGGCACCTGCGCTATGTGGTGGAGCACCGCGCCGCCGTGCCCGCGGAATTCCGCGAGGCCATCGCCCTCGAAGCGCACCAGAAGGCGGCCGACTACACGGTGGCGAAAGTCCGGCTGGCCGTGGTCGAGCTCGGCGTCGGCGCCCTGTTCGTCCTGGTGCTCACCCTGGGCGGCCTGCTGCAGTCCATGCACACGGCCTGGGCGCAGCTCTTCGCGGCCGGGGGCTACGCGCACGGGGTGGCCTTCATCGGCGGCGTGGCCGTGTTGAGCTTCCTCGTGGACCTGCCCTTCGCCCTCTACCGCACCTTCGTCGTCGAGGAGCGTTTCGGCTTCAACAAGATGACCCTGGGCCTGTGGCTTGCCGATCTCATGAAGGAGGCGCTGCTCGGCGCTTCAATCGGCCTGCCCGTGCTGCTGGCCGTCCTCTGGCTCATGGCGCAGATGGGCGCCCAGTGGTGGTTCTACGTCTGGTTGTTCTGGCTCGGCTTCAACCTGCTCGCCCTGGTCCTCTATCCGACGCTGATCGCGCCGCTCTTCAACAAGTTCTCGCCCCTGGCCGACGAGGCCATGAAGGCCCGCATCGAGGCGCTGCTGGGCCGCTGCGGCTTCCGCTCGAGCGGGCTGTTCGTCATGGACGGCTCCAGGCGCAGCGCCCACGGCAACGCCTACTTCACCGGCTTCGGCGCCGCCAAGCGCATCGTCTTCTTCGACACCCTGCTGGAAAAGCTGCGGCCGGAGGAGGTCGAGGCGGTGCTCGCCCACGAGCTGGGCCACTACCGGCACCGCCACGTCTGGAAGCGGGTCGGGCTGCTGGCGCTGGCGAGCCTGGGCTTTCTCTGGCTGCTCGGTTTCCTCATCGCCGAGCCCTGGTTCTTCAACGGCCTGGGCATGACGGACATGAGCACTGCCGCCGCCCTGGTGCTGTTCTCCCTGGTGGTGCCCCTCTTCACCTTCCCCTTCGCACCGCTGATGAGCGCCCTGTCGCGCCGGCACGAGTTCGAGGCCGATGCCTACGCCGCCAAGCAGGCGCAGGCCGGCGACCTGGCCTCCGCCCTGGTGAAGCTCTATCGGGACAATGCGGCGACCCTGACGCCCGACCCCCTGTATTCGACCTTCTATGACTCCCATCCGCCGGCCGCGGCGCGCATCGCCCAACTGCGCACCTCCTAGGAGAAGACAATGAGAAGAACCGCCGCCGCCCTGCTTGCCCTGCTGCCCCTGGCGGCCTTCGCCGACCCCTTCCCCAAGGGCGATCCCCGGATCGGCGAGAAGCTGGTGCAGGAGAAATGCGTGGCCTGCCACGTGCGCCTGGCGGGGGGCGACGGCTCCGCGATCTACACGCGCGTCGAGCGCAAGGTGAACAGCCCGACGTCCCTGCGCCAGCGCGTCGCCGTCTGCAACGCGCAGCTCGGCAGCGGCTGGTTCCCCGAGGACGAGGAGCACGCGGCGGCCTACCTGAATCAGCGCTACTACAAGTTCAAGTGAATGCCATGACGACCCTCGCCGAACTCCTCAATGATCGCTGCACGCCGCGCTCCGGAGCCGGACAGCGCATCGATACGGAGCGGGCCCGGGAGCTCGTCGCCGTGCTGCCCGGCTGGGAACTGGCGGAGGACGGCATCGCCAAGGCTTACCGCTTCCGCAATTACGAGGAAACCCTCGCCTTCGTGAATGCCATCGCCCGCCTCGCCCAGCACGAGGACCACCACCCGGACATCTCCTTCGGCTACAACCGCTGCCGCGTCGCCTACTCCACCCACTCCGTCGGCGGCCTGTCCATGAACGACTTCATCTGCGCCGCCAAGGTGGATATGCTGACGGACGGTTTGAAATCTTGAGCCGGCGCGCCCAGGGCCTGGTCGTCGCCGCCTTCGGCCGCCAGTACGAGGTCGAGTTCGGCAGCGGCGCGCTGGCGCTCTGCTACACCCGCGGCAAGAAGAGCGACATCGCCTGCGGCGACCGGGTGACGGTGGAACTCACGGGGCCGAACCAGGGCGTCATCACCGCCATCGGCAACCGCAGCACCCTGCTCTACCGCAGCGACGCCTTCCGCCAGAAGCTGTTCGCCGCCAACGCGACCCAGGCCGTCGTCGTCGTCGCCACGGAGCCCGGCTTCAGCGACGAACTGGTGACCCGCTGCGTCGTCGCGGCAGAGAGTCAGCACATGCGCACCCTCATCGTGCTGAACAAGCTCGACCTGCCGGAAAGGCTCGAAGCGGCGCGCGAGCGCCTGGCGATCTTTCGCGCACTCGGCTACCAGGTCGTGGAACTGTCCGCCCGCCGCGATGCCGACGCAGTGCGCCCGTTCCTCGCCGGCCAGACCAGTGTGCTGGTGGGCCAGTCGGGCATGGGAAAGTCCACCCTGGTGAACGCCCTGCTGCCCCAGGCGCGGGCGGCCACCCGCGAAATCTCCGCCGCCCTCGACTCGGGCAAGCACACCACCACCCACACGCGGCTCTACCACTTGGATGAGTCGAGCGCGCTCATCGACAGCCCGGGCATGCAGGAATTCGGCCTGGCCCATCTCAGTCGCGCCGAGATCGAGCAGGGCTTCGTCGAGTTCCACCCCTACCTGGACCGCTGCCGCTTCCGCGACTGCCGCCATGACCGCGAGCCCGACTGCGCCCTAGGCGCCGCCGTAGCCGCGGGCGAGATCCGCCCGCAGCGGTTGGAGCTCTACCACGCCCTCTGCGCGTCCCTCCTGCGGT
>CAYZLI010000093.1:12468-15013 GCA_964479195.1 uncultured Rhodocyclaceae bacterium
ACTACCACACCTACCGCCGGCTGAAGAACGTGGTGCTGTGGGAGTCGGGGGACGGCGCCTTTCAAGCCTATCTCTCCTGCGACCTGCCGAACGCGGGGCGCGTTGCGACCGATCCGAGGCAGGGACCACAAACCCGTAGGGCGCAATAGCCGCAGGCGTATTGCGCCGGATGGATACGGCGCATTACGCCGCAAGCGGCTAATGCGCCCTACGGCTTCTGCTGACGCCCTTACAGCCGCTCGAACACCCCGGCAATGCCCTGGCCGCCGCCGATGCACATGGTGACGAGGCCGTAGCGCTTGTTGGTGCGCGCGAGTTCGTAGAGGCATTTCACCGTCAGGATGACGCCGGTGGCGCCGATGGGATGGCCCAGGGCGACGGCGCCGCCGTTGGGGTTCACCTTAGCCGGATCGAGCTCCAGCCCCTTGGTCACGCACAGGGCCTGGGCGGCGAAGGCCTCGTTGGACTCGATCACGTCCAGGTCGCTCGCCTTGAGGCCGGCCTTGGACAGCGCCTTCTTCACCGCGGGAATCGGCCCCTCGCCCATGTAGGCGGGATCGACGCCGGCGATGCCGTAGGACACCAGGCGCGCCAGGGGCTTGAGGCCCGCCTTCTCGGCGGCCTTGGCCTCCATCAGCACCACGGCGGCGGCGCCATCGTTGATGCCCGAGGCGTTGCCCGCCGTCACCGAGCCGTCCTTCTTGAATACCGCCTTCAGTTTGGCCATGCCCTCCACGGTAGACTCGCCGCGCACATGCTCGTCGGTGTCGAACACCACCGTGCCCTTCCTGCTCTGGATCTCGATGGGCAGGATCTGCGACTTGAAGTGGCCGGCGGCGATGGCCGCCGCCGCCTTCTTGTGGCTGTCCACCGAGAACTGGTCCTGCATCTCCCGCGTGAAGCCCCACTTGGCGGCCACGTTCTCCGCCGTGATGCCCATGTGCACGGTCTCGAACGGGTCGGTCAGGGCGCCGACCATCATGTCGATGATCTTTGCGTCGTTCATGCGCGCCCCCCAGCGGGCCGAGGGCATGAGGTAGCCGCCCCGGCTCATGGATTCGGCGCCGGCGCCCACCGCCAGGTCCGTGTCGCCCAGGATGATCATCTGGGCGGCCGAGACGATGGCCTGGAAGCCCGAGCCGCACAGGCGGTTCACCGTCAAGGCGCCGGATTCCTTCGGCAGCCCGGCGTTGATCGCCGCCACCCGCGAGACGTACATGTCCTTCGCCTCGGTGTGGATGACGTTGCCCAGCACCAGTTGTCCGATCTGGGCCGGATCGACCTTGGCCCGGGCGATCGCCTCCTTCACCGCGCGCGCCGCCAACTCGGTGGGCGCGAAATCCTTCAGGGTGCCGCCGTAATCGCCGATCGCCGCGCGCACGCCGCTCACCACCACCACTTCTCTGCTCATTGGGGATACCTCCTGCAAGGGTTCAGCCGCCGACCCAACTGGCGATGCCCAGCAAGGCCAGCAGCAACAGACAGAGCACCAAAGTGCGCCACACCAGGCCGATTCCGCTCTGCATGAAATCGGCGTCGGCCTCCTCGCCCACCCCCAATTCGGGTCTGTCCGTTACTTCGCCCGATTCGACTATCGGCAGCCCTAAGCGCACGCCGAGCGCGCCCGCACCGCTTGCGAGCAGTATACCGCCGGCCGGGTCCGGCCAGCGGGAAGCCTGGGTCCGCCAGCAATAAATGGCGTCCTCGAAGTCCCCGACGATGGCGAAGGCCGTCGCCGTGACCCGCAGCGGCAGCCAGTCGATGGCTTCGAAGGCCTGGGCCGCGAAGCGGCCGAAGGCGCCCAGCTCCGCGTCCCGCCGGGCGCCCCAATACCGGGCCAGGTGATGCGCCAGGCGGTAGAGCAGCGCCCCGGCCGGCCCCGGCAGCAGGACGAACCAGACCACCACGCCGAAAACATGACGATGGGAGGCGACGATCGCCTCCTCGATGGCCAGCCGCGCAACCTCGGTGGCGTTCAGCCGGTCGGCGGAGCGCCCGCGCCACTCGCCCAGCAGCGCCCGGGCGCGGTCGATCTCGCCCATGCGCAGGGCCAGGTGGATGCCCGTGTAGTAATGGCTGAACTGGCGAAAGCCCATGGTCAGGTAGAGCACCGCCACGTTCCAGAGCAGGCCCAGGAGCGGGTTGAGCGCCATCAAAGCATAGTAGATGCCGATGCAGGCCGCCACCGGCGGCAGCACGGCCAGCAGCCAGGCCACGGTGCCGTGGCGTGCCTGGCCGTCGTTGAAATGCCTCTCGAAGAACTGCGCGTAGCGCGCCAGCGGCACGCCAACGTACTTGCCCGCGGCGAGCGGGCGCAACTGCTCGAACACAAGCGCGACGATCAGCGACAGGATGGTCATGGACGAGCCGGGCGGGGACAGAGGTGCAGATGCGAGGTATCCGATCGGTTCGAAGATAGCACAAAGCGCTGCCGCGCGGCTGGTCCCGGCACCGCCCCGGCAGCGCGGCCGGCCCTGCCCATTTCGGGGGATAGGCCAACAATCGAAGCTTCGGCAATCCCCGGGGGCAGCGTGCTATATTACTT
>CAYZLI010000094.1:0-2496 GCA_964479195.1 uncultured Rhodocyclaceae bacterium
CCCGGCCGCTGCAACAGGCCGAACAGGTTATCGGCGCCCCGCGCCAGCACCCGCACCCGCAGGCTGCCGTCTTCCTGGACTTCGAAATCGAGCCGGCTGCCCGGCTTGATCCCGATGCGGTCGCGGATTTCCTTGGGCACGGTCACTTGGCCCTTGTCTGTAACGGTTGCCAGCATGGCGCCTCCGAAATCGGCCATTTGCGTTCCTTCAGATTATCAATCGTAAGGAATACATTGTCAATTCAGACCAGGCAAATAAAGTAAGGACATTCCCGGCCGAACTTCTATCCCCTATCGCCGGCTCGGCATTGTTGCGGAGTCGTGACGGCTGTTTCGATGTCGTGACAGTCCCCGCTGGTGACATCCGTCGCTTGGTCATTGTAACTCATTGTTTCGCCTGACATCGTCTGCGCGGCCCAAGTAGGCACGGCGCTTGCAAATCCTTTCGTACGGCCCATCTCGGGCACGACAACAAGGAGGAGACAACGATGTACACAAAACGCCCCATTGCTGCGGCGCTCGGCCTGGCCGCCTTCGCATCCGGCGCCGCCTTCGCCGCGGACCCGGCCACGCTCAAGTGGGACAACGTGCCGAAGAGCCAGATCACGCTCTTCTATCCCGGCCAGGCGACCCAGGAATGGATGAAGAGCGCCGCCCACAAGGCCGGCGCCACGGGGGTGAACGAAGGCAAGAACTGCCAGGCCTGCCACCAGGACGAGGAGGTGGACCTGGGCAAGGTCATCGTCAGCGGCAAGAAGCTGGAGCCCGACCCCATCCCCGGCAAGCCCGGTTCCATCAAGGTCACGGTGCAGGCGGCCTACGACAAGGAATATTTCTACCTCAAGGCGAGCTGGCCGACCAACCTGAAGGAGGCCGGCGCCTTCCACAACTACAAGGGCCTCAAGGACGGCAAGTGGGTGACCTACGGCAGCAACCGCACGGACAAGGACGTGACGGCCGGCAAGGCCAAGGTCTCCTACGAGGATCGCTTCAACTTCATGCTCGGCAGCAACCATGGCAGCGTGGCCAACTTCGAGAACCAGGGCTGCTGGGTCACCTGCCACAACTCCATGCGCGACACGCCCAACGAGCCGAGCAAGGACCAGGTCCAGGCGCACCCGGTGCTGGGCAAGGCCGGCATGAAGAAGAGCGACATCCGCAAGTACCTGCCGGAGACCCGCACCGCCATCGACGAAGCCGGCGGCTGGGACAAGCTCAAGCCGAAGGCCGACCTCGATGCCCTGATGGCCAAGGGCGCCTTCCTGGATCTGTGGCAGGCGCGCGCCTACCGCTCCATCCCGGTGGGCAAGGCGGACGACTCCCACGTCTTCCAGTACCGCAACTTCGACTCGGGCAAGAAGCCGTTCGACAGCAACTGGGACGGGGAGCAGAAGCAGCCCAAGTTCATGTTCGACCCGGCGAAGAACGGCGGCCGCGCCGCGCTCACTGCGGCGCAGTTCCGCGACCCGAAGGCGCCGAAGCTGGACAACACGAACAGCGTGCCCTTCGATCCGGCCAAGGTCAAGGACGGCGACATCCTGCCCGGCTTCATCCTCAACACCAAGACCGACGGTTCGGCCGACGACCTGAACGCCAGCGCCACCTGGGCCAACGGCATGTGGACGATGACCATCTGGCGCAAGCTCGACACCAAGCAGAAGGACGACGTCGCCCTCGTCCCGGGGCAGACGTTCCCGGCCGGCCTGGCGGTGCATGACGACAACGTCACCACGCGCTTCCACTACGTGAGCCTGCCGCTGAAGCTCGCCCTGGGCAAGAAGGATGGGCACATCAATGCCGTCGAACTCAAGTGAGGAACTGAAGCCGTCGCGCGCTCGCCGCCTGTGGGGTGCGCTGCACGACTTCTTCGAGAGCCCCCTGAACGGCCTCGTCGCCCTCGTGGCGACGGTGGCCGGGCTGGGGATCTCCTTCGTAGTGGCGGAGGAGCTCAACATCCAGGCCAACTCGACGCAGTTCTGCATCTCCTGCCATTCGATGAAGGGCTACGTCTACGAGGAGTTCAAGCAGTCGAAGCACTTCACCAACGCCTCGGGCGTGCGCCCGGAGTGCGGCCAGTGCCACGTGGCCAAGCGCTTCTGGCCGGCGGTGTGGGACCACATGATGGGCACCCACGACCTCATCTCCGAGTACCGCAACGACTGGAGCACCAAGGAGAGCTTCGAGGCCAAGCGGACCCGGATGGCGGAGAAGGCGCGCCTCAAGCTGCTGGAGGAGGACAGCCACACCTGCCGCGAGTGCCACAAGTTCGAGGCCATCGCCCCCTCGCGCAAGCGCGGCGAGCGCGCCCACAACGACGCGGCGCAGAAGGGCAGGACCAACTGCATCGCCTGCCACTACAACCTGGTGCACAAGGAGGCGCCCCTCACCCCGGCCTTCTCGCAAGCGATCAAGGCGGTCGCCGGTTCGCAGTAGAAAAAGGTGGGCGGAGCGGCCGTGGCCGCTTCGCCCGCCCCTTGCCAGAGCAACCCGTGGCCGG
>CAYZLI010000094.1:2596-11849 GCA_964479195.1 uncultured Rhodocyclaceae bacterium
TGCGCGAACTGGGTGAATTCCTGCACGCCCATGGCGAGCTCTGGCGGCCGGCGCCCTTCCATCACCCCCGTCCGCCCTGGTGCGAGCGCCATCCCGAACTGACGGCCCGCTTGCTGGAGCTGGACGATGCCCAGGTGGCGGTCCTGGCCGGGGACAACGGGGCGCTGCCGGAGTGGCTGGGCTCTTTCGTGCCGGGACTGCGATCCGCTGGCGCGCTGATCCGCCTGCCTCGGACCGAGGCCGTGCCCGGCGGCGCACCCGCGCGGTTGCTGGCCCATGTTCCCGGCCGCAAGCAGGCCCAGATCCGCGCCTTCTCCGGAGCCCTGGGCGCCGTGCGCCATCCCCTCCTGGAATGGTGCGCCGGCAAGGGCCACCTGGGCCGCCTGCTGGCGTGGCGCCATGCCGTGCCGGTGACCAGCCTGGAAGTAGACCAAAAATTGGTGGAGGCCGGCCAGGCGCTGGCCCGGCGGGCCGGTCTGCCCCAGGCGTTCATCCGGGCCAACGTCCTGGGGCCAGGTGCGGCCAGCCATCTGGCCGGCCGCCATGCCGTCGCCCTGCACGCCTGCGGCGACCTACACCTGGGCCTGCTCGCCGGCGCGCTGGCCCAGGGGGCGCCCGCCCTGGACCTGGCGCCCTGCTGCTACGACCGCATCGCGGCGCCCCGCTATCGGCCCCTCGCCGCGGACAGCCCGCTCGATCTGCGGCGGGAGGACCTGCACCTGGCGGTGACCGATACCGTCAGCGCGGGGGCGAGGGAGCGCCGCCTGCGGGATGTGGCCATGGCCTGGAAGCTCGCCTTCCTGGAGCTGCGGGCGGCAGAGGGCGGCGCGGCGCGGGAGCGGCCTTTCAAGCCCGTGCCGGCCGCCTGGCTCAACCTGGGCTTCGCCGGCTGGATGGAACGACTGGCGGCGCGCGAAGGGGTGCCGTTGCCCGTCCGCCCGGACTGGCGCGGCCTCGAAGCGCAGGGCTGGGCGCGCCGGCGCGAGGTGCTCCGCCTGGACCTGGTGCGCCTGGCCTTCCGCCGCGCCCTGGAAGTCTGGCTGGTGCTGGACCGGGCCGCGTTCCTCGAGCGGGCCGGCTACGCCGTGCGTGTGACCGAGTTCTGCCGCCCGGCCGTTACGCCGCGCAACCTGCTCATCTCGGCCCGCGCCTGAGGTCCCACGGGGGGGCTTCCGGCGAGGCAATGCCTTATAGCTAAAGAAATTGTCCGGGCAGTCGTTAATTGGTTCGATACTTGGATGCTTGGCTCATCCGGGTTTCGTGTGTCACAAACGTCGGCCAAGTCTTCGCCGTCACCCGATCTTGTAGGGCGCAATAGGCCTGTCCTGAGCCTGTCGAAGGGCGCAGCGCATTGCGCCGAATGGATATCTCCGGTGCGCCGCACCAACACGTAGAGGAGAGGGGTCATGATGGGACGGATCAGCATCAGGCTGTATGCCGGGTTTGGCGCGGTCATCGTGCTCTTCCTGGGCGCGCTCGGCTTCGCCATGAAGACCAGTTTCGACAATACGGCCGAACTGGATCGCATCTCGGCCGACAACCTCCGGGCGGCCGTCGGGCTCGCCAATGCCCAGAATGCCATGTGGCAATTGCGCTACGGCGTCGCGGAGTTCATGGTGAGGGATGCCGACGGGCAGGCCAAGATTGTTGCCGATGAGCCAAAGTGGGCCGCGACCATGGAGGAGAGCCTGGCGGCCTACGCGAAGGGCGAACGCACGGACGAGGAGAAGGCGGGGTTGGCCGAACTGAGCGAGGTCTTCCGCAAGTACGCCGAAGCGCGGCCCCGCTGGTTCGACCTGTACCGGTCCGGCAAGACGAGCGAGGCGGCCGAATGGCGTGCCAAGACGATTTTCGCGACGGGTGGGGCGACCGTCAAGGCCCTCACACGGCAGATCGAGTTGCAGAAGAAGGTTGCCGCCGAACGGGCCGAGCAGGTGGCGGCGAGCGCCGGGCGGGCGAGAACGATCATGATCGGGCTAGCCGTCCTCGCCTTCCTGCTCGCCTCGGGGGTGAGCCTGTGGATCACCCGGAGCGTCATGCGGCCGCTGGGCGGCGAGCCGGCCGAGGCCAACGCGGTAGTGGAGAAAATCGCCCAGGGCGACCTCAGCGCGCCCATCCCGGTGCGGCCCGGCGATTCCGACAGCCTCCTCGCCCACATGAAGCGCATGCAGGAGAGTTTGCGCGACATGGTGACGGGCCTGAAGTCCAGCGCCGACAGCGTGGCCGGCTCCGCCCAGCAGTTGGCCATTTCGTCCGAACAGGTGGCGCAGGCCACGGGCCGCCAGAGCGAGGCGGCATCGTCCATGGCGGCGTCGGTGGAGCAGATGACGGTTTCCGTCAACCACGTGTCCGACAGCGCCGCCGAGGCGCGTCGGCTGACGGGGGAGGCGGGGGATCTCTCGGAGGCGGGCAGCCAAACGATCCAGAACACCGTGACCGAAATGAAAGGGATTTCCGAGACGGTGGGCCAGGCGGCCCGGACGATCCAGGCCATGGGCGAAAATTCGCACCGGATGTCCGGCATCGTCCAGGTGATCCGGGACGTGGCCGAGCAGACGAACCTCCTGGCCCTGAACGCGGCCATCGAGGCGGCGCGCGCCGGCGAGCAGGGGCGCGGCTTCGCCGTCGTCGCCGATGAAGTGCGCAAGCTCGCCGAACGCACGGCGGCGGCCACGACGGAAATCGGCGGCATGATCAATACGGTTCAGGAGGACTCCAAGGCCGCCGTGGCGACGATGGAGCAAGCGGTGACCCGCGTGGAAAATGGCGTCAACATGGCCTCCCGGGCGGGCGACTCGATGCACAGCATCCGGGAAGGGACGGACCGGGTGGTGATGACGGTCAATGAGATATCGGGCGCCTTGAAGGAACAAAGCGCCGCGGCCAACAGCATCGCCGCGAGCGTCGAAGAAGTGGCGCAGATGTCGGAGGAGACCAACGCCGCCATGCGCGAGGCCGCGGGAACGGCTCGGGAGCTGGAGCGGCTCGCGGAAAACGTCCGCGGCGCGGTCGGCAAGTTCCGCGTGTAGACGCCTGCGGCTATCGCCTTTCGGCGCAATGCGCTGCGCTTATTGCGCCCTACGGAGACCCGGGGGCTCGGGGGCGTCTTTTCAATGCTAATATTCGGCCTTCTGTCGGCAGTTCTGCCGCCGGTTTCCACAGGTTTGTCATGAAAAGCGCCGAAATCCGCAGCCAATTCCTCGACTACTTCGCTTCCAAGGGCCACACCATCGTCGCCTCCAGCCCCCTGGTGCCGGGCAATGACCCGACCCTGCTGTTCACCAACTCCGGCATGGTGCAGTTCAAGGACGTCTTCCTCGGCCAGGACAAGCGGCCCTACACGCGGGCCACGTCCTCGCAGCGCTCGGTGCGCGCCGGCGGCAAGCACAACGACCTGGAGAACGTCGGCTACACGGCGCGCCACCACACCTTCTTCGAGATGCTGGGCAACTTCAGCTTCGGCGACTACTTCAAGCGCGAGGCCATCCACTACGCCTGGGAGCTGCTGACCACGGTCTATCGGATTCCCAAGGACAAGTTGTGGACCACGGTCTATCAGGAGGACGACGAGGCCTTCGCCATCTGGACGAAGGAGATCGGCGTGCCGGCGGAGCGCTGCATCCGCATCGGCGATAAAGGGGAGCAGAAGTACCACTCGGACAACTTCTGGCAGATGGCCGACACCGGCCCCTGCGGCCCCTGCTCGGAGATTTTCTACGACCACGGCCCGGAAGTGTGGGGGGGGCCGCCCGGCTCGCCGGAAGCCGACGGCGACCGCTACATCGAGATCTGGAACCTGGTGTTCATGCAGTACGACCGGCGCATTGATGAACATGGGGCGGGCGTGCTGCACCCCCTGCCCAGGCCCTCGGTGGATACGGGCATGGGCCTGGAGCGCATCGCCGCGGTGCTGCAGCACGTGCATTCCAACTACGACATCGACTTGTTCCAGGCGCTCATCAAGGCTGCGGCGCGGGAGACGGGCACCAAGGATCTCGCCAACAACTCGCTCAAGGTCATCGCCGACCACATCCGCGCCTGCTCCTTCCTCATCGTGGACGGGGTCATTCCCGGTTCCGACGGGCGCGGCTACGTGCTGCGCCGGATCATCCGCCGCGCCATCCGCCACGGCTACAAGCTCGGGCAGCGCCAGCCCTTCTTCCACAAGCTGGTGGACGACCTGTGCGCCGCCATGGGCGCGGCCTACCCGGAGCTGCCGGCCGATCGTGAGCGCGTCAAGGCGGTGTTGAAGCAGGAGGAGGAGCGCTTCGCCGAGACCATCGACAACGGCATGCAGATCCTCGAGGCGGCGCTCGAAGCCGAGGACAAGATGCTGGACGGCGAGACCCTGTTCAAGCTCTACGACACCTTCGGCTTTCCCCTGGATCTTACCGCCGACATCGCCCGGGAGCGGGGCTTCCACGTGGACCACGCCGGCTTCGAGGCGGCCATGGAACGCCAGCGGGAGATGGCCCGCTCCGCCTCCCAGTTCAAGATGAAGGGCACGGTGGAATACGAAGGCGTGAAGACCTGGTTCCGCGGCTACGACACCCTGTCCGAGGAGGCGACCGTCGTCGCCCTGTATCGCGAGGGGGCGAAGGTCGAGCGGCTGCAGGCCGGACAGACGGGCATCGTCGTACTGGACAAGACGCCCTTCTATGCCGAGTCCGGCGGCCAGGTGGGCGACCGGGGCGAGCTGTCCGCCGGCGGCGTCTGCCTGACGCTGTTCGCGGTGGCCGATACGCAGAAGATCCAGGCCGAGGTCTTCGGCCACTACGGCGAGTTGAAGAATGGCGAACTGCGCGTCGGCCAGAAGGTCGCGGCGCAGGTGGACGCCGCGGCGCGCGCGCGCACCATGTGGAACCACTCCGCCACCCACCTGCTGCATGCGGCCCTGCGCCAGGTGCTGGGCAAGCACGTGCAGCAGAAGGGCTCGCTGGTGGATGCCACGCGCACGCGCTTCGACTTCTCCCATCCCCAGCCCATGACGGCGGAGGAGATCGCCCGGGTCGAGGCCCTGGTGAACCGCGAGATCCGGCGCAACGCGGCTGTGTCGGCCCGCGTCATGAAATACGACGACGCGATCAAGGCCGGCGCCATGGCCCTCTTCGGCGAGAAGTACGGCGACGAGGTGCGGGTGATCGGCATGGGCGAGTTCTCCACGGAGCTGTGCGGCGGCACCCACGTGAAGCGCACGGGCGACATCGGCTTCTTCAAGATCGTCTCCGAGACCGGCATTGCCGCCGGCATCCGCCGCATCGAGGCGGTCACCGGCGAGGGGGCGCTCGCCCACGTGCAGGAGCAGGAGGCGCGCATCGCCGAGATCGCCGCCAGCCTGCGGGCCAACCCGGCCGAGGTGACGATCAAGGTGGCGCAGATCCTCGACAACGTGCGGCTGCTGGAGAAGGAGCTGGCACGCTTGAAGTCGAAGCTCGCCGCGAGCCAGGGCGACGACTTGGTGGGCCAGGCGCAGGACGTGAAAGGCGTAAAAGTGCTCGCCGCCATGCTGGAAGGCGTCGACGCCAAGGCCCTGCGCGAGACCTGGGACAAGCTCAAGGACAAGCTCAAGTCCTGCGCCGCCGTGCTGGCGGTGGCCGGCGACGGCAAGGTGTCGCTCATCGCCGGGGTGACGCCCGACCTCACGGGCAAGGTGAAGGCCGGCGAACTAGTGAACTTCGTCGCCCAGCAGGTGGGCGGCAAGGGCGGGGGCCGGCCGGACATGGCCCAGGCGGGGGGAACCCAGCCGGAGAAGCTGGACGCGGCGCTGGCCTCGGTCAAGGGCTGGGTCGAGCAAAGGCTGTAATGCGCTTCTGCCCGCGCTGCGGCAGCACGCTCGCCGAACGGGAGATCGAAGGCCGCGCGCGGCGCGTCTGTCCGGCGGACGGCTGCGATTACGTCTTCTGGGACAATCCGGTGCCGGTCGTGGCCGGGCTGGTGGAACTCGACGGACGGATCGTGCTGGCGCGCAACCGTGCCTGGCCCGAGAAGACGTTCGGCGTCATCACCGGCTTTCTTGAACGCGACGAGGCGCCGGAGGAAGCGGTGGTGCGGGAAGTCAAGGAGGAACTCGATCTCGATGCGCTGGCGACCAGCCTCATCGGTGTCTACCCCTTCCTGCGCAAGAACGAAGTCATCATTGTCTATCACGTCCTGGCCCGTGGCGTCGTGAGGCTCAACGAGGAACTGGCCGAATTCCGCCTCATCGCCCCCGAAAAGCTCAAGCCTTGGGATTTCGGCACCGGCCTGGCGGTGCGCGACTGGCTGCGCAGCCGCGGCCTTACACCCTAGCATTCGTATTCGTACGGGCGGTCGCCGAGGAATTCGGGCGTGCAGTTCAGGGGCGATGCGTAGAAGTCCAGGGGGCTGCCCTTGGGGCCGTCGGTGAGGCCGGGTATCGGTTCCGGGCGCTCGCCCCGGTTGAGGCGGTCCCGCAGGGCCAGGATCGGGTCGAGCACCCCGAAAAAGGCATCCACCACGTCCGGATCGAACTGCCGGCCCCGCTCGCCGCGGATCAGGTCCAGGGCCTGTTCGACGGCCATGGCGGGCCGGTACGTGCGATCCATGGCCAGGGCGTCAAAGACATCCACCACCGCGACGATGCGGCTGGTGAGGGGAATTTCCCGGCCTTTCAGGCCGCGGGGATAGCCGCTGCCGTCGAAATACTCGTGGTGGGTGAGGGCGATTTCCGAGGCGAGTCGCAGTACCGGCGCATCGGGATCGGCGAGGATGCGTGCGCCGTATTCGGCGTGCCGCTTCATGGTGCGGCGCTCGTCCCCGGAGAGCAGGCCGCGCTTCTTCAGGATGCGGTCGGGAATGCCGATCTTGCCCACGTCGTGCATCGGACCGGCCAGCATGAGCCGCCGGGTCAGTCCGGCGTCGCAGCCGCAGGCCGGGGCCAGGAGGGCGGAGAAATAGCCAATGCGCACCAGGTGCGCCCCGGTGTCGTGATCCCGGTACTCCGCGGCCATCACGAGATAGCGCACCGTGTCCAGGTGATCTTCGAAGCCGGGGTGGGGGTCGGGCCGCAGGCCGGCCGCCGCCCTTTCCAGATATAGCCGCAGCATGCTCAGCTCCGCGGCCATCCCGTCCTTTTCCGACTGCAGGCCTTGGATCTGGGCGCGCAGCGACTCGATTTCCACGCGGGCCGCGGCAAGTTCCGCGGCCCGACGCGGCATGTTCCTGATCATTCGCGTCCTTCGTGTTGCCTGCCCACTATAGCAACTTGCGCGGCGCGGGGCGAATAAACGGACTAAAATTGCCGCTCCCAACATTTCGCTTCACGTCAACACCATGATTTCCGATCCGAAACGCTTTCAGGAGGCGATCGCCCGCATCGACGCGGCCAACGCCGAGGACCCCAACAAGGATCTGGTCGACGGCCGGGAATTCGCGAAGGAACTGCTCTACGGGCAGCGCATGAGCGAGATGCTCGAGCGCTACGCGCCCGAGGCGTCCGAGGCCGTGTGCCTGGCCGTGCGGGCCCAGCACATCCAGCGCTGGAAGACGCCGCGCGCGAGCTACCCCATGGACCGCCAGGGCTACCTGCAATGGCGCACGGGGCTCTACAAGTTCCATGCGGAGACCGTCGGCCGGATCCTGGAGGAGGTGGGCTACGACGCGCAGACGATCGGGCCGGTGAAGACCGCCGTGGGCAAGAAGGGCCTCAAGGTCCACGCCGAGACCCAGTTGCTGGAGGACGTGGTCGATCTCGTGTTCATCGAGCACTACATGCTGGCCTTCGCCGGCCAGCATCCGGAGTACGACGAGGCGAAGTGGATCGACATCATCCGCAAGACTTGGCAGAAGATGTCCGGCCGCGCCCGGGAGTTCGCCCTGGCGGGCAAGATCAGGCTGCCGGAGCCGCTGGTGCCGCTGATCCTGAAGGCGGTGAGCTAGAAAAAGGCCCTTGTCATCCCCGCGAATGCGGGGATCCAGTGTCGTTTGCAAGCCGCTGGATTCCCGCGTGCGCGGGAATGACAAGGCGACCTAGCCCGGCTGGCCGATGCTGCTGGCCCAGGCCAGCGCCTGGGTCAGGCAGTGATTGATGCGATCCGCGTCCAGGCCGGGCAGCTCCACCGCGATGGCGGCGCAGACGTCCGCGTCGTCGGCTTCCAGGGCCTCGGCCAGGGAAAGCATCTTGCCCTGGACGCCCTCCCGGCCTTCCAGGGCATCGCGCACGTCGGGCGGCAGGGGCAGCGAGCAGAGGATTGCTTCCATCGGCATGTGCAACAGGGCCGGCATGAGGGACATGATGCCGATCATGAAGGCGTGGTCCTCGTGTTCGCGCCGGCTGCCCAGCAGGCTCTCGGCCAGCAGTTCCATGAAGCGTCCGCGGGTGGCGGCGAGCTGGAGCAGCGGGCCGGCAAGGCTGGCGCCGGCGGCCGGGTTCGTATAGAGCAGCAGTTGCAGCCAGCGCTGCAACTGGCGCCGCCCCAGCACCGTGATGGCGTGGCGCAGGGACGTGATTTTCTGCCGTACGCCCGCGGCGGCGGAGTTGGTCAGCCGGATCAGGTTGAGGGTAAGCCCCGGCTCCTGCCGGAACACGCCTTCCAGGGCGGCCGAGTCGGCGTCTTCGAGGATGAGACCGAGCAGGCGCATCAGGGCGACTTCCGAGTGGGACAGCTTCTTGCCGGCGACGATCGCCGGCTTGGCGAAGTAATAGCCCTGGAACAGCTCGAAGCCGAGCTCGCGGCAGTGCTTGGCCTGGGCTTCGCTATCCACCTTCTCGGCCAGGAGCCGGACCGGCCACGGCTTCAGCGCCGCCGTGATTTGCGCCAGGGCGGCGTGGTCCATGCCCATGATGTCCACCTTGACGATGTCCACCAGCTCGAGCAGCGGCTTGTGGCTCTCCTCCAGGCGGACGAAGTCGTCGAGCGCCAGGGTGAAGCCCGACTCCTTCAACAGGCGGCAGCGGTCCACGATCTCCGGCGTGATCTCCACCGTTTCCAGGATCTCCAGCACGAACTTGCCGCGGGGCAGGATCTCCAGCGCATCGCTCATGAGCATGCGCGCGTCGAGATTGACGAAGCCGAGGTAGGGCCCGAGGGCGGCCTCCAGGCCCAGTTCCGAGAAGACGTGGCTGAGGACCGTGGCCGTGGCGGCCAGGTCGTCGCTCACCTGGGCGCTGTTCTGCCGGCCGCGGCGGAACAGCAGCTCGTAGGCGTAGAGCTGCTGGTCGCGATCGAGGATCGGCTGGCGGCCGATGAAGATTTCTTCGGCCGGCGGGGCGGCGGCAGGGGACGGGGCAGGGGGC
>CAYZLI010000094.1:11949-14974 GCA_964479195.1 uncultured Rhodocyclaceae bacterium
CGGGGCAGGGGGCTCCATGTACCGGTTATCGGCGTGCCCCCCGCGAACTTTAGGCCTTAAGCATGCCGTCGGGCCGCCCCCTCCGACTCCACCTCAGGCACCAGGCCGAGCTGCACCCGCCCGCCTTCGCAGCGCAGGGGATAGCGGCGTACGCAGCCCGTGTCCGGGGCGATGGCCTCGCCCGTGGCCAGGTTGATGTTCAGGCCGTGCATGGGACAGGTGACCACGTGGCCGTGCACCATGCCCTGGGAGAGGGGCCCGCCCCGGTGCGGGCATTGGTCGTCGAGGGCGAAGAGCCGGTCGTCGATGCTGCGGAAGACGGCCAGGTTGCCCCCGGGGGTGCGCAGCAGCCGCGCGCCCTGGCGCGGGATGTCCGCCAGGGCGCAGATGTCGATCCATTCCAGTTTGGCATTCATGTCACATCTCCGGTAAGGGTTATCAAGCCAGCGCCGCTTCGAGGGGCTGGTATTCGGTGGCCCAGGCCGCCGGGTCGGCGGCCCGCTCGGTCCAGGGGTCGCGCTGCGCATGCTCCTGGGAGGCGAAGAAGCGGGCGGCGAGCTGCTGACGCCCGGCGGCGTCCTCCACCACGCGCTTTTGCGCGTAGGGCAGGCCGACGCGCTCGATCCAGGCCGAGGAGCGTTCCAGATAGTGCCCCTCCTCCCGGTAGAGCTGGAGGAAGGCTGCCGCGTGCTCCACCGCCTCGTCGTCGCCCGCCACCTTGCACAGCAGGTCCGTGGCGCGCACGCGCACGCCGCAGGTGCCGCCCACATGCACTTCCCAGCCGGAATCCACGCCCACCAGCCCCAGGTCCTTGATGGTGGCCTCGGCGCAGTTCCTCGGGCAGCCGGACACGCCCATCTTGAACTTGTGGGGCGTCCAGGCGCCCCAGAAGGCCTTCTCGACGCGGATGCCCAAGCCCAACGAATCCTGGGTGCCCCAGCGGCACAGGCCCTTGCCCACGCAGCTCTTCACGGAGCGCACCGCCTTGCCGTAGGCATAGCCGGAGGTGAGGCCCGCCTGGCCCAGCTCCGCCCACACTTTCGGCAGGTCCTCCTTCTTCACGAAGGGAATGGCCAGGCGCTGGCCGCCGGTGACCTTCACCGGCACGCCCATGCGCTCGGCCACGTCGGCAATCGCCCGCAGCTCCTTGGCGTTGGTCAGTCCGCCCCAGGTGCGCGGCACGACGGCGTAGCTGCCGTCCTGCTGGATGTTGGCATGCACCCGCTCGTTGTGCACCCGCGCGGACGGGTCGTCCTGGGCCTCGCCGGGCCAAGTGGAGATGAGATAGTAATTGAGCGCCGGCCGGCACTTGGGGCAGCCGTCGGGCGTCTTCCATTCGAGGAAGCCCATGGCCTCGGGAATCGTGATGAGATGGTTCTCGCGGATGGCGCGGCGCACCTCGTCGTGGGAGAAATCCGTGCAGCCGCACAGGGGCTTTTCCCTGGGCGCCGGCGAGTAGCTGCCGCCCAGGGTGAAGGCGAGGATCTGCTCCACCTTGCCGGCGCAGGAGCCGCAGGAGGCCGAGGCCTTGGTGTGGGCACGCACTTCCTCCAGGGTGAACAGCCCCTTCTCGGTCACCGCCTTGACGATCATGCCCTTGGTCACGCCGTTGCAGCCGCACACTTCCGTGTCCTCCGCCATGGCCGCCACCGCCATCTCGCCGCTGTGGCCCGTCTCGCCGCCGTGGCCCTGGAACAGGGTGGCGCGCAGGCCGGAGATGTCCGTGCCGTCGCGCATGAGGTCGTAGTAGCGCGCCTCGTCGGTGGTGTCGCCGTAGAGCAGCGCTCCTTCCAGCTTGTTGTCGCGGATGACCAGCTTCTTGTAGACGCCGCGGCAGGGGTCCTGCAGCACCATCTCCTCGTAGCCGGGGCCGCCCGCCACGTTGCCCACGGAATAGAGGTCGATGCCGGTGATCTTCAGCTTGGCGGCCATCACCGTGTCCCGGTAGCGGGCGAAGCCGGCGCCGGCGAGATGGTTGGCGCAGACCTTGGCCTGGCGGAAGAGCGGCGCCACCAGGCCGTAGAGCGTGCCCTTGTGCTCGACGCACTCGCCCACCGCATAGACGCGCGGGTCGTAGGTCTGCATGGTCTCGTTCACGACGATGCCCCGCTCCACGTGGATGCCGGCCTCCCGGGCGAGATCCACGTTGGGCTGGATGCCGGCGGCGAGCACCACCAGCTCGGCGGCCAGCTCCGTGCCGTCGCGCAGGCGCACGGCCTCCACGGCGCCGCTGCCGAGGAGGGCCTGGGTCTCGGCGGCGAGCCGCACCTTCAGCCCCCGCTCCTCCAGGGAGCGCTTGAGCAGCGCGGCGGCGGGGGCGTCGAGCTGGCGCTCCAGCAGCCGGTCCATGAGATGCACCACCGTCACGTCCATGCCACGGCTCTTCAGGCCGTAGGCCGCCTCCAGGCCGAGGAGCCCGCCGCCCACCACCACGGCGCGGCCGCCGCTGCGGGCCCGCTGCAGCATGGCCTCCACGTCGGCAATCGCCCGGAAGGTGGCCACCCCCTTGAGGTGCGTGCCGGGCAGGGTCGGCACGAGGGGCTTGGCGCCGGTGGCCAGCACCAGACGATCGTAGGCGACGCTGCCGCCGTCGGCCGTGACCACGCAGCGGCGCGCCCGGTTGACGGCCACCGCCTTCCGGCCGGCGAGCAAGGCGATGCCCTGTTTCGCGTACCAGGCCTCGTCGTTCAGCATCGTCTCGGCGAAGGCCTTCTCGCCGGAGAGCACCTGGGAGAGCAGGATGCGGTTGTAATTGCCGTGGGGCTCCGCGCCGATGACGGTGATGTCGTACTTGTCGGGGGCGATGGCGAGCAGATCTTCGATGACGCGCACGCCGGCCATGCCGTTGCCGACCACTACCAGTTGTTCTTTCATGCCGAGGTCCTCCCGTTAATGAAGAATGGTCGGCGTACCCCAATGCAATCGTCTTGCCAGGGGAAAATCGCCCTGCGGCAAAACAGGGCCTTACGGAATTACTTGATATGAATCAAGAATATTTCGGCACCCGAATGGGGCGGATGGGGGG
>CAYZLI010000095.1:0-4827 GCA_964479195.1 uncultured Rhodocyclaceae bacterium
TCGACAAGATCTTCGACGTGCTGGATTCCGATCCGAACGGCACCAGCTTCGACGCAGTGAGGTGAGCACCCACCAAACTCCCTCCCCCTGCCAGGGGGAGGGCTGGGGTGGGGGTGCGGCGGCGGACCGAGCGCCAACCTCCATTCCGATTGCAGCGGAGTAAAGAATGGCCAATGTAACCTTCAGCTCGCCGGCGATGAAAAAGAACGTGACGGTCTACGCCGTCGCCGGCGACCGCCAGACCATCCTCGGCCTGGCGCAGAAGCACGGCATCCCCCTCCACCACGAGTGCCAGAACGGGGAATGCGGCTCCTGCGTCGTCGAGGTGATGCACCTGGGCGCGAAGCCGCCGCTCGCCACGCACCTCACGGAGAAGGAGAAGACCGTGCTGGTGCTGGCGGGAAAGTTGAAGAAGCAGGATCTCGCCGAGCTCGAACTGAAGGACCTCGCGCCGAACTGGCGCCTGGCCTGCCAGTACATGCTGCTCGACGAGGACATCGTCGTGAAATTCTGACGCAGTACCCCGCCCCCGCGAGCCGGGGGCGGGCGCAACAACCGGCAAGTTCTCTGGATGGCCCTGCGGCGTACAATAGCAACCTCTAGTCCAGCCAGAGGACACCGGCCATGGAATCCCGCATCACCATCGATCCCGCCATCTGCCACGGCAAGCCGTGCGTCCGTGGGCTGCGCTATCCCGTCGAAAACATCCTCGAATGGCTTGCCGCTGGCATGAGCATCGAAGAAATCCTGGCCGACTACGAGGATCTGGAGCGGGAAGACATCCTTGCCGCCCTCGCCTTCGCCGCCCGGCTCACCCACGTGAAGCGGCTTGACCAACTGGCCGCGTGAAGTTCCTCGTTGACGCCCAGTTGCCCCGCCGCCTGGCCGCATGGCTGGCGGGCGCGGGCCACGATGCCATTCACACACTGGATCTGCCCGCCGGCAACCGTACGCCCGACGCCGCGATCTGCGCCCTGGCCGACCAAGAGGGGCGTGTGGTTGTCACCAAGGACGAGGACTTTGTGCATTCGTTCATCGTCGAAGGACGCCCCGCGAGATTGCTGCTCGTCAGCACTGGAAATATCAGCAATGCGGATCTGTACGCGCTGGTGCAAACCAGTTTGCCGGACGTCGCAAGGGCGTTCGCCGAATGCCGCTACGCGCAGCTGACACGCGACGCACTAGTGATTCACGAGTAGCATCGCAGCCGCCGCGCGGTTCTGTCGTTCTTTCCTGTCGGAAACGTTACAAGCCTCACCTGCAGCAGGCGGGCGCTGCATCCCGCGAGCTGACACGCTCCCAGAATCCAAAGGAATTTTTCCGCCAGGCCCGTCGTGGCACGCCATTTGCACTATGACCGGCAAGGAATTTCTTTGTCGGGAATGCTGCAATGAGTGCGCTCACGAAAAAAGTCGCTGACTTGATGAACGAGCCCGGCTGCGCCAGGAACCAGGCGAAGTCGGAATCGGCGCGCAAGAAGGGCTGCGGCAAGCAGCTCACGCCGGGCGCGGCGGCGGGCGGCTGCGCCTTCGACGGGGCGAAGATCGCCCTGCAGCCCATCGTGGACGTGGCGCATCTCGTGCATGGCCCCATCGCCTGCGAAGGCAACTCCTGGGACAGCCGCCACGTCTTCTCCTCCGGCCCCAGCACCTACCGCACGGGCTTCACCACGGACCTGGGCGAGCTGGACGTGATCTACGGCGGCGAGAAGCGCCTCTTCCGCGCCATCCGCGAGATCATCGAGAAGTACGACCCGCCCGCGGTGTTCGTGTACCAGACCTGCGTGCCGGCCATGATCGGCGACGACATCGACGCCGTGTGCAAGGCGGCGCGGGAGAAGTTCGGCAAGCCGGTGATCCCGGTGAACGCGCCCGGCTTCGCCGGCAGCAAGAACCTGGGCAACAAGCTGGGCGGCGAGGCCCTGCTGGAGCACGTCATCGGCACCGCGGAGCCGGAATTCAGCACGCCCTGCGACATCAACCTCATCGGCGAGTACAACGTGGTGGGCGAGCTGTGGCAGGTGAAGCCGCTGCTGGACGAGCTGGGCATCCGCATCCTCGCCACCGTCTCCGGCGACGCCCGCTATCACGACATCGCCTGCGCCCACCGGGCGCGCGCCGCCATGATGCTGTGCTCGCAGGCGCTCATCAACGTGGCGCGCAAGATGGAGGAGCGCTACGGCATCCCCTACTTCGAGGGCAGCTTCTACGGCATCGCCGACATGTCGGACGCCCTGCGCAACATCGGGCGGCTGCTGGTGGAGCGCGGCGCGGACGGCGAACTCCTGGAGCGCACCGAGGCCCTCATCGCCCGCGAGGAGGCCCGCGCCTGGGCCAGGCTGGAACCCTACAAGGCGCGCCTCAAGGGCAAGCGCGTGCTGCTCTTCACCGGCGGGGTGAAGTCCTGGTCGGTGGTCTCCGCCTTGCAGGAAGTGGGCCTGGAGATCGTCGGCACCTCCATGCGCAAGAGCACGCTCAGCGACCGCGAGAAGGTGAAGGAGATCATGGGCACCGACGCCCACATCTTCGACGAGCTGCCGCCGAAGGAGATGTACCGCATGCTGAAGGAGGCCCGCGCCGACGTGATGCTCTCCGGCGGACGTTCGCAGTTCGTGGCGCTGAAGGCCAAGACGCCCTGGGTCGAAGTGAACCAGGAGCGCCACTACGCCTTCGCCGGCTACGCGGGCATCGCCAATCTCGTCGAGGAGATCGACAAGGCGCTCGCCAGTCCCATCTGGGCGCAGGTGCGGGAGCCGGCACCGTGGGATATGCCGGAGTGGGAGCGCGCCGACCGTCATTCGTGGTTCGACAGGCTCACCACGAACGAACCCGGGGAAACCGTTCGCCCTGAGCCCGTCGAAGGGCGGGCGCCGGAAACTGCCCGCGGCGCCCGCCACTGAGGAACTCGCCATGGCCAACATCACCCACCCCAACAAGGCCTGCACGGTCAACCCGCTCAAGATGAGCCAACCCGTCGGCGCGGCCCTGGCCTTCCTCGGCCTGGACCGCTGCCTGCCGCTGCTGCACGGCTCCCAGGGCTGCACGGCCTTCGGCCTGGTGCTGTTCGTGCGCCACTTCCGCGAGACCATCCCGCTGCAGACCACGGCCATGAACGAGGTCACCACCATCCTCGGCGGCCTGGAGAACATCGAGCAGGCCCTGGTGAACATCCACAAGCGGGCGCAGCCCGCCGTGATCGGCCTGTGCTCCACGGGCCTCACGGAGACCAAGGGCGACGACGTGGAGGGCTTCCTCAAGCTCATCCGCGAGAAGCATCCGGAGTTCGCCGACATGGAAGTGGTGTTCGTGCCCACGCCCGACTATGCCGGCGCCTTCCAGGACGGCTGGGGCAAAGCGGTGACGCGCATGGTGGAGAGCCTCGCGCGGCGCTCGAAGGTACGCACGCCCTGGCAGGTGAACATCCTGCCCGGCAGCCACCTCACCCCCGGCGACCTGGAGGAGATCCGCGAGATCGTGGAAGCCTTCGGGCTCTATCCGATCATCCTGCCGGACCTGTCGGGTTCGCTCGACGGCCACATCCCCGAGAGCTTCCTGCCCACCACCCTGGGCGGCACGCGGCTCGAGCACATCCGCAAGCTGGGCGAATCGGCGCTCACCATCGCCATCGGCGAGCAGATGCGCCCGGCGGCCGAAGCGCTGGAGCGCACCGCCGGCGTCCCCTTCAAGCTCTTCGACAAGCTCACGGGCTTGAAGGCCAGTGACGCCTTCATCGCCCTGCTCTCGGAACTCTCCGGGAACGAGGTGCCGGCGAAGTACAAACGCCAGCGCTCGCAACTGCAGGACGCCATGCTGGACGGCCATTTCCACTTCGGGCGCAAGCGGGTGGCCCTCGCCGCGGAGCCCGATCTCCTCTATGCGCTCGCCACCTGGTTCGCGGAGATGGGTGCGGAGATCCAGTGTGCGGTGACGACCACGGGTTCACCCAACAGCGCGCCGCTCCTGGAGCGCCTGCCCTGCGAAGAGGTGGTGATCGGCGACCTGGAGGACTTCGAGCGGGCCGCGGCGGGCGCCGACCTGCTGGTCACCCACTCCCACGGCCGGCAAGCGGCGGAGCGGCTCGCCATCCCCTTCTTCCGCGCCGGCCTGCCCACCTTCGACCGCATCGGTGCCGCCCATCGCGTCTCGGTGGGCTACCGCGGCACGCGGGAGCTGATCTTCGAGGTGGGCAACCTGTTCATGGCTGCCCAGCACGAGCACAGGCCGGAAGATTTCAAACCTCAGGAGGCCGGCCATGCGGCTGCAGCGCCGACTGTCCCTCGTCACTGATTCAAATCAAGGAGGAAACGCCATGAAGGTCGCCTTCGCCACGGAGGATCTCGCGCGGGTGGACGCCCACTTCGGCTGGGCCCGCCACATCGCCATCTACGAGGTCGGCGCCGACGCGCATCGCCTGCTGGAAGTCGTGCAGTTCGACGGCGACCTCAAGGACGATGGCACGGAAGACAAGCTCGCCGCCAAGCTGGAGGCCATCCGCGACTGCGCCATCGTCTATGTGGCCGCCATCGGCGGCTCGGCCGCGGCCAAGGTGGTGAACCTCAAGGTGCATCCGGTGAAGATCCCCCAGCCCCAGGCCATCGTGGAGTTGATCGCCCGCATGCAGGAGGTGCTGAAAGGCACCCCGCCGCCCTGGATGCGCAAGGCCATGCTGAAGGGCAAGGAGCGCCGTGTTGAAGATTTCGAGGAAACCAGCCATGTCTGAAGTGATCGCCGATCCGATGGTCTCCCCCTTCCTCAGCGAGCTGGTAAAGCAGTTGCGCGCCCAGGACAGCTACGGCCACTGGGAGGGCAAGAGCGACGAGCAGGTGCT
>CAYZLI010000095.1:4927-14939 GCA_964479195.1 uncultured Rhodocyclaceae bacterium
TGCGCGCCCAGGACAGCTACGGCCACTGGGAGGGCAAGAGCGACGAGCAGGTGCTCGCCCCCTACGTGGTGGACGCGGAGGCGCGCAAGGCCATGCCCCTCATGGCCGATCCGGACCCGGACGTGCTGTGGCGCATGGAGCTCTACTACAACGCCGCGGGCCTGGCCATCGAACGGCGCAGCGGCGTCATGACGGCACCCATGATCAAGATGCACCACGAGGGCTTCGGCCGCGTGGTGCTCATCGCCGGCCGCCTGGTGGTGGTGAACAAGTACCTGCGCGACGTGCATCGCTTCGGCTTCGACAGCCTCGCCAAGCTCGCCGAGCAGGGCGACAAGCTGGTGAACGACGCGGTGGCGATGATCGAGCGCTTTTCCGAAGTGGCGAAGTATTAGGAGCAAGCATGACTGAGGCCAACACCGCCGACGAGCTGAAGGCGAGAATGAAGAAGCTCAACGCCGCCGCCACGACGGCCAAGATGGACCTGCACGACCTGTCCGAGGATCTGCCCACCGGCTGGGAACGCATCCTGGAAGTGGCGCAGAAAACCTACGACGCCTACAAGGCCCTGGACGCAGCGAAAAAGGCCCAGGCCACCCCCAACTGAGGAGAACGGAATGGCTTACGCAACCGTCACCATGCCCGACGGGCGCAGCTGGACACCGAAGTTCGTCGCCGCCATCAACGACGAGAAGTGCATCGGCTGCGGGCGCTGCTTCAAGGTCTGCGGCCGCGGCGTGCTGCAGTTGATGGCGGTGAATGACGAGGGCGAGTTCATCGCCGTGGACGGCGACGACGACGATGACGACGAGTACGAGAAGAAGGTGATGACCATCGCCGACGGCCGGGCCTGCATCGGCTGCGAGGCCTGCGCCCGGACCTGCACCAAGAAGTGCATCTCCCACGCGGCGATGGAGATTTGAGCGACCGCCAACATTGGATGGGGTTGGGTATGCCTGACATTGACTGCGCGACACCGTTCGCCCTTCGACAGGCTCAGGGCGAACCGTCCCCTCGTGAGCCGTTCGTGGTGAGCCCTTCGACCATGCTCAGGACAGGCTTGCCGAACCATGAACGGCTCTCCCGCAACGAAGAGTTCGACGACCTCGTCGCCCTGCTCCTCGATCACGCCGTGCATCCCAGCGAGGAGCTGCGGCTGCTCGCCCGCCTCATCGCCCACGCCTGCATGGGGCAGAACCACCTCTGGCAGGACCTGGGGCTGCCGAACCGCCAGGTCCTGAACGAGCTCATGCGCAACTGCTTTCCGACGCTGCACGCCAAGAACAGCGGCAACATGCGCTGGAAGAAGTTCTTCTACCGGCAGCTCTGCGAGCGAGCCGAGGTGCTCATCTGCAAGTCGCCGAGCTGCGGCGTGTGCTGCGACTACGCCGAGTGCTTCGGCCCCGAGGACGGGCCCGGGCCGATGCGCGAACCCGAGGCCGCCTTGGCCCTTTGAAGCGCTCACGACACCCATGAAAATCGCCATCGCCACGAAGGACTTCGCCACCGTCTCCGGCCATGCCGGCCAGGCCCGCCACTGGCTGGTCTGCGACTGCCGGCCCGGGGAACCGCCGCCAAGCCCGCAGCGGGTGGAACTGGCGAAGGAGCAGATCCTCCACCATCACGACGACCGCCAGCCCCATCCCTTGGACGGGGTGGAAGTGGTGGTGGCCGGCAGCGCCGGCGATGGGTTCGTCCGTCACATGGCCAAGCGCGGCGCGCAAGTCCTGCTCACCGGGGAGACGGATCCCGCAGCGGCGCTGCAGAGGCTGATTGCCGGCGAAGCGCTAGCCGATCCGCGCTTCGATCCCAGCCTGCTCCTGTGCAAGCTGAAGGACTTCTTCACCTCCCGGCATTGAATCCGTCACCGTTTCCCGCTACCAAGAGGTCGCCGGCGCCCTGAGCCGTGTCACCGGCGTGCCGCCCACGAGATGGGCATCGACGATTTCCGGCACGTCCGCCTCGCGCACCCCGGCATAGACCACCGCATCCGGATAGACCAGCACGTTGGCGCCCCCGCCGCAGACGCCCATGCAGACGGTGGTGGTGAGGGCGACCTGATGCCCGAGCTCGCGCCGCTCGATCTCGCGCCGGAAGGCCTGGGCGATGCGCTCCCCCCCATGGCCCATGCAGCAGCCGCGCGGGTCGCCCGGCGGACGGTCCTGGGTGCAGATGAAGACGTGGTAGTCCTGTTCCGGCATGGCTAGGCGGCCCCCGGGCCCCGCGAACCGCGCAGCGCGTCGACGGCAATGCGCTGCGTGGCACCCCGCTGGAAGACCTTGAGCGCTTTCTGCTCGAGGGCCGAGGAGCCGACGAAATCCCCGTAGGCGCGGGCAAGGAGTTCGGCGGCGCGGGCAGGGGACAGGCTATCGTCCAGCCCGCCGGCCTGGGCCAGGTACTGGTTGAAGCGCTTGAGGATATGCAGGCGATTCACGTTCACCACCGCCTGGTCGAAGGGCACGTCCAGCAGGCGGAAAATCTCCTCGGCGCCGGACACGCTGCGCAATGCCGCGGTGATCGGCTTCATGCCATGGCTCCTTCATGGATGAACGGGGCGGCCTTGGGCCGGACGCAGTCCAGGAAAAAGCCCATCAGCTCGCGAAAGCCCGGCGCACGCTTGCTCGCCGTGGCGAAAGCCCGCACGCGCTCGAGGATCGTGCGGGCCTGGTTCTCGCTCAAGGCGATGCCCAGTTCGGCGTAGGCGCGCACAACGGCGGTGGAGCCCGAGTGCTTGCCCAGCACGATGCGGTGCTCGCGCCCCACCTCGGCGGGATCGAAGGCCTGGTAGTTGTCGGGGTGCTTGGCCAGGCCGTCCACGTGGATGCCGGCCTCGTGGGTGAACACCGCCTTGCCGACGATGCTCTTGTTGGCCGCCACCGGCCGGCCCGAGGCCTTGGCGACGAGTCTCGAAATGGCCGGCAGGGCCCAGGCGTCTATCCCGGTTTCGACGTGGTGCACGTGGCGCAGGGCGACCACCGCCTCTTCGAGCGGCGCATTGCCGGCGCGTTCGCCCAGGCCATTCACCGTGGTGTTGATGTGGGTGGCGCCGGCGCGCACCGCCGCCAGCGTGTTGGCGGTGGCCAGCCCCAGGTCGTTGTGGGCATGCATCTCGATCTCCAGGTCGCTGCGGGCCCGCAGCGCGGCGATGCGCTCATGCACCGCAAAGGGATCGAGCACGCCCAGGGTGTCCGCGTAGCGGAAGCGCCGTGCACCCGCCGTCCGGGCCGCCTCCACCACGGCGAACAGAAAATCCGGATCGGCGCGCGAGGCGTCCTCGCCGCCGACGCAGACCTCCACGCCCGCATCCCGCGCGGCGGGCACGAGGCGGGCGATGCTCTTCAACACCCACTCCCGGCTGCGGTTCAGCTTGTGGCGCAACTGGATGTCGGACACGGGGATGGAGAGATTGACGATGTGGGCGCCGCAACGGGTCGCCGCCTTGAGGTCGGCGGCGCACATGCGGCCCCAGACCACGAGCCGCGCGGACAGGCCAAGGGCGGCGATGGCGCCGATGACCTCGCGCTCGGACTCGCCCATGGCCGGGATGCCCACCTCCATCTCGGGCACTCCCACTGAAGCGAGAAAGCGCGCGATGGCGATCTTCTCCTCGGCGTTGAAGGCCACGCCGGCGGTCTGCTCGCCGTCGCGCAGCGTCGTGTCATTGACGGTGATGGATCGGGTTCCCATGGCTGCTCCCAGTGGCTTTGCGGCCTCTTTTGCAAGTTGGATGCCAGCCGCCGGGCAACATTGATTTGCGTCAACATTACAACGGCTTGTCCCGCCGCCGCAGGGAGCGGCGGCGATGGGACGAACCCGACAAATGTGCGTTTTGCCACAGGCGCGGGGCGCCGCGCCTCGTTTTGGGGCCTGCCCCTAGAATCCTAGGGCCTGACGTCCAGCCGCCCGTCGGCGGCCTGCACTTCCAGGCGCAGGTTGCGGGCCGTGAGCTCGCCCGTCTTGAGCTCCCCGATCCGGACCGTACCGCTGGCGTTGAGGCCTTGGAGGAGGGCGGGGGCGAGGGCCGGCCCGGACGGCTCGCCGCCCGGCTTGGCCGGAAGGTACCGGTCCAGGTCGAGGCGGTCCACGTCCAGTTCGAACGTCAGGCGCAAGGGGCTGAAGCGGGCAATGGCGAAGCTTGCCCGGGCCTGGCTCTCGTCGATCTGCGCCGCGACGCGGCCGGCCGCCGTCTGCCGGCCGAGGTCGACGCGCAGGCCGCCCGAGAGGGGGAGCTTGAGGCGCCTCATCGGCAGGCGCGGGCTGGCGACGCTGAGCTCGCCCGTGAAGGCCGGCAGTTCCACCGTCTGCGCGCCGAGGTCGGCCGCGAGCGCCGAGGCGAGCCCGCCCGCCACCGCAGTCTCGCCCTGGCGCAGGTCCAGTTCGAGGGCGGCCCGTCCGGCCTTGAGTGTCTCGTTCGTGGCTTCGAAATCGGAGAGGACGAGCCGGGCCTGCACCCGGGGCTCGATCCCGGCGAGTTCGAGCTCGAGCGTCGGCGCGCCGTAGCGCCGCCCGTCCAGGTCGTAGCGGTAATGGGCGGCCAGGGCCACATGCAAAGCCCGCCCCGCGCCGGAGAACCGGCCGGCCAGGGCGAGGCGGCCTTCCGCCGCATTGGCCAGGCGGCCGGTGTCGAGTCCGAGGCCCGACAAGGCGAAGGCTTGGCCGGTCTTCTCGTCCCGGTAGGCAAGATGGGCCGCGGTGAGCTTCAAGGCGCCGATGTCGAAGCGCGCCGGCGCCGCCCGGGGATCCCGCGCCAGGAGATCGTCGATGTTGAACCGTCCGTCGGGCAGGCGCACGAGGTTCGCCCGCAGGCCCGCCGCTTCGACGGAATCGATGACGACCTGCCCGCGCAGCAGGGGCATGAACTGCAGGGAAACCCGGGCGCCGTCGAGGGAGGCGAACACCTGCTCGCTTTCGTGCTCGGACAGGGAAGCCTGGCCCAGCCGCAGGGCGAGGCCGGGAAAGAGCGACCAGGACAGTTCGCCGTCGATGCGCAGCGTGCGGCCCTTCTGCTCCTGCACCACCCGGGCGAGTTCGCCCTTCAGCAGCCCGGAGCCGGCGCCGGCTGCCACGAGGGCAAGGGCCGCGGCGGCGAGCACCAGCAGGGCGCCGCAGGCAAGCGCGAGAAATTTGACGACCCGGCGTCCGGATGCGGCAGGCATGGCGCCGGGGAGCTTAGCAGAACAGCGCACAACACGCCGCAGGCTTGTTGCGGCGAAGGCTAACTTCGCTTGCGAAGTTAAGGCCGCGAAGCGGCCGGCCGGAGTCAAAAAGAGACCGGCTCGCGCCGGCCTCTTCGAAGGTGATGGGGTTACGCGGCTACTTCCACTCCCACTCCCGCGACTCGGTATTGCCGTTCTCGTCCACTTCGTGCTCGAAGATGACCGCGATGTTGTTCAACTGGGCCAGGCGCGGCGCGGCCGTCTGCAGGTAGATGGCCCCGCGCCAACTGGCGGCCATGCCCTTGCCCGTCGGCCTGCCGACGCCCTCCCCGGTCCAGGTGACCACGTCGCCGTCCTTGGTGGTGATCACCCCCTGGCCCTTGCCGCGGAACACCCCCGCCGGCAGCAGCACCGACTCGTACGTGCCCACGTCGCTAGTCTCCAGTCCCAGCAGCTTGCCCATGCCCTGGAAGCAGACTTCCATGCAGGGGCCCTGCCCTTGGGACGGCAGCACCCGCACGCCCGTGACCTTGCCCCGCGCCTCACCGATCATTTCGCCCAACATGATGCACCTCCACAGCTTGTTCGAGGCTGCTCCTGTCGATCGCGCACCGTCGCCGCGGCAACCTCATTCGCGGGGAGGCTGCGCCTGGAGCCCGAGGGCCCCATCTAGTTCATATAGCCCATGGGCGGCCCTCTTGGGGACCGCAATAGACCCTAGCGGCAATCCGGGTTTCGTTGGAGCGCAAGCTGGCCTAAATTGAGGTCAGGGCGTTGCCTGCGACGGCACGGCCGAGGAGTTGCAATGCCGCATGACCCCATCGAGAAGCTTGTCGGCCAGGCCCGCGAAATCGCCGCAAAGCATGTCGCCGCCGCCGCGGAAGCGGTGGACCGGCAGGCGCAATGGCCGGAAGCCTCGTTGCGCGCCTTGCAGGCCGCCGGGCTGGGCGGGCTGGTGGTGCCCCGGGCGCAGGGCGGACTGGGCCAGGGGCTGCTCGCCCTGACCCGGGTGTGCGAGGCGCTGGGGCGCGAATGCGCCTCGACCGCCATCTGCTTCGGCATGCACTGCGTCGGCGCGGCGGTGATCGCCGCCAAGGCCACGGGCGAGCAGGAGGAGCGCTATCTCGCGCCGATCTGCCGGGGCGAGCACCTGACCACCCTGGCCCTGAGCGAGCCGGGCACGGGCGTGCATTTCTACCTGCCCGAGAGTCAGTTGCGGGCGGCTTCCGCGGACGGGTTCGTGCTCAACGGCACCAAGACCTTCGTCACCAACGGCGGCCATGCGGATTCCTACGTGGTGTCCACGGTGGCGGTGGCCGACGGCGCGCCGGGGCAGCTCTCCTGCGTGCTCGTCCCCGCCGCGGCGCCCGGCATCGAATGGGGCGAACCCTGGCAGGGCTTCGGCATGCGGGGAAACGATTCGCGCCGCATGGAACTGCGCGACGTGCCCATCCGGCGGGCCGACCTGCTGGGGCGGGAGGGCGACCAGACCTGGTACGTGTTCGAAGTGGTGACGCCGAACTTCCTGATGGCCATGGCCGGCACCTACCTGGGCGTGGCGGATGCCGCGCTGGCGCTCGCCCGGGAGCACCTGACCCGGCGCACCTACGCCCACAGCGGCGCCACCCTGGCGCAGCAGCCGGTCCTGCAGCACCGGCTGGGCTGCCTCTGGGCGGAGCTGGAAAAGACCCGCTGCTTCGCCTATCACGCGGCGGAGCAGGCCGACCTGGGCAGCGAGGAGGCGCTCCCCCTGCTGTGCTCGGCAAAAGCCGAAGTCGCCGACTGCGCCGTGCAGCTCACCAACGAGGCGATGACCCTGATGGGTGGCATGGCCTATCGGGACAATTCGCGGCTGGCGCGGCTGCTGCGCGAAGCGCGGGCGGCCCACGTCATGTCGCCGACGACCGACCTGCTGCGCATCTGGACCGGGCGCGCGCTGCTGGGACAGCCACTGCTGATGGATTAGCCTCGGCGCCGGGCCGCCCCAAGCCGAGGCAATCAATGGACCGCGAGCGCAGCGAGCCGTGGTCATCCCCTTCCTCGGGAAGGGGAGCGAGGGGAAGGTGAAGGTTATAGCCATGGACGCCGTGCTTCTGGTCGACGTGGATGCGGAAACCGCCGCCGCGCTGCGCCGCGGCATGGCCGGCGCCGGCGCCCTGATCGAGGCGGCGCAAGACCAGGCGGCGGAAAGCATCCGGGAGCGCCGGGCCACGCTCGGCGCCGTCGTGGTGGGGGCGGGGCTGGAGCGGCCCTTGTCCGTCGCGCAGCAGATCCACGCCGTGGACCGGGACCTGCTGGTCTTCATCCTGTGCCATCCCTGGCTGCGTGCCGAATTGGAGCACCTGCTGCGCTTCACGCCCCTGGGCGGGGAAGCCGTCTGCCGCTCCTCCGAGGAGGCCCAGGCGCTGGGCGAGGAACTGCGCGCCGCCCTGGCCCGCACCCGCCAGCGGCGCAGCTACCGCAGCGCACTGGCCGAGGTGGAAACCCAATTGCGCGCCCTCGCCCCCCGGCCGCGGCGCGTCCAATACCTGGAGCGCCTGCTGGACAGCGTGCCCATCGGCGTGGCCGTCGTGGACCGCCGTTGCCGGGTCCTCGACTGGAACCGCATGGCCGGCCTCATCCTGGAGAAGGAGGCGGAGGCGGCGCTCGGCACCTCCCTGGCCGGCTACTTCCCCGGCGAGGAGGGCGTCAAGCTGGCGGAGCTGGTGGCCCGCTGTCCCAGCGTGCGCCGGCCGCTCTCGGGCGGCGCCCTGCACCGGAAAAAAACGGACGGCACGCTGCAGTGCGTGGAAGCGACCGTGGCCTGCATCGACGGCGACGACATGGAAGCGCTGGTCCTCTTCGAGGACGTCACGCAGCGCAAGCGGGCGGAGGAAAGGCAGGCGCTGGCCGAAAAGGTCTTCGCCCACACTTCCGAGGCCATCCTGATCACCGACCGGGACAACCGCATCCTCTCGGTCAATCCCGCCTTCGCGTTCATCACGGGCTATTCCGCCTCGGAGGTCATCGGCCAGAACCCGCGCATGCTCAAATCGGGCCGGCACGACGAGGCGTTCTACCAGCGCATGTGGGACAGCCTGATCGAGCAGGGTTCCTGGGCCGGGCAGATCTGGGACAAACGCAAGAACGGGGAGATCTATCCGAAATGGCTGACGATCAACGCCGTCTACGAGCCGGGCGGCGGCCGGCCGACCCACTACGTGGCGATCTTCTCGGACATCACGGACCGCCAGCGCAGCGAGGAGCGCATCCAGTATCTCGCCTACCACGACGCCCTCACGGAGCTGCCCAACCGCTTCGCGCTCCACGCCCAACTGCCGCAGATCTTCGCCACCGCGCAGCGCGAGGGCACCCGCGTGGCCGTGCTCTTTCTCGACCTGGACCGCTTCAAGACGATCAACGACTCGCTGGGCCACCACGTGGGCGACGAGTTGCTGATCGAGGCCGCCCGGCGCATCGGCCAGACCGTGCGCGAGTCCGACACCGTGGCGCGCCTGGGCGGGGACGAGTTCGTCATCGTCCTGCCCAACATCGGCCATCCGGCCGCCGCCGCCTCCGTCGCCGCCAAGATCCTCGCCAATTTCCAGCAGCCGGTGACGGTCGGCAACCACTCCTTGTACACCTCCGCATCCATCGGCATCAGCTTCTTCCCCGGCGACAGCGAGGAGATCGGCACGATCCTGAAAAACGCGGACATGGCCCTCTATCACGCCAAGGCCCAGGGCCGGGACAACTTCCAATTCTTCTCCGGCGAAATGAACCTGGCGGCGACCGAGCGCCTGGCGCTGGAGAACCGGCTGCGGGAGGCGCTGGGCCGGGACGAGCTGGATCTCCACTACCAGCCGCAGATGGACGCCCGGGACGGGGCGCTCTCCGGCGTCGAGGCGCTGGCCCACTGGCAGCCGGCCGGGCGCGAGGCCGTGCCGCCGGGCAGGTTCATCCCCATCGCCGAGGAATGCGGCCTGATCTCCGCGCTGGGCGAATGGGTCCTGAAGCGGGCCTGTCGCGAGATGCAGCACTGGCTCGACCTGGGGCTACCGCCGGTCCGCCTGGCGGTGAACCTCTCCGCCCTGCAGTTGCGCGACAAGGACCTGCCCGACAGGGTGGCCGAGGTCCTCTGGGAGACCAAGCTCGATCCCCACCTGCTGGAGCTGGAGGTGACCGAAAGCGCGGTCATGGGCCGCCCCGACGAGGCCATCGGCATCCTGAACAGCCTGAAGGAGATGGGCATCACGCTCGCCATCGACGACTTCGGCACGGGCTATTCGTCGCTGGCCTACCTGCGGCGCCTGCCCATCGACCGGCTGAAGATCGACCAGTCCTTCATCGCCGAGATCGAGCGCAGCCCCAACGACGCCGTCATTTCCCAGAGCGCCATCGCCCTGGGCCACAGCCTCGGCCTGAAGGTGCTCGCCGAAGGCGTGGAGACGGCCGGGCAACTGGACTGGCTGCTCGCCCACGGCTGCGACGAGACCCAGGGCTACTACTGGTCGCCGCCCCTGCCGGCGGCGGCAGCGGCGGAATTCATCGGCCGCTGGGCGGCCAAGGGGGCGGTCTGGCGCTAGCCGCCCGCCGACGGTGTTGGTCCCTAAGTGCCTGCACCGGCGTCGTTGCCGGCGCACGACGCGCATGAGGTGCCCCGGGTCTCCCCATTCAGCAGGGCGCGCCGCAAGCATTGAAACGCGGGCTCATGCCAGGCCTCGGCGAAGCCCATCTGCCGCAGGTCGGCGATATTCGAGCGGCCGTTGTAGTCGTGGCGGCAGGCGACGAGGAAGCCGTCGGCGCTGACGTGGGCCTCGGTGAACGGCGTCCAGCAGCGGCAGCCGCCGACGGGTGCACCGCGGAAAGGGGAGGCC
>CAYZLI010000096.1:0-11964 GCA_964479195.1 uncultured Rhodocyclaceae bacterium
CGCGACTTCCTGGATATCGAACACCTCGAGCTGGTCGCCTTCCTGGATGTCGTTGTAGTTCTTCAGGCTGAGGCCGCACTCGAAGCCGGCCTTGACCTCGCGCACGTCGTCCTTGAAGCGCTTGAGCGAGTCCAGTTCACCGGTCCAGGTGACCACGTTGTCGCGCAGCAGCCGCACCTGGGCGCCGCGGCGCACCAGGCCGTCGAGCACATAACAGCCGGCAACCGCGCCGACCTTGGAGATGCGGAACACCTGGCGGATCTCCACCAGGCCGATGGCATGCTCCTTCTTCTCCGGCGTCAGCATGCCGGACATGGCCGCCTTCACCTCATCCACCGCGTCGTAGATGATGTTGTAGTAGCGGACGTCCACGCCCAGGCTCTCTGCAACCTTGCGCGCCTGAACATCGGCGCGGGTATTGAAGCCGATGATCACCGCCTTCGAGGCGGCAGACAGGTTTACGTCCGATTCGCTGATGCCGCCCACGGCGGCATGGATGATGTTGACCCTGACCTCGTCGGTGGACAACTTGGTCAGCGCATGGGCCAGCGCTTCCTGCGAGCCCTGCACGTCGGCCTTGACGATGAGCGCCAGGCTCTTCGCTTCCCCCTCGCCCATCTGCTCGAACATGTTCTCCAGCTTCGCCGCCTGCTGCTTGGCGAGCTTCACGTCGCGGAACTTGCCTTGACGGAACAGGGCGATCTCCCGCGCCTTGCGCTCGTCGGCGAGGACCAACGCCTCGTCGCCGGCCATCGGCACGTCGGACAGGCCCTGGATCTCGACCGGAATCGACGGCCCGGCCTCGTCCACCGGCTTGCCGTTCTCGTCGAGCATGGCCCGCACGCGGCCGAACACCGCGCCAGCCAGCACCACGTCGCCGCGCTTGAGCGTGCCGGACTGCACCAGGATGGTCGCCACCGGGCCCTTGCCCTTGTCCAGGCGGGACTCGATGACGAGCCCCTTGGCGGGTGCGTCCTTCGGCGCCTTCAGTTCCAGCACCTCGGCCTGGAGCAGCACGCGCTCGAGCAGCTCGTCGATGCCCTGGCCGGTCTTGGCCGACACCGGGACGAAGGGCGAATCGCCGCCGTATTCCTCGGGCACGACGCTCTCGCCCACCAGCTCCTGCTTGACCCGGTCCGGGTTGGCTTCCGGCTTGTCGATCTTGTTGATGGCCACCACCAGCGGCACGTTGGCCGCCTTGGCGTGATGGATGGCCTCCTTCGTCTGTGGCATCACGCCGTCGTCGGCCGCCACGACCAGGATGACGATGTCGGTGGCCCTGGCGCCGCGGGCGCGCATGGCCGTGAAGGCCTCGTGGCCCGGGGTGTCGAGGAAGGTCACCATCCCGCGCTGCGTTTCGACGTGATAGGCGCCGATGTGCTGGGTGATGCCGCCCGCCTCGCCGGAGGCCACGCGGGTCTTGCGGATGTGGTCGAGGAGCGAGGTCTTGCCGTGGTCCACGTGGCCCATGACGGTCACGACCGGAGCACGCGGCTCCAGCGTCACGTCCTTGTGCTCCGCCTCGGCCTCGGCGAGGAAGGCATCGGGCTGGTCGAGCTTGGCCGGCTTGGCCACATGCCCCATCTCCTCCACCACGATCATGGCCGTTTCCTGGTCGAGCACCTGGTTGATGGTGACCATGCTGCCCATCTTCATCAGGGTCTTGATCACTTCGGCCGCCTTGACCGCCATCTTGTGGGCGAGATCGGCCACGGTGATGGTCTCCGGCACCAGCACGTCGCGCACGATGGGCTCGGCCGGCATGGCCGCCGGCGCGTGTTCCTCATGATGATTGCGCCGCCCGCCGCCCTTGGCGCCGCGCCAGCCGGAGGCTCCCCCCGTGTCACCGCGCGTCTTGATGGCGCGCCGCTTGGCCGCCTCCTCGGCCCAGGTGGAGGGCTTCTTGGGCTTCTCGGCCTTCTTTTCCGCCTTGACGGCCGGCTTGTGCAGCGTCCCCGTAGAGGCCGGGGCCGCTTCCTGCGCCTTGGCCTGCACCACCGCCACGGCGGCGGCCTGCTGGGCTGCGAGCCGCTCCTCGGCCTCCTGCTTGGCGCGCGCCTCCCGTTCCTGCTTCTCCTTCAGCTCGGCGACTTGGCGCGCGACAAGCTCCGCCTGCCGCTGGGCTTCCTGCTCGCGCAGCTTGGTCTGCTCGGCGTCGACGACCGGCTGCGCCGCCGCGGCCGGCGCGGCCGGCGCCGCGGCTTCCGCCACCAGATCGCCCGGTTCGCGCTTGACGAAGACGCGCTTCTTGCGCACCTCGACCTGGATGGTGCGGGCCTTGCCGGAAGCATCCGCCTTCTTGATCTCGGTGGTCTGCTTGCGCGTCAGGGTGATCTTCGCTTTCGATTCCGTCGCGCCGTGGGACTTGCGCAGATAGTCGAGCAGGCGGGTCTTGTCCGCGTCGCTGAGGACATCCTCCGCGCCCTTCTTGTCCACACCCGCCTTCTGCAACTGTTCGAGCAGCGAGGCAGCGGGCATCTTCAGCTCGCTGGCGAATTGCGTTACGCTCATCTGTGCCATATGTTCCTCACTCGAACCAATGCGCACGCGCCGTGGTGATCAGGCTCTTGGCCCGCTCGTCGTCGATCCCGGAGATCTCCACCAGCTCGTCGACCGCCAGGTCGGCGAGATCGTCCCGCGTACGCACGTTCGCACGGGCCAGCCTTGCCGCCAGCGGCTTGTCCATGCCTTCCAGGTTGAGCAGATCGTCGGCCACGTTCTCGAGCTGCTCCTCGTTCACGATCGCCTCGGTCAGCAGCACGTTGCGCGCCCGGTTGCGCAGCTCGTTCACCGTGTCCTCGTCGAAGGCCTCGATCTCCAGCATCTCGTTGAGCGGCACGTAGGCGATTTCCTCGATGGTCGAAAAGCCTTCCCCGATGAGGATGTCGGCCACCTCCTGGTCCACGTCCAGCTTCTCCATGAAGACGCCGCGGATCGCAGCCGATTCCTCCTCGGTCTTTTTCTGCGACTCCTCGACCGTCATCAGGTTGATGGTCCAGCCCGTGAGCTCGGAGGCCAGCCGCACGTTCTGGCCGCTGCGGCCGATGGCGATGGCCAGGTTGTCCTCGTCCACCACCACGTCCATGCTGTGCTTTTCCTCATCCACGACGATGCTGCTCACCTCGGCCGGCGCCAGGGCGCCGACGACGAACTGGGCGGGATCCGGCGACCAGAGGATGATGTCCACGCGCTCGCCCGCCAGCTCGTTCGTCACCGCCTGCACCCGCGAGCCGCGCATGCCGACGCAGGTGCCGATCGGATCGATGCGCGGGTCGTTGGACTTCACGGCGATCTTGGCGCGCACGCCCGGGTCGCGCGCCGCCGACTTGATCTCGAGCAGGCCGTCCTCGATCTCGGGCACTTCCAGCTCGAACAGCTTGGCGATGAACTCCGGCGCGGTACGCGACAGGATGAGCTGCGGGCCGCGGGCCTGACGGTCGATCTTGAGCAGGTAGGCACGCACCCGGTCGCCGACGCGCAGGTTCTCCTTCGGAATCATCTGGTCGCGCGGCAGCACGGCCTCGATGCGGCCGGCCTCGACGATGGCGTTGCCCCGCTCGATGCGCTTCACCGTGCCGGTGACCAGATGCTCCTTGCGCTCGAGGAAGTCGTTCAGGATCTGCTCGCGCTCGGCGTCGCGGATCTTCTGAAGAATGACCTGCTTGGCCGCCATGGCGCCGATGCGCCCGAAGTCGATCGGCTCGAGCTGCTCCTCGATGTACTCCTCGAGCTGCACCTCCGGCACTTCCTGCTGCGCCTCGGTGATGCCGATCTGGGTGTCCGGAGTCTCCACGGCGTCATCGGGAACCACCAGCCAGCGGCGGAAGGAGTCGAACTCGCCGGTCTCCCGGTCGATGGCGACACGCACGTCCGCTTCCTCGTTGGTGCGCTTCTTGGTGGCGGAGGCGAGGGCCGATTCAAGAGCCGCGAAGACGATGTCCTTGGCGACATTCTTCTCCCGCGCCAGGGCGTCCACCAGCAGCAACAGCTCTTTGCTCATTTCATCCTCCAACAAATCCTCTGATCAGAACTTCGGCACCAGGCGGGCCTTTTCCACCTGGGCGAGCTCGAAGCTGTGGGTGGTGCCGCCGCAATCAAGCCGCAGCTTCCCCTCCTCGACGCCCGCCAGCACTCCGGTGAAGTTGCGCTGGCCATTCACGGCCAGCCGCAGGCGCAACTGCGCCTCCTGCCCGGCAAACCGCTCGAAATCGGCCGCCTTCTTGAGCGGCCGGTCCAGCCCGGGCGATGAGACCTCCAGCCTGTCGTAGTCGATGTTCTCGACCGCGAACAGGCGGGTCAGGTGGTTGCTCACCCGGGTACAGTCGTCGATCGTGACACCGGAAGGCTGGTCGATGAACACGCGCAGCAACCGCGCCCGCGGGCTGGTTTCGAAATCCACCAGTTCGTAGCCGAGGCCGACGACCGCCTGCTCGATGATCTGCGCCAGTTCCATGCGTACAAATAAAAAATGGGCGCAATGCCCATCCCTGACTGCACCCCGGGGCCAATCCAGGCCCGGGACCGGAAAAATCAACGGAATTATAGCAACGACGCCGGCAAGAAACAATCAGTTGCCGGATTATTTGGCGGATTTGCCTGAGCTATTGGCCCCGGGGAGGGATCTGAGCAGGACCTGAACCTCATCCTCGGCCAGCTCCAGGCACATGCCCCGCTTCAGACGCGGCGGCAACTGCAGCGGACCAAAGCGCACCCGGATCAGGCGGCTGACCGTGCAGCCGACCGCCTCGAACATCCGGCGCACCTCGCGATTGCGCCCCTCGTTCAGGGTGACATGGTACCAGCGGTTGGTGCCTTCCCCGCCTTTGGCGACGAGGGTATTGAAGAAAGCCATGCCGTCTTCCAGGGCGACGCCTTCGCGAAGCGTCTCCTCCTGCTCGGGCCTGAGCTCGCCGATGATGCGCGCGGCATACTCGCGCTCGATCTCGTAGCGCGGATGCATGAGGCGGTTGGCCAGTTCGCCGCTATTGGTGAAGAGCAGCAGGCCCTCGGTGTTGAAATCCAGCCGCCCGATGGCGAGCCAACGGCCGCCGCCGATGCGCGGCAGCCGATCGAACACGGTCGGACGGCCCTCCGGGTCGGCGCGGGAGACGATCTCGCCTTCCGGCTTGTGGTAGAGCAGGATGCGCGGCGCACGGGGGGCAAACCGGAGGTTCACCGGCCGGCCGTTGACGCGCACCCGGTCCCGGGGGCCGATGCGCTGGCCGGTGTGGGCGGGCTTGCCGTTGACGCTCACCCGCCCGGCGACGATCCAGTCCTCGATCTCGCGGCGCGAGCCGAGCCCGGCCTGGGCCAGCATCTTGTGGAGCTTTTGCGGTTCGCCTTCGATCCGCGGCGGCCCCCCTCGCCCGCCGGGCCGGGGCTCGCCGGCCGGGGCCGGACGCCCCCCTTGGGCGCCGGGCTTGGCGCGGCCGCCGCCGTGCCCGCCGCCCCTGCCCTCGCCGGCGGCGTGGGCAGCCTTGGCCGGCGGCCGGAACGGGCTACGCTTGCGCTGCGTCGGCAAGATCCATTACCCGTTCGATTTCGGTGAGGGGCGGCAGCTCGGAGAGGCTGCGCAGGCGCAGATCGTCGAGGAAGCGGCGGGTGGTCGCGTACAGGGCGGGCCGCCCGGGCGCGTCGCGATGGCCGACGCTGTCGATCCAGCCGCGCGCCTCCAGGGTCTTGAGGATATTGGGCGACACCGCCACGCCGCGGATGTCCTCGATGTCGCCGCGGGTGACCGGCTGGCGATAGGCGATGATGGCCAGGGTCTCCAGCACCGCGCGGGAATACTTCGGCGGCTTTTCGTTCTTCAGCCGGTCGATGTAGCTCTGGTATTCCGGCCGGGTCTGGAAGCGCCAGCCGCCGGCGATCTGCGCCAGCTCGACGCCCCGCTCGGCCCAGTCGGCGCGCAGCTCCTCCAGCAGCACGCGCAGGGTGTCGTCATCGAATTCCTCGTCGAAGACCTTCTTCAGGTCGACGATCTTCAGCGGCTCCGCCGAGGCGAGCAGCACGGTTTCCAGAATCCGCTTGTAGTCGCTAGTCGTATACGGTTGTTCCATCGTCCGGACCTGCGGTATAGGCTAATTTGACATAGATCGGTGCGAAGACCTCGCGCTGGGTCACCTCGATGTGGCGTTCCCGCACGAGCTCCAGCACGGCAAGGAAATTCACCACCAGCCCGGCCGCGCCCAGGGTGAGATCGAACAGCTCGGCGAACTCCAGGTAGGCGCCGCCCTGCAGCTTCCTCAGCACGAGGCTCATGTGCTCGCGCACCGACAGCTCCTCGCGGCGGACCTTGTGGTGCTGCATCACCTTGGCATGTTTCATCAGGGCCAGCCAGGCGACCTGCAGGTCGTTCAGATTCACTTCAGGCAGGCGCTCGGCGGCCTGGTCGGCGATCCACACGCTGACCCACTCGTAGTCGCGGTCGGCCTGCGGCAGGGCGTCGATCTTGGCCCCGGCGGCCTTCATCTGCTCGTATTCGAGCAGGCGGCGCACCAGCTCGGCGCGCGGGTCGGTCTCCCCTTGCTCGATCTTCTGGGGCCGCGGCAGCAGCATGCGCGACTTGATTTCCAGCAGCATGGCCGCCATGAGCAGGTACTCGGCCGCCAACTCCAGGTTGCGCGAGCGCATGGCCTCCACGTACTCCAGGTACTGCCGGGTGAGCGGCGCCATGGGAATATCGAGGATGTTGATGTTGGCCTTGCGGATGAGGTAGAGCAGCAGATCGAGCGGCCCCTCGAAGGCTTCCAGAAACACCTCCAGAGCATCGGGCGGAATGTAGAGGTCCTTGGGCATCTCCGGGAACGGCTCGCCGTAGAGCCGGGGCACGTGAGGATGCTCGAGGACTTCGGTCGTCGTTTCCACGTTCATCTGCTCGTCCCCGTCAGGCCACCGTGTAGGCACCGGTGCCGGCGGCGATCAGTTCGCCTGCATCGTTGTGCAATTCCATGCGCGTCACCGCCACCTTGTTGCCGGTGCGCAGCAACAGACCCCGGGCCTCGAACCACTGCCCGAGGCCGGGCCGCAGGTAGTCCACCCGCATGTCGATGGTGCCGATGCGGGCGAAGCGCTGCAGCCGCTCTTCCAGCGATTCGTCCTTCAGCTTGCGCTGCAGCCCGAGGAAGGCGGTCAGCCCGCCGCACACGTCGATCACCGAGGAGATCACGCCCCCGTGGAGGTTGCCGCGCAGGAAGTTGCCCACCAGCTCCGGACGCATGCCGAAGCGGATCACCGGGCCGGCGTCGGCGAGCGACACCACCTCCAGGCCGAGCACGCGATTGAAGGGAATCTTCTCGGCGAAGATCTCGTGGATGGACGCCAGAACTTTCGCCTCGGTCTCCTTGTGCGCCATGCCCGCCATCCCTCAGGTGTAGTTCAGCCCCATCGCCTCGCGCACGTCGCGCATGGTCTCCTGGCCAAGCTTGCGCGCCTTCTCGCAGCCGTCGGCAACGATGTTGCGCACCAGGGTCGGGTCGTCCAGGTACATCTGCGCCCGCTCGTGCATGGGCTCCTGCTCCTTGAGCACCGCGTCGATCACCGGGTGCTTGCACTCGATGCAGCCGATGCCGGCGCTGCGGCAGCCCTGCTGCACCCACTGCTTGGTGCTCTCGTCCGAATAGACCAGATGGAATTGCCACACCGGGCAGCGCTCCGGCTCACCCGGGTCGGTGCGGCGCACGCGGGCCGGGTCGGTGGGCATGGTGCGTACCTTCCTGGTCACCGCCTCCGCGCTCTCGCGCAGGGCGATGGTGTTGTTGTAGGACTTGGACATCTTCTGGCCGTCCAGGCCCGGCATCTTCGCCGCCTCCGTCAGCAGGGCCTCGGGCTCGACCAGGATCATCTTGCCGCTGCCTTCCAGGAAGCCGAAGAGGCGCTCGCGGTCGGCCACGGTCAGGTTCTGCGCCTCGTCCAGCAGGGCGTGGGCCCGCTCCAGCGCCTGGTGGTCGCCGTCCTGCTGGAAGCGGGTGCGCAGCTCCTCGTACAGCTTGGCGCGCTTGGCCCCCAGCTTCTTCACCGCCTCGCGCGCCTTGTCCTCGAAGCCCGGCTCGCGGCCGTAGAGGTGGTTGAAGCGCCGGGCGATCTCGCGGGAGAACTCGATGTGGGGCACCTGGTCCTCGCCCACCGGCACCCGGTTGGCCCGGTAGATGAGGATGTCGGCGGACTGGAGCAGGGGATAACCGAGGAAGCCGTAGGTGGAGAGATCCTTGTGGGAGAGCTTCTCCTGCTGGTCCTTGTAGGTCGGCACGCGCTCCAGCCAGCCCAGGGGCGTCATCATCGACAGGAGCAGGTGCAGTTCGGCATGCTCGGGCACCCGCGACTGGATGAACAGGGTTGCCTGCGAGGGATCGACCCCCGCCGCCAGCCAGTCGATGACCATGTCCCAGGCGTTCTCCTCGATGGTGCCGGGCTCGTCATAGGCGGTCGTCAGGGCATGCCAGTCGGCGACGAAGAACAGGCAGGGGTATTCGCTTTGCAGCTTGACCCAGTTCTTGAGAACACCGTGATAGTGGCCGAGATGAAGGCGCCCGGTGGGGCGCATGCCTGACAGGACTCGTTCTGCGTACATGATGTGGGATCAGAGTTGAAAGAGCATGGCGAGCAGATGGCGGAAGCCCACCATCAGCGGCCACAGGATGTAGCCCAGTATATCGGTGAATAGCAGGAGCAGCAGGATGGGCAGGCCATAGGGTTCCAGCTTGGCGAACCTCCAGGCCATCCGGTGCGGCAGCACGCTCACGGCGATGCGCCCGCCGTCCAGCGGCGGGATGGGCAGCAGGTTGAGCAGCATCAGCACCGAGTTGATCTCGATGCCGGCCAGCGCCATCTGGCTCATCGGCGTCGTATACGCGTGGTCGGGCATCAGCGTGGCCAGTTTGAACAGCGCCGCCCACCCCAATGCCATGAGCAGGTTCATGGCCGGGCCCGCCGCCGCCACCCACAGCATGTCGCGCTTCGGGTTGCCCAGGCGGGAGAAGTCCACCGGCACGGGCTTGGCCCAGCCGAAGAGCATCGCGCCGCCGCCGAACAGCTTGCTGACGACCAGGATGACCCCCGGCACCAGGATCGTCCCCACCGGGTCGATGTGGCGCAGCGGATTGAGGCTGATGCGCCCGGCCAGGTAGGCCGTCGGGTCGCCGAAATGGCGAGCCACATAGCCGTGGGCCGCTTCATGCAGGGTGATGGCGAAAAGGACCGGGATGGCGTAGATCGCCAGGGTCTGGATCAGGCTGTCCATGTCGGGGAAATTAAGCTAGCCGGTCATTCTACCAGACCGGCCGTCCGCTCCAGGGTCCTAGGCCAAGCCGAGCGACTCGATCGGTCCGCGGCCGGTCCGCACCAGCTCCGGCGCCGGCCCGGACAGATCCACCACCGTGGTCATCTCCAGCCCGCAGGGACCGGCTTCGATCACCAGCTCGATGCGCCGCTCCAGCCGCTCCCGGATCTGCGCCGCATCGTGCAGCGGCCGATCCTCGCCCGGCAGGATCAGGGTCGAGGTCAGCATCGGCTCGTTCAGTTCCGCCAGCAGGGCCAAGGGTACGGGATGGTCGGGCACGCGCAGGCCGATGGTCTTGCGCTTCGGATGCAGGATGCGGCGCGGCAGCTCCTTGGTCGCCTCGAGGATGAAGGTGTAGCTGCCCGGCGTGACGGCCTTGAGCAGCCGGAACTGGACGTTGTCCACCCGGGCGTAGTTGGCGATCTCCGACAGGTCGCGGCACATGAGGGTGAAGTGGTGCCGTTCATCCACGCCGCGGATGGCGCGGATGCGCGCCACGGCCTCGGCGTCGCCGATGCGGCAGCCCAGCGAATAGGCGGCATCGGTGGGAAAGGCGATCACGCCCCCTTCGCGCAGGATCTCCACCGCCTGGCGGATCAGCCGCGGCTGGGGCTGCTGGGGATGCACGGAAAAGAATTGAGCCATGGAGTCGGTTGCCAGTTGTCGATTGTTACGTGAGATTCCTCCACACCGGGACCAGGTCGTCCGGAAGATCGGGCACGGCGCCGAGATCGGCGTAGCTCTCGCCCGGACCGTGAAAATCCGAGGCACTGGAGGCCATCAGGCCATAGCGGCGCGCCAGGTTGGCGAACTCATGCACCTGCTCCGTCGTATGGGCGCCGCAGGCCACCTCCATCGCTTCCCCGCCCCGCTCCTTGAACTCCGCGATGAGTCTCCGTAGCTCGTCCCGGCCGATGCGGTAGCGCGCCGGATGAGCCAGCACCGCCACGCCGCCTGCCGCGTGGACCCAGGCGAGGGCCTCCTCCAGCGCCGCCCAGCGGTGGGGCGTATACCCCGGCTTGCCCCGGACGAGGTAGCGCTCGAAGACGGTTTTCACGTCCCGCGCCGCGCCCCGCTCCACCAGGTAGCGGGCGAAATGGGTGCGGCCGATGATTGAAGCGTTTTCCGCGTACCGCGCCGCGCCCTCCAGGGCTCCGGCGATGCCCGCCTGGGCCAGCGCTTCGGCAATCCGCACGGCCCGCTCCTGGCGCCCGCGGCGTATGCCCGCCAGCCCTTCACGCAAGGGGCTGCTGTCCGGATCGATGGCAAGCCCGACGATGTGGTAGGTGCGATCGTTCCAGGTGACGGAGATCTCCACGCCGTCGAGAAAACCGATGCCACACTCGGCCGCCGCCGCACGGGCTTCGGCCAGGCCGGAGACGTCGTCGTGATCGGTCAGGGCCAGCAGCTCGACCCCGTTGGCGGCGGCGCGGCGCACCACCGCCGCGGGCGGCAACAAGCCGTCGGAGACCGTGGAATGGCAATGCAGGTCGACCTTCTTCATTTATCGATCTTAGCACCCGCCAAGGAAGTCCTCGATGATGGCCGCCAGTTGTTGCGGCCGGTCGTGGTGCATCATGTGGCCGCAGTCTTCCAGCACCACTTCGCGCACATTCCGGAAACAGGCCAGGCGCGCCGCGTAGTCCGCCTCGCGCCCGTGGAAGGCTTTCATGATGCCGGAGTCGCGGGCCGCCACCCACAGCACCGGCGCGGTGATGGCGCGCCAGCAGGCCTTGGCCTCCTCCAGCCGGTACGGCACGGGGTTGACCAGCCGGTGCAACGGGTCGGCGGCGTAGGCATAGCGCCCGTCCGCGCGCCGCACGGCGAGATGGTCGGCGAGAAACGCCGCCTGCTCCGGCGCCAGGCGCGGGTTGTCGCGCCGCAGCCGCTGGGCGAAGGCGTCCCGGTCGGCATAGTCGCGCAAGGCCACGCCGGCCTTGATCTGGTCCAGCCACTGGCCGTAACGCACCGGCGCCTGGGCCGGGTCCGTGGCCGGGAGACCGAAGCCTTCCAGCGTCGCCAATTGGGAGACCCGGGCCGGGCGCGCGCCCCCGTAGAGGCAGGCGACGTTGCCGCCCATGCTGTGGCCGATGAGCCGCGCCGGCTCGTCCGGCGACAAGCGATCGAGAAGCGCATCCAGATCGGCCAGATAATCGGGGAACCAGTAGGCTTCCTCGTTGCGTTGCGACAGGCCGAAGCCGCGCCAATCGGGGGCGATGACCCGCCACTCGCGGGAAAAGGCGTCCACCAGAAACTGGAAGGAGGCCGAACAATCCATCCAGCCGTGCAGCAGGACGAGCTTCGGCGCGTCCGGTGCACCCCACAGGCGCAGGTGGCAGCGCCGCCCGCGCAACGCGACAAATTCAGAAGTGCTTGATTTCATGAGGCGGCAATCATAACCGATCATCCCGGCTTGTCAGCCGTCGGGCTGCGGGTTATAGTCGGCCCGCTCGCGCGGGAGAGAGTGGCATGGCCACCGCCGAAGGCGTAACTCCCGGAACCGCTCAGGCAGAAGGACCGCGCGACGCATCGAAAATCTGGAGAGAGGCGGCCTGGGTGCGGACTATCCCGGGGCCGCCCACCGAAGGGGCACCCCGCCAGCAGCGGGAATCTCTCAGGTAAAAGGACAGATGGGGCGAAAGGACAGTTTCCTTCGCCCCATTTTTTATGGGTGCCACTACCTGACT
>CAYZLI010000096.1:12064-14625 GCA_964479195.1 uncultured Rhodocyclaceae bacterium
GGGGCGAAAGGACAGTTTCCTTCGCCCCATTTTTTATGGGTGCCACTACCTGACTGCCTGACCACCTGACTACCTGAATAATCGCCGACAAGCTCCTATTATGGGAAACAAGACCCCCCTGTATGCAGCCCACGTCCGCGCCGGCGCCAAATTGGTGGACTTCGCCGGCTGGGACATGCCCATCCACTATGGCTCCCAGATCGAGGAGCACCATGCGGTGCGCCGGGACGCCGGCATGTTCGACGTCTCCCACATGCTGGTGATCGACCTGGAGGGCGCAGGCGCCCGGGCGCTGCTGCTGCGCCTGATCGCCAACAACGTCGAGAAACTCAAGGAACCGGGCCGCGCGCTTTACTCCTGCATGCTCAATGCGCAAGGCGGCGTCATCGACGACCTGATCGTCTATTTCTTCCGGCCGGATTTGTACCGCCTCGTGGTCAACGCCGGCACTGCGGACAAGGATCTCGCCTGGATCCGGCAGCAGGCCGGCGAGGTGACGGTGAAGCCGCGGCGCGACCTGGCCATGATCGCCGTGCAGGGGCCGCGGGCCCGGGGCAAGGTCTGGCAGGCGCTGCCCGGCGCGGAGGCGGCGAGCAGCGGGCTGCGGCCCTTCAGTGCCGCCTGGTTCGGCGAACTGCTGGTAGCCCGCACGGGCTACACGGGGGAGGACGGCTTCGAACTGATGCTGCCCGTCGAAAAGGCGGAACCCACCTGGCAGGCGCTGCTCGCCGCCGGTGTAAAGCCGGCCGGCCTTGGGGCGCGGGACACCCTGCGCCTGGAAGCCGGCATGAACCTGTACGGCCAGGACATGGATGAGACGACCTCGCCGCTGGAATCGGGTCTGGCCTGGACCGTGGACCTGGGGGCCTCCCGCGACTTCATCGGCAGCTCGGCCCTGCGGGCCCACCCGCCCGGCAGGCAGATGCTCGGCCTGGTGCTGCTCGACCGGGGGGTGCTCCGCGCCCACCAGAAAGTCTTCGCCGCCCAGGGCGAGGGCGAGACGACCAGTGGCAGTTTCTCCCCCACCATGAACCAGTCCATCGCCTTGGCCCGCCTGCCCCAGGGCGTGGCCGCCGGCGACACGGTCGAAGTGGAAATTCGGGACAAGCGCTTGAAGGCCCGCGTGGTCAAGCCGCCCTTCGTGCGCAACAACAGGATTTTAGTTTGAGATTCCAGGAGAAGACGACATGAACATCCCCGCTGATCTGAAATACGCGAAAACCCACGAGTGGGCCCGCCTGACCGACGAAGGTCTGGTCACGGTCGGCATCACCGACCATGCCCAGGAAGCCCTCGGCGACATCGTCTTTCTCGATCTGCCCCAGGTCGGCCGCCGCGTGGCGGCGGGCGAGGAATGCGCGGTAGTGGAGTCCGTGAAGGCCGCCTCCGACATCTACGCCCCCGTCGCCGGCGAGATCGTCGCCGTCAACCAGGCGGCCGCCGATGCCCCCGAGTCGGTCAATCAGGACGCCTACGCGGCCTGGCTGTTCAAGATCAAGCCGGACGACGCGGCCGAGTTGGACGGACTGCTCGACGCCGCGGCCTACGCCGGGGTCGCCGAAGCCGACGCCCATTGAATTGCGCCGCGGAAGCCGTAGGGCGCAATAAGCCTGTCCTGAGCCTGGCGAAGGGCGAAGCGCATTGCGCCGATCGGGTTGTCCGGCGCAATACGCCGCAAGCGGCTATTGCGCCCTACGCGCCCTACGCCGGCTGACCATGGAAAACGCTTGAGATGCCATTCATTCCACACACACCGACCGACGTTGCGCAGATGCTCGAAGCCATCGGCGCGCCATCCATCGACGCCCTCTTCGACGAAATCCCGTCCGCGCTGATTGCCAAGGAACAGACCGCCATTCCGCCGGGACTCAGCGAAATGGAGATCGACCGGCTCATGCAGGAGCGGGCGGAGGCCGACGGGGGCTGGCTGAACTTCATCGGCGCCGGCGCCTACGAGCACCACGTTCCCGCCGCGGTATGGCAGATCGCCACCCGCGGCGAGTTCTATACCGCCTACACGCCCTACCAGGCCGAAGCGAGCCAGGGCACGCTGCAACTCCTCTATGAGTGGCAGACCATGATGGCCTCCCTCACGGGCATGGACGTCGCCAACGCCAGCCTCTACGACGGCGGCTCCGCCTTGGCCGAAGCCGTGCTGATGGCCGTGCGCGCCAGCAAGAAGGGCTGCCGGCGCGTGCTGCTGCCGCTGACGGTGCATCCGTACTACCGGCAGACGGTACGCACCATCGTCGGCCAGCAGGGCATCGAAATCGTAGACGTTCCCTACTGCACGGAAGCCGGCAACACGGTGCCCGCCTCCCTGGCAACCAGGCTGGGCGGGGGCATCGCTGCCATCGTCATCCCGCAGCCGAACTTCTTCGGCGTGCTGGAGGATGTGGATGCCCTCACCGATCTCGCCCACGCCCACGAGGCACTGGCCATCGGCCTCTGCAACCCCCTCTCGCTGGCGCTCCTGAAGCCCCCGGGAGAGTGGGGAAATTTTGAAGACGCCTCCAGAGTCGGCGGAGATTTTGGCGACGCCTCCAGAGTCGGCGTCAGGC
>CAYZLI010000097.1:0-14493 GCA_964479195.1 uncultured Rhodocyclaceae bacterium
GCCGGACGAGGTGAACATCGGCCGCGTCGCGGCGCTGCGCATGGGCTGCGGCGAGAGGGTGCCGGGCTGGACCGTGATGCGCAACTGCGCCTCCGGCATGCAGGCCCTGGACTCGGCCATGGCCAATATCCAGTCGGGGCGCTCGCGGCTGGTGCTGGCGGGCGGTGTGGATGCGCTTTCGCGCGCGCCGCTTCTCTATTCCGACGCCATGGTGCTGTGGTTCGCCCGTCTCGCGGCGGCGAAGAGCCTGGGACAACGGGCCGCCGCCTTCAGCCAACTCAAGCCCGCCGCCTTGCTGGCACCGGTGATCGGCCTGCTCAAGGGTCTCACCGACCCCGTGGTGAACCTTTCCATGGGCCAGACCGCGGAGAACCTGGCCTGGCGCTTCGGCATCACGCGCGAGCAGATGGACGCCTACTCCGTGGGCAGCCACCAGCGCGTGGCCGCCGGCCAGGACGCCGGCCACTACAGCGAAGTGGTGCCCCTGGTGGACCGGGACGGCCAAGTGTATGGGGCCGACGACGGCCTGCGCCGGGATTCCTCCCTGGCCGGTTTAGCCAAGCTCAAGCCCTTCTTCGACAAGAAGTACGGCAGCATCACACCGGGCAACAGCTCCCAGATCACGGACGGCGGCGCCTGGCTCGTCCTTGCCTCCGAGGAAGCGGTGAAGCGCCACAAGCTGGAGCCGCTGGGACGCATCCTCGACGCCCAGTGGGCGGCGCTCGATCCGGCGCAGATGGGCCTCGGTCCCGTGCACGCATCCACGCCCATCCTGCAGCGGCACGGCCTGGGCCTGAACGACCTGGATGCGTGGGAGATCAACGAGGCCTTCGCCGCCCAGGTGCTGGGCTGCATTGCCGCGTGGCAGGACGCCGGCTATTGCCGGGAGCAACTGGGTGTGGACGAGCCACTGGGCGAACTGGACCAGGACAGGCTCAACGTGGATGGCGGCGCCATCGCCCTCGGCCACCCGGTGGGCGCTTCGGGGGCGCGCATCGTGCTGCACCTGCTGCACGTGCTCAAGCGCAACGGCAAGGCCAACGCCCGCGGCATGGCCTCCATCTGCATCGGCGGCGGCCAGGGCGGCGCCATGCTGGTGGAAACGTGCTGAAGAACACACAAGAGCGTCCCCAGGGCGCCGCAAAGACGGGAGGAGTAGAGCATGCGGATAGGCATAGTGGTGGATTCGGCCTGCGACCTGCCGAAGTCCTTCATCGAGGAGCACGGCATCGTGGTCATGCCCATCGCCGTCCGCGTGGGTGAGCGGGTGTTCCACGACCGGCGCGATCCCCAGGAGACCTGGGATTTCTACGCCAGCCAGCTCGATACGCGTCGCGAGGATCACGCGGAGTCGATCCCCTACTCGGCGCAGCAGATCGAGGACCTGTTCCTGGACCGTCTGGTGGTGGAGTACGATCATGTCTTCTGCCTCACCATCACCAGCGCGCGCAGCCAGATCTACAGCAATGCCGCGCAGGCTTCCCTCAACATCGTGAACCGCTACAAGGAGCGCCGCCGCCTGGCGGGCATCCCCGGGCCCTTCGGCGTGGCCGTGATCAACAGCCGCACCATGTTCACCGGCCAGGCCGTGCAGGCGGCCGAGATCGTGCGCCTTATCCGCCAGGGCGGCACGCCCTCCCAGATCGGCAGCCGCATCCGCGAGCTGACCGCCGACACTTACGCCTTCCTCCTGCCGGCAGACCTCTTCCACGTGTACAAGCGCGCCTCCAAGCGCGGCGACAACGGCATCGGCTGGGGCGCCTACACGGTGGGCCAGATGCTCGACCTGAAGCCGGTCATGTGCTCGCACCGGGACCAGATCGGTCCGGTGGCCAAGGCGCGCGGTTTCGAGGCCGGCGTCGAGCGCCTGTTCCGCAACGCCACCGGGCAGATCCGCCGCGGCCTCAAGGCGCCCCAGCTGTGCATCAGCTATGGCGGCGACCCGGAGCGGGTGCGCACCATGCCCGGCTACGAGGAACTGGAGCGGGCGGCGTGCGATCAGGGCGTGGAGATACTGAGCTTGGTAATGAGCATGACCGCCGCGGTGAACGTGGGCTCCGGTGCCGTGTCCCTGGGCTATTGCGCCGAGCCCCACGCCTTCCATTGAACATGCAGCCCGAGATTCGCCTCGACTTCCGCACCCGCCCCTCGGCCCTGGCTTTCATGGTCCGGGCGCTGTGGCGCTCCCCGGGGCTGGGGCGCGGCGTGCCCGCCATCGCGGCGCGCTGGCGCCATCGCGTGGACGCCGCCGAGCTGAAGCGCTTCCACGCGCTCTCCGGCTTGCCGGAAAGCGAAGCCCTGCCGCTGCTCTATCTCCATACCATGGGCTTTCCCCTGCACATGGCCATCCTCACCCAGCCGGCCTTCCCGGTGCCCATCTGGAGGGTGCTTCAGGTGAGAAACCACATCCTGCAACACGCCCCCCTGGCGCGTGACGCCACGCTGGACATCGCCGCGCGCATCGCAAGCCATCGCATCCTGGAAAAGGGCGCCGAGTTCGACCTGCACACGACAGTGCACGACGGCGCGACGCTCGCCTGGGAAAGCCTCAACACCTTCTACGCACGCGGCCGCCACGGCGCGCCGACGGCGCGGGCCACGGCGCCGGCGCCGAAAGTCAGTCCTGGCGCCACGGCGCGCTGGCGCCTGCCCGTGGGCGGCGGCTGGTGCTACGGGAGGCTGTCGGGCGATTTCAACCCGCTGCACCTGTGGAGCGGCTATGCGCGTCGGCGGGGCTTTGGCGGGGCTTTCTTCCACCCCCAGCGGGTGCTGGGCCAGTGCCTGGCGCGGCTGCCCCGGGCGGAGGCCTTGCCCCTGCGCCTGGATGCATGGCTGAAGGGCCCGGTGTTCTACGGCGCGCTGGTCGCGCTGCACCGGGAAACCGGGGCGGACGGCACGCGCTTCGCCCTGCACGTGAATGAGGATGAGCGGCCGGCCATCGTCGGGCACCTGCGCCCGGCGAACGGCAGTTCCATGCTTGTGGAGATACCATGAAACTTGAGTACGAATTGTCTGCTGCTCCGCGCCCTGTTCCGGCGGGAGCGGGGAAGGGATGGCAGCACTGGCGCCTGGAGCGCGATGCGGACGAACTGGCGTGGCTGACTTTCGACAAGGCCGGCGCCTCCACCAACACCTTCTCCGCGGAGGCCATGGCCGAACTGGCGCAGGCCCTGGACGCGCTGGAGGCCGCGCCCCCCAAGGGGCTGGTCATCCTCTCCGGCAAGGAGGCGGGCTTCATCGCCGGCGCCGACATCGAGGAGTTCACCCGGCTCGACACCCCCGCCGTGGCGCGCGCGCTGGTGCAGCGGGGCTGGGATCTGTTCAACCGCCTGGCGGCCGTGCCCTATCCGACCCTGGCGCTGATCCGCGGCCATTGCATGGGCGGCGGGCTGGAGCTGGCGCTCGCCTGCCGCCACCGCATCGTGGTGGATGAGCCGGGCACGCGCCTCGCGCTGCCCGAGGTGATGCTGGGCATCGTGCCCGGCTGGGGCGGCATGTTGCGGTTGCCGCAGCTCGTCGGCCCCGGCGCCGCCCTGGACATGATGCTTACCGGGCGCGGCATCGACGCGAAGAAGGCCAGGCGCATGGGCCTCGCCGACGAATGCGTGCCGCCGCGGGTGATGAGGAATGCGGCGCGCATGCTGGTGGGCTCGGGTGCCGCGCCGCGGCGGCTGCCTTTCGTGCAGCGCCTTATGAATGGCCCCCTCAAGGCCCTGGTTGCCGCCCAGGCGAAGAAGCAGGTGGCGAAGCGCGCGCGGCCCGAGCATTACCCGGCCCCCTACGCCATCCTCGACATGTGGGCCAATTACGGCGGCAACGCGCTCGCCGTGCCCGCCGGGCTGCCCACCTCCCTCGAGGCCATAGTCAGTTCGGCGACCACGGCGAACCTGCTGCGGGTGTTCTTCCTGCAGGAGCGCCTGAAGGGCTTCGGCAAGAGTGATGGCAAGAGCGGCGACTTCTCGCCCCGCCACGTACACGTGGTGGGCGCCGGCGTCATGGGCGGCGACATTGCGGCCTGGGCGGCGCTGCGCGGCCTGACCGTCACGCTGCAGGACCAGTCCGTGGAGCGCATCGCCCCGGCCATCCGGCGCACCGCCCAGATGTACAAGAAGAAGCTGAAGGACGACAAGCAGGTGCGCCTCACCCTGGACCGGTTGATCCCCGACCCGGCCGGCGCGGGCGTGCGCCAGGCCGATGTGGTGATCGAGGCCATCTTCGAGAACCTGGAGGCGAAGCAAAAGCTCTTCGCCGCCATGGAGCCGCTGCTCAAGCCGGGCGCGGTGCTGGCCACCAACACTTCCAGCCTCCGGGTGGAGGACATTGCCGCGGCGCTGCAGGAGCCCGCGCGCCTCATTGGCATCCACTTCTTCAACCCGGTGGCGAAGATGCCCCTGGTGGAGGTGGTGGCAGGACAGGACAGCGACGCCGCAGCGCTCAAGCAGGGCATGGCCTTCGTGCGCCGCCTGGACAAGCTGCCCCTGCCGGTGAAGAGCGCGCCCGGCTTCCTGGTGAATGCCGTGCTGGCCCCCTATATGCACGAGGCCATGCGCCTGGTGGACGAGGGCGTCGCGCCGGAGACGGTCGATGCGGCGGCGCTTGCCTTCGGCATGCCGCTCGGCCCCATCGAGCTGGCGGACACGGTGGGCCTGGACATTGCCGTGGCTGCCGGCAAGGGCCTCGCGGGTGCCGACGCGGCACCGCCGAAGAAGCTGCAGGAACTGGTGGCCGCCGGGCATCTGGGCCGCAAGACCGGGCGCGGTTTTTACGCCTACAATCAAGGTAAGCCGCAGAAGGGCGCGGCGGCCGCCGTGCCGGCGGGACTGACTCTGCGCTTGATCGATCCGCTCCTTACGGCCGCCCAGCGTTGCGTGGCCGACGGCGTCGTGGCGGATGCGGATCTCGCCGATGCGGGCGTGATCTTCGGCACCGGCTTCGCGCCCTTCACCGGCGGACCCCTCAACTACCTGAAGGAGCGCAACGCATGACACGTTCTGTAGGAGCGGGCTTGCCCGCGATTGCGGCTTCGGTATCGCCGGCAAGCCGGCTCCTGCACGGGGGTGCGGCATGAGCAACGAGCCCGCCAAGCTGCCCGACAAACAGCCCGCCCTGCGCGTCATCCCCATGCCGGCGGACCTCAACCCGGCGGGCGACGTGTTCGGCGGCTGGATCATGGCGCAGGTGGACCTGGCGGGCGGCGACCTCGCCCACCGGCGCGCGCGCGGACGGGTGGCCACAGTGGCGGTGAACTCCTTCCAGTTCAAGCAGCCCGTGTCCGTGGGCGACGTGGTGAGCTTCTACGCCGAGGTGGTGCAAGTCGGGCGCACCTCGATCACGGTCAATGTGGAAGTCTATGCCGAGCGCAATCCCTCGGCGCCGATCACCGTGAAGGTGACCGAGGCCCAGCTGACCTACGTAGCCCTGAACGCCGACGGAACCAAGCGTGAGGTGCCGGCCGAGTAGCGGCCGGTTGCCCTTTATCAGCAACAGGAGAAAGAAGTGAGCAATTTCATCGTACGCAAAGTGGCCGTGCTGGGGGCCGGCGTCATGGGCGCGCAAATCGCCGCCCACTGCGCCAACGCCAACGTGCCGGTGCTGCTGTTCGACCTGCCGGCCAAGGAGGGCGACCCCAACGGCATCGTGAAGAAATCCCTCGACGGCCTGAAGAAGCTGGAGCCTGCGCCCTTCGCCACGAAGGATCGCGTGGCCTACATCGACGCCGCCAACTACGGGAGCGACCTGGAGCTGCTGCGCGGCTGCGACCTCATCATCGAGGCCATTGCCGAGAAGATGGAATGGAAGCTCGAGCTCTACAAGAAGGTGGCGCCCTTCGTCGCCGAGCATGCCATCTTCGCCAGCAACACCTCGGGCCTGTCCATCAACACCCTGTCGGAAGCGGTGCCCTCGGGCATGCGCAGCCGTTTCTGCGGCGTGCATTTCTTCAACCCGCCGCGCTACATGCACCTGGTGGAGCTCGTCCCCTGCGCGGCCACGACGGGGCAGCTGCTGGACGACCTGGAGAGCTTCCTCACCACCACGCTGGGCAAGGGCGTGGTGCGCGCGCTCGACACGCCGAACTTCGTCGCCAACCGCGTGGGCGTCTTCTCCATGCTGGCGGCCATGCACCACACGGAACGCCTGGGCCTGCCCTTCGATCTGGTGGATGGCCTCACCGGGCCGCTGATCGGCCGGCCGAAGAGCGCCACCTACCGCACGGCGGACGTGGTGGGCCTCGACACCTTGGCCCATGTCGTCAAGACCATGCAGGACGGCTTGGCGAAGGATCCCTGGCACAAGTACTACCAGTCCCCCGCCTGGCTGTCCGCTCTCATCGGCAAGGGCGCCCTGGGGCAGAAGACCCGGGCCGGCATCTATCGCAAGGAGGGCAAGGAGATCCAGGTGATCGACCTCGCCAGCCAAGCCTACCGCCCGGCGGCGGGGGAAGTGGAGGCCGAGGTGGTGGCCATCCTCAAGCTCAAGGACCCGGCGCAACGCTTCGAGAAGCTGCGGGCGCACCCCTCGCCCCAGGCGCAATTCCTCTGGGCCGTCTTCCGCGACGTGTTCCACTACTGCGCTTGTCACCTCGGCACGATCGCCGACAACGCCCGGGACGTGGACTTCGCCATGCGCTGGGGCTTCGGCTGGAGCCAGGGTCCCTTCGAGACCTGGCAGGCGGCGGGCTGGCAGGCCATTGCCGAAGCCATCAAGGCGGACATCATCGCCGGCAAGGCGATGAGCGACGCGCCCTTGCCGGCGTGGGTCTTCGAAGGAAGGACCGGGGTGCACGGCCCGGCGGGCTCGTATTCGGCCGCCGCCAAGCACGACAAGCCGCGCTCCGCCCTGCCCGTCTACCGGCGCCAGATCTTCCCCGAGCGGGTGCTGGGCGAAGGCCAGGCGCGCACCACCACGGTCTTCGAGAACGACGCCGTGCGCTTCTGGCACACGGACGACGACAGCCACGTCGCCATCCTCTCCTTCAAGAGCAAGATGAACACCCTGGGCCCCGAGGTGGTGGAGGGCGTCATCGAGTCCGTGGCCCGCGCCGAGCGCGGCTACAAGGGCCTGGTGATCTGGCAGCCGGCTCCGCCCTTCTCCGTGGGCGCCGACCTGTCCGGGCTCGCCCCCGCCATCCAGGCGGGTAATTTCGCCGGGCTGGAGAAGGCGGTGGCGCGCTTCCAGCAGATGACCCAGACGGTGAAATACGCCCAGGTGCCGGTGGTGGCCGCGGTGAACGGCATGGCTCTGGGCGGCGGCTGCGAACTGGCCATGCACTGCGCGCGCACCGTCGCCGGGCTGGAATCCTATTTCGGCCTGGTCGAGGCGGGCGTGGGCCTCATCCCGGCGGGCGGCGGCTGCAAGGAGCTGGCCGTCCGGGCGGCGGAGGGCGGCGCGAAGATCGCCGGCGGCGACCTCTTCCTCTTCATCCAGCCCATTTTCCAGGCGGTGGCCATGGCCACCACCTCGAAGAGCGCCCTGGAGGCCCGCGAGCTGGGCTTCCTGCGCGAATCCGACCCGGTGGTGTTCCACCAGCACGAAGTGCTGCATGTGGCCAAGCAGACGGCGCGCGCCCTGTGCGAGGCGGGCTACCGGCCCAAGCTGCCCCCGCGCGGCATCAAGGTGGCGGGACGCAACGGCATCGCCACCCTGGAAATGATGCTGGTGAACATGAAGGAGGGCGGCCTCATCTCGGCCCACGACTACCGGGTTGCCCGCGCCGTGGCCGTCGCCCTCTGCGGCGGCGAGGTGGAATCCGGCACGCAGGTGTCCGAGGACTGGCTGCTGGCCGTGGAGCGCCACGAGATCGTGGATCTGCTGAAGACCGAGAAGACCCAGCAGCGCATCGCCCACATGCTGGAAACGGGCAAGCCTCTGCGCAACTGATCCGGAGAACGAGATGAGCAAACAAGTGCAAGACGCCTACATCGTCGCCGCCACCCGCACGCCGGTGGCCAAGATTCGCGGCGCGTTCCGCAATGTCCGGCCCGACGACATGCTCGCCCACGCCCTCAAGGCTGTCATGGCCCGCGCCCCCGGCCTCGATCCGAAACTGGTGGGCGACGTCATCGTCGGCTGCGCCATGCCGGAAGCGGAGCAGGGCATGAACGTGGCGCGCATCGGCCTGCTGCTGGCCGGGCTGCCCAACAGCGTGCCGGGCATGACCATCAACCGCTTCTGCTCCTCCGGCGTGCAGGCCGTGGCCCTGGCCGCCGACCGCATCCGCCTGGGCGAGGCCGACGTCATGATCGCCGCCGGCACCGAGAGCATGACCTGCATGCCGCAGATGATGGGCAACAAGGTCTCCCTCAACCCCGCCGTGTTCGAGCGCGATGAGAACGTGGCCATCGCCTACGGCATGGGGCTGACCGCCGAGAAGGTGGCGGCCCAGTGGAAGGTCTCCCGCGAGGAGCAGGACGCCTTCGCGGTTTCCAGCCACCAGAAGGCCGTCGCCGCCATCGCCGCCGGCAAATTCAAGGCGGAGATTTCCCCCTACCTGGTGCGCGACCACGCGCCGGATTTCAAGACCGGGGCGGTGAAGATCGTCGAGAAACTCATGGAGAACGACGAGGGGCCGCGCCCCGACAGCTCGCTGGAAGGGCTGGCGAAGCTGAAGCCGGTCTTCGCCGCCAAGGGCACGATCACCGCCGGCAACGCCTCCCAGATGTCCGATGGCGCCGGCGCCGTGCTGCTGGTCTCCGAGCAGGCCCTCAAGCAGTTCAACCTGACGCCCATCGCCCGCTTCCGCAGTTTCGCCGTGGCGGGTGTGCCGCCGGAGATCATGGGCATCGGCCCGGTGGAGGCCATTCCCCGCGCCCTCGCCCAGGCCGGCCTCAAGCAGGAGGACGTGGACTGGATCGAGCTGAACGAGGCCTTCGCCGCCCAGGCCCTGGCGGTGATCCGCACCCTCGGGCTCGACCCGCAGAAGGTGAACCCCCAGGGCGGGGCCATCGCCCTGGGCCACCCGCTGGGCGCCACCGGCGCCATCCGCACCGCCACCATCATGGCCGCCATGCAGCGCGGCGAAGCCAAGTACGGCATGGTCACCATGTGCATCGGCACGGGCATGGGCGCGGCAGGCATCTTCGAGCGGGTCTAGGATGATGGGATCGATCCGTACCGCGCGCGAAGACGGCGTCTGCCGCATCGAGTTCAACCGGCCGGAGAAGAAGAACGCGCTGACCGCCCCCATGTACGCGGCGCTGGTGGACGCCTTCCGGCAGGCCGAGGCGGATGCGGCGGTGCGCGTGCTGCTCATCCACGGCCAGCCCGAGGCCTTCACCGCGGGCAACGACCTGGGCGACTTCCTCGCCGACCCGCCCCGGGACATGGACGCCCCGGTGATGCGCTTCCTGCGCGAACTGCCGATGGCGACCAAGCCGGTGGTGGCGGCGGTGGCCGGCCCCGCGGTGGGCATCGGCACGACCCTGCTCCTGCATTGCGACTACGTGGTCGCCGCCGAGAACGCGCGCTTCGCCCTGCCTTTCGTGAACCTGGGCCTGTGCGCCGAGGCCGCCTCGTCCCTGCTGCTGCCGCTCCTGGTGGGCCAGCGCCGGGCGGCGGAGCTGCTGCTGCTGGGCGAGCCCTTCGGCGCGCCGCAGGCCCTGGAGTTCGGCATCGTCAACCGCGTCGTCGCCCCGGAGCAATGCCTGCCGGCGGCCCTCGAAGTGGCGCGCAAGCTCGCCGCCAAGCCGCCGCTCGCCCTGCGCACCACCAAGCGCCTCATGAAGCACCCCTGGCACGAGGCGGTGCGGGAAGCCGTGGACCGGGAGGCCCGGACTTTCCTGCAACTGCTCGACTCCCCCGAGGCCAAGGAAGGGCTGCAGGCCTTCCTGGAAAAGCGCCCGCCGGATTTTTCGCGGGTCGGTTGAGTCTTCGGAAATGCCCGGCGCGAGCTTGTCATTCCGGGGCCGCGAAGCGGAACCCGGAATCCAGTGTCTTTGCATCGCCTGATCGAGTCAGCGCAGCTGCTCGATCGCAGTCCCAAGGAGTTCGTGTAGCGCGAGGCGCCCATGCGCCAGCCCAGCCGCACTGGGGAGCAGATCCACGGGATTGAACGGCCCGGCCGTCGTATAGCCCGTCGCCGCTGCGATGGTTTCCAGGCCCGTCTCGGCGAACGCTGCCCGCGCCCGGCGCATGTGCCAGGCATGGGTGACCAGCAGCACGCGCGCTACCCCGGCCCGCCCCAGGATCACCGCGCTGTTCGTCGCGTTTTCCCGCGTGTCGAAAGAGCGCTCCTCCACCCAGCGCGCTTTCACCCCGAAGTCCCGCTCCAGCGCCTCCGCCATGCTCCGCCCCTCGGGCACGCCGCCGAAGGGCGCGCCGCCGCTGGTCAGGAGCGGCAGACCCGTCTCCCGCGCCAGCCGCGCCGCATAGCGCAGCCGCTCCAGGCTCATGGGGCTCACCGTGTCGCCGCCATACTCGGGCGCATCGAAGTAGCTGCCCGCCCCCAGCACGACGATGGCCTGCGCGTCCTTCGCCTGCGCGAGGTCCAGGGGTGGCGTCTCCTCCAGCGCCCGCAGCAGCGGCTCCGTCACGGCGGCGGTGGACAGCAGCCACAGGGCCGCTACCGCTAGCCAGGCCAGCCCGCGCCCCAGGCGCGGCCGCCGCCGCGCCAGCAGCAGCCCCAGCGCCGCCAGCAGCAGCGGGCCAGCGGGCGGCAGGATCAGCGCGGCGAGGAGCTTCTTGAGGAGAAAGGCGGCGGGCATGTCAAGGTTATCGGGATCGGGCCGACAAGCCGTCATGGAAGAGTTGGGCCAGCGCCTCGTGGGCGCCGCATCTTTCCACCAGCCGCTTGCGCCACGGCCGGATGGGAAGAATCATGGACGCGGGAGCTTGCCTGAGGGCTTGGCGCAGCGCACCGGGGTCGGCCTCCATCAACGCCGCGCCCAGAACCAGCGCCTGGCCTCTGTCCTTCTCGGCCTTTTCCGGAAAGCCCGCGCGTTGCGCGCTGGCGTACAGCTTGTGCCAGACCAGGCGGGCCGCTTGCGGCAGCCGGACCGGGATGCAATGCCCGCCCGCAAGCATGGCCGCCGGCGCTGGGTCGTCCAGCAGGTAATCATAGAAGGGAATCGCCTGGGCACACCATTGAAGTTCGGGGATGCGAACCACTGCGCCCAGGCGCTTGCCCGGCGCCAGCAGGTCGACCCGCAGGCCCTGCAGGCCCGGCAGCTTGACGGACGTGGCGGGCGCGGCCGAGGGCAAGCCGGGCACCTCCACGAACAACTGCGTGGCGAGCATGGTTTCCATGAACGAGGCCGGCGCGGCCAGCTTGAGCGGCTGTCGCCGCGCCAGATCGATGTCGAGGGTGCGCCCGCTCACCGCGACTGCGCCCAGTTCGTTGAGCCAGGCCATGTAGCCCAGCGTGCCGACCAGCACGAGCCCGGCCTCGAAGGCCCCCCGGTTGTGCAGTTCGACGAGGACCCGGGCGACCTGCTTGTCGGCCACCTGGAACCCCAGTTTGCGCAGGCTCGATACCTGGGAGGCGACCCACTGGGCAAACTCGATCCGCGCCCGCATCGCCTCCAGCGCCTCGGTGTCGCCCTCCGCGCAGACCAACTCCTCCGACTGCTTGCCGGGCGCGGGGTAGTAGACCCGATACCAGTAGCGATACCCGGTGCCGGCGCGCAGCGCGAGCGTGCCGGGCGTGCCCGGCAGCAGGGCGCCGGCGCCCAGCGTGCGCTCCTTCAGCTCCGCATGCTGGGTGCGGAATGCCAGTTCCTGCTCGCGGAACAGGAGGATTTTGGCGGTCATGGATTTACCCAATAATTTCATAATTTATTGGGTAACCGGCTCGCATGTCAAGGCCGCGGCGGGAAGCATGCCACGCGAAACCCCGCCTTCCCCCGAATTCGGGGGAGAAGGGGTGTTCATGCGTCTGCCATGCGTCTGCCCTGGGGGCTTCTCCAATCGCCTCACGCTGGCATAATAGGCGCCCATACGGACCGCGCGCCCATCCCATGCCCGACCGCAAATTCGGCATCGAAACCCTCTGCCTGCATGCGGGCAGCCAGCCCGATCCCGCCACCGGGGCGCGGGCGGTGCCCATCTACCAGACCACGTCCTTCGTCTTCGATTCCGCCGATCACGCGGCGAGCCTGTTCAACCTGCAGACCTTCGGCAACGTCTATTCGCGCATCTCGAATCCGACCGTGTCCGTGTTCGAGGAGCGCATGGCGGCGCTCGAAGGCGGGCGGGCGGCGCTGGCGGCGGCCACCGGCCAGTCGGTGCAGATGGTGGCGCTGCTCACCCTGTGCGAGGCGGGCGACCACATCGTCGCCGCGAGCACTCTATACGGCGGCACCTATTCCCAGCTCGACTTCAATTTCCGCAAGCTGGGCATCGAGACCACTTTCGTCGATCCCGACGAGCCGGAGAATTTCCGCCGCGCCATCACCGAGCGCACCAAGTGCCTCTATGCCGAGACCATCGGCAATCCGCGCGGCAACGTTCTGGACATCGCTGCGGTGGCGGCCATCGCCCGGGAGGCGGGCGTGCCCCTGGTGATCGACAACACCTTCGCCTCGCCTTACCTGTGCCGGCCCATCGAGCACGGCGCCGACATCGTCGTGCATTCGGCCACCAAGTTCATCGGCGGCCACGGTACGACCATGGGCGGCGTGATGGTGGAGTCCGGCAAGTTCCCCTGGGGCAACGGCAAGTTCCCGGCCATGACCCAGCCCTCCAAGGGCTACCACGGCGTGATCTTCCACGAGACCTTCGGCGATTTCGGCTTCACCATGCGGGCGCGCATGGAGACCCTGCGCACCCTCGGCCCCGCCCTCTCGCCCCTCAACGCCTGGCTGCTCCTGCAAGGGCTGGAGACGCTCCACGTGCGCATGGAGCGCCACGTGGCAAACGCCCGGGCCGTCGCCGAGTTCCTCGCCGCCCATCCGCAGGTGGAGTGGGTGAGCTATCCGGGCCTGGCTTCCAGCCCCTATTACGCCCTGGCGCAGCAATACCTGCCGAAGGGCGCCGGCTCCATCTTCACCTTCGGCATCGAGGGCGGGCAGGCGGCCGGCGAGAAGTTCATCGAGTCCGTGCAGTTCCTCTCGCACCTGGCCAACGTGGGCGACGCCAAGACGCTGGTGATCCACCCGGCCTCCACCACCCACCGCCAGCTCTCGGAGGAGCAGCAGGTGAAGGCGGGCGTGACGCCGGACATGATCCGCCTGTCCATCGGCCTGGAGACTCTCGACGACATCCTGTGGGACCTCGACCAGGCGCTGGAAAAGAGCGCCGCCTAGGGAAGGGACGCGATGGACTTTCTCGACATGGTGGGTTGGCGCGAGGCGGTGATCGGCCTGGCGGCCCTGATCGGCCTCTATTCCGTCGTCGTGCTCGTGCGCCTCGCCCGCCTGGGCCGGCCGCCCAAGCCGGCCGCCCCCGTCTGGAAGCAGGACCCGGCGGAGTTCGGCGAGCAGGTGTTCAAGAGCGGCGTCGAGGCCGAGCTGAAGGACCTGCGCGAGCAGCTTGCCGCCCTGCGGGAGGAAGTGGAGAAACTCAAGGCGGCGCGGGCCGTCTCGCCCCAGTACGGCGAGGCGCTCGCGCTGGCGCAGCAGGGCCTGGAGGCCCAGGCGATCGCCGAGCGCTGCGATATTTCCGTGGCCGAGGCGGAGCTGGTGCGCGCGCTTAGCCAGCGCAGTCCTTAACAAGAACGACAGGGAGGGACCATGGCGGGAACACAGGGGACGCAAGAGCCCGACGAGCTGAAAAAGAAACTGGTGCGCCGGGTGGCCATTGCCGGTGTGCTGATCGCCGTCCTGCTGGGCGGGCTTGCCCTGCTCGACTACCTCATGGCGCCGGAGCCGGCGCCGCCCCCGCCCGCCCCCACCGTGCCCGCGTCCCCGCCCGTGGCGCAGCCCGCCGAGGCGCCGGAGGAAGAGCCGAAGCCCGAGGAAAAGAAAGAGGAGCCCAAGGCGGAGCCGGAGAAGACGGTGACGCCCCTGGCCCCGCCGCCGCCCGCCAAGGAGGTGAAGCCGGCGCCCGCCAAGCCTGTCCCGGGCAAGGTCGAGGGGCCGGCGGTGCGCTTCGTGCCGGGGCCGGCCGCGGCCGCGAAGAAGCCGGAGCCGCCGCCCCCGCCCAAGCCGGTGGAGGCCAAGCCGCCGGTGCTGCCGCCGCTCCCCCGCGGCTATCTGCTCCAGGTGGGCGTCTTCAGCAATACCGCCAACGCCGAGGAGCTGCGTGCCAAGCTGGCGCAGGCGGGCATCCCGGCGACCATCGAGGCGCGGGTGCAGGTGGGGCCCTTCAAGACCCGCAAGGAAGCCCTGGAGGCGCAGGAGAAGCTGAAGGCCCTCAGCGTCGGGCCCGGCCTGCTCATCCCGCCCAAACGCAAGTAACCGCCCAATCTGTCACTCCCGCGAAAGCGGGAATCCAGTGTCGTCCGGTGCCGGGAAAGCCGCTGGATCCCCGCGTTCGCGGGGATGACAAGACGGGGGGAGGCTCGCCGGCGGCTATAATCAAATAGCCCTCCCCGGAGGCTATTTATGCTCAAGGCCCTTG
>CAYZLI010000098.1:0-14380 GCA_964479195.1 uncultured Rhodocyclaceae bacterium
CCGCGAGGGCGGCCGCACCGTGGGCGCCGGCGTCGTGGCCAAGGTGATCGAGTAACGGACAACTTCCGGGCAGCGCATGGTGCGCCGCCCATCGCTCTTTGGGAAACTGACATGCAAAGCCAGAAAATCCGCATCCGCCTCAAGGCGTTCGACTATCGGCTGATCGACCAGTCGGCCCTGGAGATCGTGGATACGGCGAAGCGCACGGGCGCCGTCGTGCGCGGCCCGGTGCCGCTGCCGACGCGCATCGAGCGCTTCGACGTGCTGCGTTCGCCGCACGTGAACAAGACCTCGCGCGACCAGTTCGAGATCCGTACGCACCTGCGGCTGATGGACATCATCGACCCGACGGACAAGACGGTCGATGCGCTGATGAAGCTCGATCTGCCGGCGGGTGTCGACGTCGAGATCAAGCTGCAATAACGATTTGTTGTAGGCGCGGCCTCGGCCGCGAATTTTGTTGTTTTGTCCCGGTCAATCGCAACCGGGGATAGGAGAATAAAATGAGTCTAGGCCTTGTTGGGCGCAAGGTCGGCATGACGCGCATCTTCACCGATGATGGCGAGACCATCCCGGTGACCGTGCTCGACGTGTCGAACAACCGTGTGACCCAGATCAAAATGCCCGATGCCGACGGCTATGCCGCGGTGCAGGTGACCTTTGGCAAGCGCCGCGCCAGCCGCGTGAACAAGGCGGCGGCCGGGCATCTGGCCAAGGCCGGCGTCGAAGCCGGTCACATCTTCAAGGAATTCCGCGTTGCCGCCGACCAGCTCGCCAGCTTCAAGCCGGGCGATGTCATCGGCGCGACCATCTTCAATGTCGGCCAGAAGGTGGACGTCACCGGCACTTCCCAGGGCAAGGGTTTCGCCGGCGTCATCAAGCGTCACCACTTCTCCTCGAACCGCGCCAGCCACGGCAACTCCGTGTCGCACAACAAGCCCGGTTCGATCGGCATGAACCAGGACCCGGGCCGCGTCTTCCCCGGCAAGCGCATGGCCGGCCACCTGGGCGCCGTGCAGCGCACGACGCAGAACCTCGAGGTCGTGCGCATCGACGAGGCGCGCCAGCTCCTGCTGGTGCGCGGCGCCGTCCCGGGCAGCCGCGGTTCCGACGTGGTCGTGCATCCGGCCGTCAAGGGCGGAAACTGAGCGGGGGCATGATGGAACTGAAACTGATCAACGAACAAGGCCAGGCCGCCTCCACCCTGCAGGCCTCCGACGCGCTGTTCGGCCGCGACTACAACGAGTCGCTGGTCCACCAGGTCGTCGTCGCCTACCAGGCCAATGCCCGCTCCGGCAACCGCGCGCAGAAGGACCGCAGCGAGGTGCGCCACTCGACCAAGAAGCCCTGGCGCCAGAAGGGCACGGGCCGCGCCCGCGCCGGCATGACCTCCTCGCCCCTGTGGCGCGGCGGCGGCCGCATCTTCCCGAACTCGCCGGAGGAGAACTTCAGCCAGAAGGTGAACCGCAAGATGTACCGCGCCGGCATCGCCTCGATCCTGTCGCAACTGGCGCGCGAAGACCGTCTGGCCGTGGTCGAAGACTTCTCGGTGGAAGCGCCGAAGACCAAGCTGCTGCTCCAGAAGATCAAGGGCATGGGGCTGGACTCCGTGCTGCTCATCACCGACAGCCTGGACGAGAACCTGTATCTCTCTTCGCGCAACCTGCCCAACGTGCTGGTGCTCGAGGTGAATGAGACCGATCCCCTGTCCCTGGTGCGCTTCAAGAACGTGCTGCTCACCAAGGGCGCGGTGGCCAAGATGGAGGAGATGCTGGGATGAATACCTTCAACCAGGAACGCCTGATGCAGGTCCTCGTGGCACCGCAGATCTCCGAGAAGGCCACCTTCGTCGCCGACAGGAACGAGCAGGTGATCTTCATCGTCGCGCCGGACGCGACCAAGCCGGAGATCAAGGCCGCCGTCGAACTGCTGTTCAAGGTGCAGGTCAAGTCGGTGCAGGTCTCCAACCTGAAGGGCAAAGAGAAGCGCTTCGGCCGCTACATGGGCAAGCGCAAGGACGTCAGGAAGGCCTACGTCTGCCTGCAGCCGGGCCAGGAAATCAATTTTGCCGAAGGGGGGGCCGCGTAAATGGCACTCGTCAAGGTCAAACCGACTTCCGCCGGCCGCCGCGCCGTCGTCAAGGTCGTCAATCCGAACCTGCACAAGGGCAAGCCGGTCGCCGCGCTGGTCGAAAGCAAGAACAGCAAGGCCGGCCGCAACAATCACGGCCACATCACTACCCGCCATCAGGGCGGCGGCCACAAGCAGAACTATCGCATCGTGGATTTCCGCCGCAACAAGGACGGCATTCCGGCCAAGGTCGAGCGTCTCGAGTACGACCCGAACCGCAGCGCCAACCTGGCCCTGCTCTGCTACGCGGACGGCGAGCGCCGCTACATCATTGCCCCCAAGGGTATCGCCGTGGGCGCGCAGCTCGTCTCCGGTTCCGAGGCGCCGATCAAGCCGGGCAATACGCTGCCGCTGCGCAACATCCCGGTCGGCACCACCATCTGCTGCGTGGAGATGATTCCCGGCAAGGGGGCGCAACTGGCGCGCGCCGCCGGCACCTCGGTGCAGCTGCTGGCCCGGGAAGGCAGCTACGCCCAACTGCGTCTGCGCTCCGGCGAAGTGCGCCGCGTGCATGTGGAGTGCCGCGCCACGATCGGCGAGGTGGGCAACGAGGAGAACAACCTGCGCTCCATCGGCAAGGCCGGCGCCCAGCGCTGGCGCGGCATCCGCCCGACGGTGCGCGGCGTCGCGATGAACCCGATCGACCATCCGCACGGCGGCGGCGAAGGCAAGACCGCAGCCGGCCGCGACCCGGTCAGCCCCTGGGGTACGCCGACCAAGGGCTACCGCACGCGCCGCAACAAGCGCACGGACAGCATGATCGTCCAGCGCCGGCACAAGAAATAAGAGGTGAAGCATGGCACGCTCAGTTAAGAAAGGTCCGTTCGTCGACGCCCACCTGGTGGACAAGGTGGAGGCGGCGCGCGCTACCAACGACAAGCGCCCGATCAAGACCTGGTCGCGTCGCTCGACCGTCCTGCCGGATTTCGTCGGCCTGACCATCGCCGTCCATAACGGCAAGCAGCACATTCCGGTCTACATTTCGGAAAACATGGTCGGCCACAAGCTCGGCGAGTTTGCGCTCACCCGCACGTTCAAGGGCCACACCGCCGGCAAGAAGGCCGCGGTGAAGAAGTAAGGAGAGATGATGGAAACCAAAGCGATTTTGCGTGGCGTCCGCCTCTCCGAGCAGAAAGGCCGTCTGGTCGCCGACCAGATCCGCGGTCTGGCGGTCGACAAGGCGCTCAACGTCCTCGCCTTCAGCCCGAAGAAGGGCGCCAAGATCATCAAGAAGGTGCTCGAGTCGGCCATCGCCAACGCCGAGCACAACGACGGCGCCGACATCGATGCGCTCAAGGTGAAGACCATCCACGTCGAGCGTGGCACGGCGCTCAAGCGCTTCATGCCCCGGGCCAAGGGCCGCGGCTTCAAGATCCTGAAGCCCACCTGCCATATCTATGTCACCGTCGGCGACGAGCCGGCAAAGAAATCCGGTAGGAAGTAAGGAGAAGCTATGGGACAGAAGATTCATCCGACCGGTTTCCGCCTCTCGGTCACACGCAACTGGGCTTCGCGCTGGTACGCCAACAGCAAAGCCTTCCCGGGCATGCTCAACGAGGACATCAAGGTTCGCGAGTACCTCGACAAGAAGCTGGCGCATGCCTCCGTCGGCCGCGTCGTCATCGAGCGCCCGGCCAAGAACGCCCGCATTACGGTGTATTCGGCCCGCCCCGGCGTGGTCATCGGCAAGAAGGGTGAGGACATCGAGCACCTGAAGGCCGATCTGCAGCGCATCATGGGTGTCCAGGTGCATGTCAACATCGAGGAAATCCGCAAGCCGGAGACCGATGCCCAGCTCATCGCCGATTCCATCGCCCAGCAGTTGGAAAAGCGCATCATGTTCCGCCGCGCCATGAAGCGGGCCATGCAGAACGCCATGCGCCTGGGCGCCCAGGGCATCAAGATCATGAGCTCCGGCCGCCTGAACGGCGCCGAGATCGCGCGCCGCGAGTGGTATCGCGAGGGCCGCGTGCCCCTGCATACCCTGCGTGCCGACATCGATTACGGCACCTCGGAGGCCAAGACCACCTACGGCGTCATCGGCATCAAGGTCTGGGTGTTCAAGGGCGAGACGCTGGCCCGCGCCGATCAGCCGGCCGCTGCGCCGGAGGCGGCCCACGCCGAGGAGCCGGCGAAGATGGTGCGCAAGGCCCCGGGCAAGCCGGCGCCCCGTCCCGCCGCCAAGCCGGAAGCAGGCGAAGCCAAGCCGGCCGCCAAGCCGCGCGCTCCGCGCAAGCCGACCACCAAGGCCGCCGAGGCCAAGCCGGAAGCCGCCGCCCCGCAGGGGGAAGCTGCTGCGGCGCCCAAGGCCCCGGTCAAGCGCGTGCGCAAGGCCCCCGAAGCCAAGCCGGGCGACGCGCCGAAAGAAGGTAAGGAGTAATAGCCATGCTGCAACCTGCACGCAGGAAGTACCGCAAGGAACACAAGGGCCGCAACAAGGGGATAGCCACCCGCGGCACCAAGGTGAGCTTCGGCGAGTACGGTCTCAAGGCCGTCGGCCGCGGCCGCCTCACGGCCCGCCAGATCGAGGCGGCGCGGCGCGCCATGACGCGCCATATCAAGCGCGGCGGGCGCATCTGGATCCGCATCTTCCCGGACAAGCCGATCTCCCAGAAGCCGGCCGAGGTCCGCATGGGCAACGGCAAGGGCAACCCGGAGTACTACGTCGCCGAGATTCAGCCGGGCAAGGTGATTTACGAAATGGACGGCGTCGAGGAGGCGTTGGCCCGGGAGGCCTTTGCCCTCGCGGCCGCCAAGCTGCCGATCGAAACGACTTTCGTCGTGCGCCAGGTGGGGTGACCATGAAAGCGAAAGAACTCAGGGCCAAGGACGCGGCCGAACTGAACAAGGAGCTGCTCGAGCTACGCAAGGCGCAGTTTTCCCTGCGCATGCAGATCGCGACCCAGCAGTTGTCCAACACCAGCCAGCTGGGCAAGGTGCGCAAGGACATTGCGCGCGTGAAAACCCTTATGCGTGAAAAGGCCGAGGCCAAATGAGCGAAGCAACCGAGAAAGTTCGGCGCAGCCTGACCGGGCGCGTCGTCAGCGACAAGATGCAGAAGACCGTCACGGTCCTCGTCGAGCGCCGCGTCAAGCATCCGGTGATCGGCAAGATCATCACCCGCTCGCGCAAGTACCACGCCCACGTCGAGGGCCTGGAGGCTGCTGCCGGCGACGTGGTGCAGATCGAGGAGTGCGCCCCGATCTCCAAGACCAAGGCCTGGCGGGTGACCCGCGTCGTCGAAAAGGCGCGCACGGTTTGAGGCTTGCATTGGACGGCGGGGTTTGTTAAAATTATCGATTCTTTTTCGCCGCCTGGTACCTGGTACCTAGCGAGTGAGTTTTACTTTACGCGGGCCCGGCCTGTTTTTGCAGGTTCGGCGCAGGTTCAACCCGGACGGGTTCCAAGACTGACCGCGGCCCCAGTGCCTGGGAGCCGCGATTAAGTTGGAGAGTTAAAAGATGATTCAAATGCAGACGGTGCTGAACGTCGCCGACAATACCGGCGCGCGTTCTGTCATGTGCATCAAGGTGCTGGGCGGCTCCAAGCGCCGCTACGCCGGCATCGGCGATGTGATCAAGGTCAGCGTCAAGGACGCTGCGCCGCGCGGCCGCGTCAAGAAGGGCGAGGTCTACAGCGCGGTGGTGGTGCGCACGGCGAAGGGCGTGCGCCGTCCGGACGGCTCCGTCGTCAAGTTCGACGGCAACGCCGCGGTGCTGCTCAACAACAAGCTGGAGCCGATCGGCACCCGCATCTTCGGCCCGGTGACGCGGGAGCTGCGCACGGAGCGGTTCATGAAGATCGTCTCGCTGGCGCCTGAGGTTCTCTGAGGATTCTGGCCATGAACAAGATTCGCAAAGGGGATGACGTCGTCGTCATCGCGGGCAAGGACAAGGGCAAGCGCGGCACGGTGCTGAACCGGGTGGACGATGAGCATGTCGTCGTCGAGGGCGTGAACAAGGTCAAGAAGCACACCAAGCCGAACCCGATCAAGGGCCAGCCCGGCGGCATCCTCGACAAGGAAATGCCGATTCATGTTTCGAACGTGGCGCTGTTCAACCCGGCCACCCAGAAGGCGGACCGCGTCGGCTTCAAGAGCCTCGAGGACGGCCGCAAGGTGCGCGTGTTCAAGTCGAACGGCGAAATCGTGGAAGCGTAAGGAAAAGCTATGGCGCGCTTGCAGGAATACTACAAACAGACCGTGATGGGCGAACTGACCAAGCAGTTCGGCTACAAGTCGGTCATGGAAGTGCCCCGCATCACCAAGATCACCCTCAACATGGGCGTGGGCGAGGCGGTCGGCGACAAGAAGGTGCTCGAGCATGCGGTCGGCGACATGACCAAGATCGCCGGCCAGAAGCCGGTGACGACCAAGGCCAAGAAGTCGATCGCTGGGTTCAAGATCCGCGAGGGCTATCCGATCGGCTGCATGGTGACGCTGCGCGGCGCCCACATGTATGAGTTCCTCGACCGCCTGGTGACGGTCGCACTGCCGCGCATCCGCGACTTCCGCGGGATTTCCGGCAAGGCCTTCGACGGCCGCGGCAACTACAACCTGGGCGTCAAGGAGCAGATCATTTTCCCGGAGATCGAGTACGACAAGATCGACGCCCTGCGCGGCATGAACATCAGCATCACGACGACCGCGAAGACCGACGAGGAGGCCAAGGCGCTTCTCGCCGCTTTCAAATTCCCCTTCAAGAACTGAGGGAACCATGGCGAAACTTGCACTGAAGAATCGCGAAGCCAAGCGCGTCAAGCTGGCGGCCAAGCATGCCGCCAAGCGCGCCGAGCTGCTCGCCATCATCAACAACGCCAAGCTCTCCGACGAGGAGCGCATGGAGGCGCGCCTGAAGCTGCAGACGCTGCCCCGTAATGCCTCGCCGGTGCGCCAGCGCAACCGCTGCGAGCTGACGGGCCGGCCGCGCGGCTACTTCCGCAAGTTCGGTCTGTGCCGCAACAAGCTGCGCGAAGTGGCCATGCGCGGCGAGGTGCCCGGCATGATCAAGGCGAGCTGGTAGGAGGAGTCGGAAGATGAGCATGACTGATCCCATCGCCGATATGCTGACGCGCATTCGCAATGCGCAAATGGCCCAGAAGACCTCGGTTGCCATGCCCTCGTCCAAGCTCAAGGTGGCCATCGCCGCCGTGCTGAAGGACGAGGGTTACATCGACGCCTTCGCCGTGCGCGAGCTCGAGGGCAAGGCGCAGCTGGACATCGCCCTGAAGTACTACGCCGGCCGCCCGGTGATCGAGCGCATCGAGCGCATCTCGCGCCCCGGCCTGCGTGTGTACAAGGGTTCCGGCGACCTGCCGCGCGTCATGAACGGGCTGGGCATCGCCATCGTGTCGACGCCCAAGGGCGTGATGACGGACCGCCGCGCCCGCGCCACCAACGTCGGCGGCGAAGTGCTGTGCATCGTGGCGTAAGGGGGTAAGCAATGTCACGTATCGCAAAATATCCGGTTGAGCTGCCCAAGGGCGTCGAGGTGACGCTTTCGGCGGCCGAAATCAGCGTCAAGGGACCGCTGGGCACCCTGAAGCAGGCGGTGCACCCCTCGGTGCGCATCGAGAAGGACGGCGACAAGCTGCAGTGCCGGGCGGTAGACGGCGCTGCGGACGGCAGCGCCCACTCCGGCACCATGCGTGCCCTGCTCGCCAACATGGTGACCGGCGTGACCAAGGGCTTCGAGAAGAAGCTGAATCTGGTCGGCGTCGGCTACCGCGCCCAGGCCCAGGGAGCGAAGCTCAATCTCACCCTCGGCTTCTCGCACCCGGTGGTGCATGATATGCCGGCGGGCATCAAGGTCGAAACGCCCACGCAGACGGAAATCGTCATCAAGGGCATCGATAAACAAGTCGTGGGTCAGGTGGCGGCGGAAGTGCGCGGCTATCGCCCGCCCGAGCCCTACAAGGGCAAGGGCGTGCGCTACGCGGACGAGACGATCATCCTGAAAGAGACGAAGAAGAAGTAAGGGTACCGCAATGGACAACAAGCAGGCGCGTTTGCGCAGGGCTCGCAAAACCCGAGCCAAGATTGCTGAACTCAAGACGGTGCGCCTTTGCGTGCATCGCTCGAACTGCCATATCTACGCCCAGATCATCGACGGCAACGACGCCAAGGTGCTCGCCGCCGCGTCGACGCTCGAGGAGGATGTGCGCAAACAGGTGCCCCAGGGCGGCAACGTCAATGCGGCGGTGCTGGTCGGCAAGCTGATCGCCGAGCGCGCCAAGGCCGCGGGTGTCGAGACGGTGGCGTTTGATCGCTCCGGCTTCATGTACCACGGCCGCATCAAGGCGCTGGCCGAAGCCGCGCGCGAAGGCGGGCTCAAGTTCTAAGCGAGGTTAGCAATGGCAAAACCGGGAAAACCGCAATCGAGAAAACCGCAGGCCGAGGAGCGCGATGACGGCCTGCGCGAGAAGATGGTCTCCATCAACCGCGTCACCAAGGTGGTGAAGGGCGGCCGCATCCTCGGCTTCGCCGCGCTCACCGTGGTCGGCGACGGCGACGGCGGCGTCGGCATGGGCAAGGGCAAGTCGCGCGAAGTGCCGGTCGCCGTGCAGAAGGCGATGGACGAGGCGCGGCGCAAGATGGTCAAGATCTCCCTCAAGAACGGCACGCTGCAGCACGCCGTGCTCGGCGAGCACGGCGCCTCGCGCGTTCTCATGCAGCCCGCCTCGGCCGGTACCGGCATCATCGCCGGCGGCCCGATGCGCGCCGTGTTCGAGGTGATGGGCGTGACCGACGTGCTGGCCAAGTGCCTCGGCTCGACCAACCCCTACAACGTGGTGCGCGCCACGCTGGACGGCCTGGTCAAGATGAACACGCCGGCCGAAGTGGCGGCCAAGCGCGGCAAGACCGTCGAAGAGATCCTGGGGTAAGCCATGGCCGAGAAGAAGATCAAAGTCACCCTGGTCAAGGGCCTCATGGGCACCAAGCAGGATCACCGCGCCACGGTGCGCGGCCTGGGCCTGAAGCGCCGCAACCACACCGTAGAGCTGGTGGACACACCGGCGGTGCGCGGCATGATCAACAAGGTCGGCTACCTCGTGAAGTGTGAGGGCTGAGGGCTTATCTATGGAACTGAACAACCTGAAACCCGCGGCGGGCGCCAAGCACGCCAAGCGCCGCGTTGGGCGCGGCATCGGCAGCGGTCTCGGCAAGACGGCCGGCCGCGGCCACAAGGGCCAGACCTCCCGCTCCGGCGGCTTCCACAAGGTCGGCTTCGAGGGTGGCCAGATGCCGCTGCAGCGCCGCCTGCCCAAGCGCGGCTTCACCTCGCTCACGCGCGCCCGCAATGCCGAGGTGCGCCTGTCGGACCTGGAAAAGCTGCCGGTCGGCGAGGTCGACCTGCTGGTGCTGAAGCAGGCCGGCGTGGTGCCGGCCGACGCGCTTTCGGCCAAGGTCATCCTGTCCGGCAAGCTGACGAAAATGGTGGCCTTGAAGGGTGTGGGCGCCACCAAGGGCGCCAAGGCGGCCATCGAGGCGGCCGGCGGCAGCGTTTCCGCCGAGTGATCTAGGGCGAAGCCGTGGCCAACGATACCGCAACCCTGGGCAAGACCGGCAAGTTCGGCGACCTCAAGCGCCGGCTGGTGTTCCTGCTCGGCGCGCTGGTGGTCTATCGCATCGGCGCGCACATCCCCGTGCCCGGGATCGACCCGGTGCAGTTGGCGCAACTCTTCGAAGGCCAGCAGGGCGGCATCCTCGGCGTCTTCAACCTGTTCTCCGGCGGCGCCCTGTCGCGCTTCACCATTTTCGCCCTGGGCATCATGCCCTACATCTCCTCCTCGATCATCATGCAGTTGATGACCGTGGCGGTGCCCTCCCTGGAGGCGCTGAAGAAGGAAGGCGAGGCGGGGCGGCGCAAGATCACCCAGTACACCCGCTATGGCACCGTGGCCCTGGCCCTGTTCCAGGGGCTGGGCATCGCCATCGCCCTGGAGTCCCAGCCCGGCCTGGTGCTGGATCCGGGTATCGTCTTCCGCGTCACCACGGTGTCGACGCTGCTCACCGGCACCATGTTCCTCATGTGGCTGGGCGAGCAGATCACGGAGCGGGGACTGGGCAACGGCATCTCCATCATCATTTTCGCCGGCATTGCCGCGGGCCTGCCCAACGCCATCGGCGGGCTCCTGGAACTGGTGCGCACCGGCGCCATGCATGCGCTCACCGCGATCTTCATCATCGCCCTGGTGGTGCTCGTCACCGGCTTCGTCGTGTTCGTCGAGCGTGGCCAGCGCAAGATTCTCGTGAACTACGCCAAGCGCCAGGTGGGCAACAAGATTTACGGCGGCCAGAGCTCGCACCTGCCGCTCAAGCTCAACATGTCCGGCGTGATCCCGCCCATCTTCGCCTCGTCCATCATCCTGTTCCCCGCCACGGTGGCCGGCTGGTTCGGCTCCGGCGAGGGCATGACCTGGCTGAAGGACATCGCGGCGACGCTCTCGCCCGGCCAGCCGATCTATGTGCTGCTCTACGCCGGGGCGATCGTGTTCTTCTGCTTCTTCTATACGGCGCTGGTCTTCAATTCCAAGGAGACGGCGGACAACCTGAAGAAGAGCGGCGCCTTCGTGCCGGGCATCCGTCCGGGCGAGCAGACCGCGCGCTATATCGACAAGATCCTGATGCGCCTGACCCTGGCCGGCGCCATCTACGTGACCCTGGTGTGCCTGCTGCCCGAGTTCCTGATCCTGAAGTGGAACGTGCCGTTCTACTTCGGAGGCACGTCGCTCCTGATCATCGTCGTGGTGACCATGGATTTCATGACCCAGGTGCAGGCCTACATCATGTCGCACCAGTACGAGAGCCTGCTGAAGAAGGCGAACTTCAAGGGTGCAGGCTTTACGGGCAGATAGGGGATGTCCAAGGAAGACGTCATCGAGATGCAGGGGGAAGTGGTGGAAAACCTCCCCAACGCGACGTTCCGGGTCAAGCTCGAAAATGGGCATACGATCCATGCATTCATTTCCGGCAAGATGCGCATGCATTACATCCGCATCCTGCCGGGCGACAAGGTGACGGTGCAACTGACGCCCTACGACCTGACCAAGGGCCGCATTACCTTCCGCGCCAAGTAAGAAGGAATTTCTGGAGAAAAGCATGAAAGTTCTCGCTTCGGTGAAAAAGCTCTGCCGCAACTGCAAAGTCATCCGCCGCAAGGGCGTGGTCCGCATCATCTGCACCGACCCGCGCCACAAGCAGCGTCAAGGTTGATCCGCAACGGCTGATTCGATAAAATTAACGGTTTCGCTTCTTTTGGGGTGACGAAAGGTTCACGTTTATGGCCCGTATCGCAGGGGTAAACATTCCCAATCATCAACACACCGAGATCGCGCTGACGGCGATCTACGGCATCGGCCGCACGCGTGCGCAGAAGATTTGCGACACGGCGGGCGTGGTTCGCTCGACCAAGATCAAGGATCTCACCGACGCGCAGATGGACAAGCTGCGCGAGGAAGTGGGCAAGTTCACGATCGAGGGCGACCTGCGGCGCGAAGTGACCATGAGCATCAAGCGCCTGATGGACCTCGGCTGCTACCGCGGTGTGCGTCACCGCAAGGGCCTGCCCGTGCGCGGACAGCGCACGCGGACCAATGCGCGCACGCGCAAAGGCCCGCGCAAGGCGATTCGTTTGTCGAAGTAAAGGAATATAGATGGCCAAGACCGCCACCAAAGTGCGCAAGAAGGTCAAGAAGAATGTCGCGGAAGGCATCGCGCACATTCACGCTTCCTTCAACAACACGATCATCACGATCACCGACCGCCAGGGCAACGCCCTGTCGTGGGCGACCTCCGGCGGCGCCGGCTTCAAGGGCTCGCGCAAGAGCACGCCCTTCGCCGCCCAGGTGGCCGCCGAGCACGCTGGCCGGGCCGCGCAGGAATGCGGCGTGAAGAACCTGGAAGTGCGCATCAAGGGCCCCGGCCCCGGCCGCGAGTCCGCGGTGCGCGCATTGAACGCCATCGGCATGAAGATCAGCAGCATCACCGACATTACGCCGATCCCCCATAACGGCTGCCGCCCGCCTAAAAAGCGCCGCGTCTGAGAAACGTCTAGGAGTAGAACCGTGGCTCGAAACCTTGATGCCAAGTGCCGCCAATGCCGCCGGGAAGGCGAGAAGCTCTTCCTGAAGGGCGAGAAATGCTTTACCGACAAGTGCGCCGTGGAGCGCCGCTCCTACGCGCCCGGCCAGCATGGCCAGAAATCCGGCCAGCGCCTGTCCGGCTACGGCGTGCAGTTGCGCGAGAAGCAGAAGATTCGCCGCACCTACGGTGTCCTCGAGCGCCAGTTCCGCAAGATTTATGCAGAGGCCGACCGCCGCAAGGGCCAGACCGGCGAGAACATGCTGCAGCTGCTGGAAAGCCGCCTCGACGCCGTCGCCTACCGCATGGGCTTTGGCGCCTCCCGTGCCGAAGCTCGCCAACTGGTGCGCCACAACGGCGTGAAGGTGAACGGCAAGCGCGTGAATATCCCTTCGTACGACCTGCGCCCCGGCGATGTGGTCGAGCTGAGCGACCGGGCACGCGGCCATCTGCGCGTCAAGGCTGCCCTGGAAGCGGCCGAGTCCCGCGGCTTCCCCGAGTGGCTCGAAGTGGATGCCAAGGCCGGCAAGGGCATCTTCAAGGCCTACCCTGCGCGCACCGAGCTGCCGGCGACCATCAACGAGAGCCTGGTCGTCGAACTGTATTCGCGCTAATCCGGCGTCCTGTTGACGCAATGAACCTGAAGGGATCCAGATGCAAGCGACTTCCCTCCTGAAACCGCGCATCATCGATGTGCAGAACCTCTCCCCGGTGCATGCCCGCGTGGTCATGGAACCGTTCGAGCGCGGCTACGGCCATACGCTCGGCAACGCCCTGCGCCGCATCCTGCTGTCCTCGATGCCCGGCTATGCCCCGACGGAAGTTTCCATCGAGGGCGTGCTGCACGAGTATTCGACGCTGGATGGCGTGCGCGAGGACGTCGTCGATCTCCTGCTCAATCTGAAGGGGATCGTGCTCAAGCTGCACAACCGCAGCGAGGCCCTGCTCACCCTCGCCAAGAACGGCGAGGGCGTGGTCACCGCCGGCGACATCGAGACCAGCCACGACGTGGAGATCATGAATCCGGATCACGTCATCGCCCATCTCGCCCCCGGTGGCAAGCTGGAAATGCAGATCAAGGTGGAAAGCGGCCGCGGCTACGTGCCCTCCAACACCCGCCCGGTCAGCGAAGAGACCAAGGGCATCGGCCGCATCATGCTGGATGCCTCGTTCAGCCCGGTGCGCCGCGTCGCCTACCTGGTGGAGAGCGCGCGCGTCGAGCAGCGCACCGACCTGGACAAGCTGATCGTGGACATCGAGACCAACGGCGCCATCGAGCCGGAAGAGGCCATCCGCTACGCCGCCCGCGTGCTGATGGAGCAGCTTTCGGTCTTCGCCGACCTGGAGGGCACGCCGATGTCCGTCGAGGCGCCCAAGCCCAGCGCGGTCGATCCGATCCTGCTGCGTCCGGTGGACGATCTGGAACTCACGGTGCGCTCGGCCAACTGCCTCAAGGCCGAGAACATCTACTACATCGGCGACCTGATCCAGCGCACCGAGACCGAGCTGCTGAAGACGCCGAACCTGGGCCGCAAGTCCCTGAACGAGATCAAGGAAGTGCTTGCCTCCCGCGGCCTTACCCTTGGCATGAAACTCGAGAACTGGCCGCCCGCCGGCCTGGAAAAGCTGTCGTAATCGACGGCGGATAGATCAGAACAAGAGGTATCTCCATGCGCCACCGTCACGGCCTACGCAAACTCAACCGCACCAGCAGCCATCGCCTGGCCATGCTGCGCAACATGACCAACTCGCTGCTGCGCCACGAGGTGATCAAGACCACGCTGCCCAAGGCGAAGGAACTGCGCCGCGTCGTCGAACCGATGATCACCCTGGGCAAGAAGCCCTCGCTCGCCAACCGCCGCCTGGCCTTCGACCGCTTGCGCGACCGCGAGATCGTGGTCAAGCTTTTCGATGAGCTCGGCCCGCGCTACGCCAAGCGCAACGGCGGCTACCTGCGCATCCTCAAATTCGGCTTTCGCCAAGGCGACAACGCGCCGATGGCGCTGGTCGAGCTGCTGGACCGTCCTGAGGGGACCGATGTAGCCGAGGCGCCCGCCGCCGAGTAAGCCAGTCCTTCACATCGTCTGGAAGCCGGGTTCGCCCGGCTTTCCTTTTTGGCGGCAGGGGTTAAGCTAGTCGCCATGGACCTCTCCCGCTTCCCGCGCGTCT
>CAYZLI010000099.1:0-14071 GCA_964479195.1 uncultured Rhodocyclaceae bacterium
GGGTGAGGGTGTGCGGACGCTCATCCCCCTCACCCCAGCCCTCTCCCCCGCAAGCAGGCTTTGCCGGGGGATACTTACTAGTTCCGCCGGTAAGTGCTGGCCGGATCCTTCTCCGGCGGCGTTTCGGACGGTTGCGCCGTCCGGGCCTCTGCAACCAGCTTTTTCACGTTGTCGCCGGTGAGGCTTCTGAGGAAGGCGGCCAGCGCCTGCTTTTCGTCGGGGGCAAGTCCGAGCGGTTTTAGAAGCGTGCTCTTCTGCGGGTTGTCGATGCCGCCGTGGTCGTAGAACTCGACCACATCCTCCAGCGTGGCAAGCGAGCCGTCGTGCATGTAGGGCGAGGTGAGCGCGACGTTGCGCAGGGAGGGCGTGCGATAGGCCCAGGAATCCGCCGGATCAAGCGTCACCTCGTAGCGGCCGACGTCCGGCAGCGGCGGCTCGAAGGAGGCCAGCGCCTTATCCTCGACCTCAGTGAAGACGCCCGGCGCGAGCTGCACGCGGCGCGTCTTCGGCAGTCCCATGCTGTGCGCATAGCCGATGCCGGTGTTGTGGAAGTGGTTGTCGGTGAACAGGGCATGCTGCTCCCCTGCAATGTGGCATGCGCTGCAGCCGGCCTTGCCGGTGAACAGGCGGAAACCGGCCTGCTCCTCGGCCGTCAGCGCGCTTTGCTCCTTGCCGTAGCGCCAGCGGTCGAAGCGGGAGTTGGCCGAGACCAGCGTGCGCTGGTAGGCCGCCAGCGCCTGGCCGACGGTCTGCACGTCGGGCGCGCGGCCGCCGAAGGCCTGCTCGAAGCGGCCGGCGTATTCAGGCAGCGCCCTGATCTTTTCGATGACGTAGCCGATGGAGGGGTTGGCCATCTCGTTGCCGGCGAGCAGCGGGCCCCAGGCCTGGTTCTCCAGGCTGAACTCGCGGCCGTCATGGAACAGCTGTTCGACGTAGGCGACGTTGTACACCGTGGGCGAGTTGCGACGGATGCTTTGACCCTCCAGCCCGATGGCGGTGCCCAGCTCGTTGGAGGTGAAGCCCTGTTCCGGCACATGGCACATGGCGCAGGAGAGGGTGTTGTTGTGGGAAAGGCGCCGGTCCATGAACAGCGTGCGCCCGAGTTCGACGCGCGGCAGCGTGAGCGGGTTGTCCGGCGGCACCGGCAGCGGCGGCAGTCCCAGCGGCGGGTTCAGCGAGAGCGGGGCGTCGACGGGGGCGGCGGACTTCTCGCAGCTCGGCAGGACAAGCAGGCCGAGCAAGAGCGGGATGCAGCGCAGGGGTTTCATTTCAGCGGAACGCCCTCTTCGATGAGCAGCGTCTTGATGTCGTTCAGAACCATCGCCGGCAGCAGGTAATCAACAGTATAGATCTCCCGCACGGCGCCCTGGCGGTCGATAAGGAAGACTTTCAGCACGTGGCTGTAGGTGCCGACCGGCTTGCCGGTGACGCGGTCGACGTCCACGCCGACATCCTGGCCGAATCCGTCCAGGATGGGCAGGAGTTCGCGTCGCGAGCGCGTGGTGAGGAATGCCCAGTCGACATGCTGTTCATGTGCGCTGTGGTCCCGCCCATAGAGCGCAATCATCCGGGGTGTGTCCCGCTCGGGGTCGAAGGAAAGGCTGACGAAGCGCACGCGTCCGCGTGACAGGGGCAGCTTTTCCAGTTCGTTCTTCACCTGGTGCATGACCGTGAAGGCGTATGGACAGCCGGTCGGATCGGCGCAGGAGGAGTACATGAAGGCCAGCAGGGTGACCTTGCCGTGCGTGAACTCAGCCAGTCGGCGACGCTTGCCTGCGGCGTCGAGCACCGCGCCGTCCGTGGCGCGCTGGATTGTTTCCAGCTTGTAGGTGCCGGCCGCCGGCGGCACGAAATCCATACGTGGCACGTTCGGGCCGGCCTGGATCTGGCCCAGCCCAAACAGGAAAAAAAACCCGCCTCCGGTCAGGAGGCGGGCCGTCCGACAGGACCCAGAACCCATCTCAGTAATATCCGTGAGATGCGTTGTGGCCAAAAGCGTCGGGTGCTAGGCGCGCGTCGCCGCCAATGGCCACTCCCTTGGCAAGACGCGCAACGCCGCAGCCGGCGCTTTTGGCCACAACCCGGAGGGACGGGGCTGCTCCGGGCGCATGGCGGCGTTGCGCGCTCCTTATTTGGAATAACCAAACCGCGTCGCTCGCGCCTTGCCCTGCACCCGGAGCAGGCCCGTCGCACTCACGGATATTACTGAGATGGGTTCCTGGGAGAGACATGCATTACTGTTTCCGGGCGAGCAGGGAGGGCAGGCTCTGCGCCGACTCCAGCGGCTTGAGGGTCGAGAGATCGCGCGCCTGGAACTTCATGTGGTGGGCGCGGCCGAGCTTCTCCTTGTAGAAGTCGATCTCGAACGCGAGCTTGAGATCCTTGCCGTCCCAGTGGTACATCTTCAGGAACTGCTCGTCGTCCTTGCCTTTCTTGTCCCAGTTGCCCAGCAGCGACGTGGTGAAATACACGCGCTTGCCGTCGTAGCTTTGCGACACCATGTTGACCTGGGAACCGATTCTCTTGGTGAAGGTTTCCTTCGGATGCATCGGGTCGGACATGTCCCAGTAGCGCGTGGTGCCGTCCATGAAGGTGTTGATCCACATGCCCCGGCCGTCGTTGGTGATGCTGATATCCACCGGCAGCGGGATCTTGGCCGGATCGCCGATCGTGGCCACGTCCTTCACCTGCCATTCGCCCTTGGCATCCTGCTTGTAGACCCAGATCTTGGACGTCAGGGCGGTGGTGGTAACGGCCCAGTTATCGCCCGGTTTCCACGACCAGCGCACTTCCAGTGGCGCGCCCGGCGTCTGGAACACCTTGAGCGGCTTCATGGTCTTCATGTCCCACATGACTGAAGTATTGCCGAAGCGCTTCATCGCCTCGCCGTCCTTCACCAGCTTGCCCAGGTCCATCATGTAGTTGTTCCACCCCGTGAACGATGAGGTGAGGAAGACGTTCTTCTGCGGATTGATGCCGGCATCGTAGCCGTACCCGTCGCCGCCTTCCTTGGGTATCGGGTGGTGCGCCACGTAGTCGCCCTTGTTGTTGTACACAACGATGCCCGTCTCCCCCCCATGATCCTTGTTGTTGGACAGAGGGGTGATCAGCATGCGGCCCGGCATGGCGATGAACGAGTGCGGTCCGACGAAACCGGTCTTCTGCACGAAATCGGTGATGGTCTTCGTCAGTTTCGGCTTGGCCGGGTTGGTGCCGATGTCGAAGACGTAGATCTTGTTCGAATCGAGTGCGCCGCCCCAGAGGTAGCGACGGTCGTCGGACAGGCCGACGTGGTGTACCTCGCCGCGCCCGCCGAGCGAGAGTTTATGAATGATCTTGCCGTAGGTCTTCGACTTGGGATTGACGTCGATGGTCACCAGCTTGTCGGAGCCGTCGCCGACGCCCTTGACGCCAAGGGTCCAGACATAGACCAGATCCTCCTGTCCCTTGATGAGCGGGGTGAAGGGTGAGCAGCTGGTTTCGTCGGCGAATGCCGCGGTGCCCGCCAGTGCGGCGGACACTGCCAGCGCGAGCGTGAGCTTGCGTAACTGATATATGCTTTGCGAATTGTCTTCCATGCTTTCCTCCTCGTGGGGTGTACTATCAAATCGTTGTGGGCGGCGTGGGGCGTGAGCCCGGCGCCTGACCCGCGCGGCAATTTGCGGTACGCGAAGTGTCAAATGTATATTGTTGAAGTAACCTAAACTTAACAGAACGGCGGGGGCGGACAATTGGGGTGTTTACCTAGCTGTTTGACGGTTCTCCCTGATTGATCAGGCGTGGAGGGCTGTTAAGGTTGCATTGCACAATGGAGCGGTGTGGAGTGGTGTCGGCGAAATGATCACTGGAAGCGATGCGATGTGGCTGGGGTTTGTTGCGCTGGGCGGTGCGCTGGCTGGGGCGTTGATCGGCCTCGCGGTCATGCTGCTGCGCCTGCGCGAAGCGGAACAGCGCGCGCGGGACAAGGAGACCACGCACCAGGCCGTGCTGGACCGCCTGCAGGAGAATGAATACCGCCTGCGCGCGATCATCGAGTCCGAACCGGAGTGCGTGAAGCTCCAGGCCGCCGACGGCACTGTCCTGGAGATTAATCCGGCCGGGCTCAAACTGGTCGACGCCGAGCGCCCGGAGGACTTCATCGGCAAGCAGATCTACTGCGTTGTCGCGCCGGAGCACCAGGTGCTCTACCGGGAGAACATGCAGCGCGTCTTCTCCGGGGAGGCCGTCGCGTACGAGTTCAAATTGATCACTCTGAAGGGCAGGACGTGCTGGATGGAGACGCATGCCGCTCCCTTGCGCGATGCCCGCGGCACGATCTACGCGCTGCTCGGCATCACGCGCGACATCACCGAGCACAAGCAGGCAGAGGAGCAGGCGCGGCGGCACCAGACGGAACTGGCGCGGGTGGCCCGGTTGTCGACCATGGGCGAGATGGCGACCGGCCTGGCCCATGAGCTCAACCAGCCGCTCTCGGCGATCGCCAATTTCGCCCGCGGCTGCATCCGCCGGCTGCGCAACGGCGGCGCCGATCCGAGTGGCCTGATAGAGCCGCTCGAGGAAGTGTGTGAGCAGGCGGAGCGGGCAGGAGAGATCATGCGCCACGTGCGCGACTTCGTCCGCAAGAGCGAGCCGAGGATGAGCGCCGTCGACATCAACCAGGTCGTGCGCAGCGTGGTCAAGTTCTCCGAGCTGGAGGCGCGCCAGCATAATTCGATCGTTTCTCTCGATCTGGCGCCCGCCCAGCCTCGCGTGTGGGCCGATGCCATCATGATCGAGCAGGTGATCTGCAACCTGGTGCGCAACGCAGTGGAGGCGATGGCCGAGGCGCGTTCCCCGCGGCGCGAAGTCATGATACGAACCCTGCCGCATGGCGAGAACGCCATTGAAATCGAGATCGTCGATACCGGGCCTGGCATCGACGGCACGGTCATCGACCAGGTCTTCGACCAGTTCTTCACCACCAAGTCGGAAGGCGTCGGCATGGGCCTGTCCATCAGCCGCTCGATCGTCGAGTCGCACGGCGGCAGCATCCGGGCCGAATCGAGGGCCGGCGGCGGCGCCACGTTCCGTTTCACCTTGCAGGCGATTCCGCAGAGGTCGGCCAGCGATGAGCGACGCTACAGTCTTCATTGTTGACGACGACCAGGCGGTCGCCCGCAGCCTGCGCTGGCTGATCGAGACGGTGCAGCTGAAGGTGGAGACGTTCGCCTCTGCCCAGGCATTCCTTGACGGTTACGATGCTTCGAAACCCGGCTGCCTGGTGCTCGATGTACGCATGCCGGGGATGAGCGGCCTCGAGCTGCAGGAGCGCCTGACGGCGCGGCGGGCCTATCATGTGCCGATCATCTTCATTACCGGACACGGCGACGTGCAGATGGCGGTGCGCGCGGTCCAGTCGGGCGCCTTCGACTTCGTCGAGAAGCCGTTCAACGATCAGGACCTGCTCGACCGCATCCAGCGTGCGATCGCCTTCGATTGCGAAGGGCGCGGCAGGGAGGCGCGGTGCGCTCAGCTTCAGGCGCGCTTCGCCGGCCTGACGCCGCGCGAGCGCGAGGTGCTGGACCTGGTGGTGGAGGGGCTGTCCAACAAGGGCATCGCCAACAGGCTCGGGCTGAGCGCGAAAACCGTGGAAGTCCATCGCGCCAAGGTGATGGAGAAGATGCATGCGCGATCGCTCTCCGACTTGGTGAAGATGGCCATGCAGAACCCGGTGACGTCGTAAGCGCACCCTAGCGCTGCCGGGTATGCATCGGCGGCAGGTCGGTGCAAGTGCCATGGGCGACGCTTGCGGCCATTCCGACCGTTTCGCCGAGGGTGGGGTGGGGGTGGTGGATGGCCTTGCCGATGGCGGCGGCGTCGCATCCCTGACTGACCGCGAGGGCGATTTCGCCGATCATGTCGCCGGCGCAGGGGCCGACGATGGCGCCGCCCGCTATCTTGCCGCTGGCCCGGTCGAACACCAGCTTGGTCAACCCGTAATCCGCGCCGTTGGCGATCGCCCGCCCCGAGGCGGCCCAGGGAAACCGGGCTACTTCGACGTCCATGCCGCGCAGCCTGGCCTCATCCTCGGACAAACCGACCCAGGCCACTTCGGGATGGGTGTACGCCACGCCGGGAATCAGCGAGGCATCGTGGTGACTGTCGAGTCCTGCGGCGGATTCGGCGGCCACGTGGGCCTGGTGTACCGCCTTGTGGGCCAGCATCGGCATGCCGGCGATGTCGCCGATGGCGAAGATGTGGGGAACATTGGTGGCCATTCGGCCGCTTACGGGAATGAAGCCGGACTCGCTGACGGCTATGCCTGCCTTCCCGGCATCGATCCGCATCCCGTTCGGCTTGCGGCCGACCGATTGCAGGATCATGTCGTAGCATTGGGCATCCGCCGGCGCCATCTCCCCCTCGAACCTGACCCACACCCCATCCTCCCTGGCGTCCGCTGCCACGGTCCTGGTACGCAGCATGATGTTGTCGAAGCGATGCCGGTTCTGCCCTGCCCAGATGTTCACCAGGTCCCGATCGGGGCCCGGCATCAGGGCGTCCAGCATCTCCACCACGTCGACGCGCGCGCCGAGGGCCGAATAGACCGTCGCCATCTCCAGGCCGATGATGCCGCCGCCGATCACAAGCATCCTTCCGGGGCGGGAACGGAGTTCCAGCGCACCGGTGGAGTCGACAATGCGCTCATCCCTGGGCAGGAAGGGCAGATGCACCGGATGGGAGCCGGCGGCAATGATGCACTTCTTGAAGCGGATTACCTGACGGGTAGTCTGCGCACCACGGTCTGTGCTTTCGGCGAGATCAACCTCGATGCTGTGCGCATCGCGGAAACGGCCGCTGCCGAACACAAGCCGCACCTTGCGCGCCTTGGCCATTGCCGCAAGGCCGCCGGTGAGCTTGCCCACCACTTTCGCCTTGTGGGCGCGCAGCCTGTCGAGGTCGATGTCGGGCGCAGCGAAGCGGATGCCCGCATCGGCCATGCCGGCGGCTTCCTCCATTGCCGCCGTCAGGTGAAGCAGCGCCTTCGACGGGATGCAGCCGACATTCAGGCAGACCCCGCCCATGACGGGGTGGCGTTCGACCAGCACCGTCTTCATGCCCAGATCGGCGGCGCGGAAAGCAGCCGAGTAGCCGCCCGGGCCGGCGCCCAGCACCAGCACGTCGCATTCGATCTCTTCGGGCGGCTGCATATGCCCGGCCTGAGAGGCAGCGGTGAATGCCGCGAAAAGGGAAAAGCGAGGCGGCGCCAAGGGCTTGTCGCCGTCTCCCGGCGGCTGACTTTTCGGCCGCTGTTCCCGGCTTGCCTCCATCACGACGACGATGCTGCCCGCGGCTACGCTGTCGCCCCGGGCGACCCGGACTTCGGTGACCGTCCCGTCCACCGGCGCCTGTACATCCAGCGCCGCCTTGCCCGATTCGACAGTCACCAGCGCATCATCCGCCCAGACGGGATCGCCGGGCTTCACATGGATTTCGGCGACGGACAATTCGTCCTTGCTGCCGACATCAGGAACCGCAACTTCATGAACTTGAGTCATCTAATCCCTCCCGCCTCGAGTGGACCGTCGGCGCATCGCGATGCGCCGACGATTTCATGGCATCAGGCCGGCACCATGGCGCCGTTGATCGTCACTTTGCCCGACACCTCCACCGGTCGAACCAGCGTGTCGAGCACCGGGCAATGCGTTTCGACCGCCTCGACCAGCTTGCGCAGGTCTTCCTCCGGAGCGGAGCTCTTGAGAAAGGTTTCGAAGGTGATCTTCTGGTAGCCCGGCGGTGTCGCGGGGTCCATGCCAAACAGGCCCTTGAGGTCCAGCGAGCCTTTTAGATTGACTTTGACCTCCTCCAGCTTGATGCCCATCATCGAGGCCATGGCGGCATACATGATTTCCTGGCATGCGCCGAGGCAAACGAGCAACAGCTCGACGGGATTCGCCCCTTTGTCCGCTCCTCCGAGTTCGGGGGGTTCGTCCACGACGATCGGCGGAAAGTTGCGCACATTGCCCGTGCAGCGGACACCTTCGACCAGCGCCGTCTGCGCTTCGAAAACCACGCGCGACATGACGGGATTGTCCTGAATGCCCTTCACGGTCTTGCTGAGTGCTTCCTTCAAGGCTGCCTGCGACATGATTTGTCTCCTCCGGTTGATTTCGTTGGGTAACTTCCGGGCGCTTGCCGCAAGCCGCAGCACGCGATGGCGCGCGTACGAACGGCAGGCGTGGTTGGGTGAATGATCGCCGCCCGCCTGGGAATGTGAGACAAATCGGCGCCGAATTGAATTGGGGCGATCCCCTTGTGCCTAGGGGTATATCCCTATTCAACGGAATGCGGACTGCCGGATCAGCCGGGCAGGTAGTGATCGACCAGCAGCGCCGCGAAGAGCAGCGACAGGTAGGCAATCGAGAAGCGGAAGGTCATCTGCGCCATGCGGTCGCTGTAGTGGCGCCAGATCCTCCAGGCATGGGCTATGAACACTGCATTCAGCACCGCTGCCGCCGTGAGATAAAACCAGCCGCTCATGCCGATGAAGAAGGGCATCACTGTCACCACCGCTAGACCGACCGTATACGCGAAGACGCAGCGCTGGGTGTATTCGCGCCCATGCACCACCGGCAGCATCGGCAGATTGGCTTCCGCGTACTCGGCGGCCCGGTAGAGCGCCAGCGACCAGAAGTGCGGCGGCGTCCATACGAAGATGATGAGGAACAGCAGCCAGGCCTGTTCCGGCGTCTGCCCGGTGACCGCCGCCCAGCCCAGCACCGGCGGCATGGCGCCCGAGGCGCCTCCGATGACGATGTTCTGCGGCGTCAGCGGCTTCAGGATCACCGTGTAGATGACGGCGTAGCCGATGAAAGTCGCCAGCGTCAGCCACATGGTCAGCGGATTCACGAAAGCGTAGAGCAGTGCCAGGCCGAGGCCGCCGAGCACGCCGGAGACGAGGAAGGTCTCCGGCACGTTCACTTCCCCGCGCGGCAGCGGCCGACCGCGGGTGCGCGCCATGATGGCGTCGATCTTCCGCTCGATCAGGCAATTCACGGCGGCTGCGGCGCCGGCCACCAGCGCGATGCCGAGCGTGGCCGCCAGGAGCAACGGCAGCGGCACCATGCCGGGCGTGGCAAGCAGCATGCCGATGACGGCGCAGAACACGATCAGGGATACCACGCGCGGCTTGGTGAGGCGCAGGTAGCGCTGGAGCCGGTCGCTCGTTCGGGGGCAGGTGAGAACGGTCTCGGCCATAAGAACTCCTGTTCGCGCAGGTTGTCGAGCGCATCAGTCTAATTTGCAGACGCCGGCAATCAATCAGGGACATCCTCCGCGCCCCTAGGTAAACATCCTAATTGCCCGGCCCGGATGCCGGGTTTATGTTTCTTCCACTACAAAGGAGATGGCGTGCCATTGAGCCGACTGCCTCCGTGAAGCGCCCTCCCCGGCAGAATCGGGCCGCAGGATGACAACCCGGGAGATTCGGGATTTTGTCCAGCGAGCGAAGAAGCACTTAACTAGATTGGTTGATAGCCGGCCAGGCCGGTTGAAGCCAACTCACACTCGACCGATTTGTCCGGCTGCCACGCGCAGCTTGTGCCACCAATGGAGGCAACAACATGCTCGATTTCCTTTTCAGCGGCTGGGGCGCATTCTGGATGACGCTGTTCATGCTGGTCCCGTTTGCCCTGATGTTCTATTACGTCATCCACAGGAAGAGCGTCGTCGATCCCGGCCCGGGCGCCACGCCGCCCAAGGCGCTGTCGCGGCTGGAGGGCATCTGGCTCACCGTGGTCTTCGTCGTCTTCGTCGGCGTGAATCTCGCCAGCCTGAAGTTCATGCCGCTCATCGCCGCCGCGCATGCCGCCACCAGCGGCCAGCCCATGCAGGAAATCGACCTGACGGCGAAATCCTGGGCCTACGACATTTCGAACCGCCAGGTCGAGATTGGCCGGCCGGTGAAATTCTCCGGCCGGAGCAGCGACACCCAGCACGGCTTCGCGGTGTATCACCCGGACGGCAGGATGCTGTTCACCATATTGATGATGCCCGGCACCAGCAAGCCCACGACGATCGTCCATACCTTCAACGAACCGGGCAAGTACAAGGTGCGCTGCCTGGAGTACTGCGGCGTCGCCCACCATGCGATGCAGGACGAACTGACCGTAGTCAAGAGTAACTAGGCGCATCCGCAGCGGAGGAGGACATAAAATGAGTATCGCCAGCACAATCGTTCAGAACACGCCGATCTTCGGCAGGATGTTCAGCGTCGACAAGAGCACCGGCCTGGAGGAGATCAACGCCTGGCCGGCCCTGATGATCATGGCCTCGTTCGTCTGGCTGGCGGTCGCCGGACTGCTCGGGCTGGTGATGCCGGCCACGCAGATCTTCGATCTCGGCACCGACCACTTCTACACCACCCTGACCCTGCACGGCGCGGCGCTCGCGTTTCCGTTCTCGTTCCAGCTCATGATGGGCGTCGGCCTGCACCGCTCGGGCGGCTGCGTCGGCAAGCCGGTAACGGGCTTTCTGCCGGCGTTGGCCTTCATCTCGATGAACCTGGGCGCGGCGCTCCTCACCGTTGCCGTACTGATGGGTCTCAAGGTCAGCCTGGTGGTCATGTTTCCGCTGCCCCTGGTCGGCGCGCAGATGGGCATCTGGAGCATGAATTCGGTGGTGCTCGGCTTCACCGGCATCTATCTGGTGCTGGCGTGCATGATCCTGTGGTATCCGCTGTTGGTGCTGAAGATGCTGTTCTTCGGCAGGAAGCGGCAGGAGCTCGTCCTCTCCGAGCGCTCGCTCAACGATCCCGGCATGCTGGGCATGACGCTGTCCGCGATGACGCTGCTGGTGACGGGCCTGCCGCTGGTGGCGGTCGGAACGACGCTGCTGTTCGCGCTGCACGGCATCATCCCGATGTCGATGGCCGCCTGGGCCGCCGAGCCGGTGGTGTTCCAGTACTGCTTCTACATCTTCGCCCACAACCTGATGGAGGCGATGGCCCTGATGGTGATGAGCGCGATGTACGCGACGCTGCCGCTGTATCTCGCCGACGGCACCCGCAAATTGTTCAGCGACAAGCTCGCCAACCTGGCGCTGTGGATCCTGCTGCTGACCTCGGTCACCTCCTTCCTGCACCACTTCATCACCTTCTATCCCAACCAGCCCGCCGCCCTGTCCTACTGGGGCAACATCATGAGCTGGGGCACCGGCATCGGCGCCGCGATCAGCATCTTCACCGTCTTTGCCACCATCTGGCAGCATGGCCTGCGGGCGGAACCCGGCATAATCGCCGTGCTGATGGGCTGGGTGCTCTACATCCTCGACGGCGCCAGCGCGGTTGTGACTTCGAACGTGGCCTGGGCCTACGTGCTGCACGGCACCATGTGGCAAAGCGGCCATACCATGACCGTGATCGTGGCGATGTCCATCATGTGGATGGGCGTGCTCTACCACCACTATCCGGTGATCACCGGCCGCAAGCTCGATCCCGTCCTGGGCAGTTGGTTCGTCCGCCTGTTCGCCATCGGCGGCATCGGCGCGGCGCTGGCCATGCTGGCCGGCGGTTCGGCCGGCATGCCGCGGCGCTTCGCCGCCTGGAACCAGGAGGGCTGGATGCTCTACGGCAACCTGATCCTGTTCTTCGGCCTCATCCTCGGCGCATCGTTCGTCGTGTATGCCTACAACCTGATGAAGTCCCGCGAGCTCTCCTCGCCCATGGGCGAGCTGGCTACCGCCTAGCCGGACTCGCCAATCCCCTCTCCCCGTCCTGCGGGGAGAGGGCTAGGGTGAGGGGCGGGGCAACGGCGTACGCTTCCTGCATGGACAGAACCCGCATCGTCATTCCCTGCAAACTCTGCGGCCTGCCCGCGCCCGACCCGCCGATCCAGGATGCCGGGCACGCCTTCTGTTGCTACGGCTGCCGCGAGGTGTATCGCGCCTTCGGCGAAGACCTCTTCGCCGCCGCAAAAGTCAGTCCCCGCAGCACGGCGCCCGAGCCGCAGGGCCGCGAGGCCTACCTGTGGATCGACGGCATGCACTGCGCCTCCTGCGAGTTCCTCGTCGAGAAGCTCGCCCTGAAGCACCCCGGCGTGCTCGCCGCGGCGTCGAACTACGCCACGGCGACGGCGCGGATCATCTTCGACCCCGACCTTATCCAGGAAGCCGAGCTGCCGGCGCTGCTCAGCCGCGCCGGCTATAGCACCCGGCTGCGCAATGAACCCGCGCCGGAATACGACGAGCGGCAGGACCTGCTGCGGCTTCTCGCCGGCGCCACGCTCGCCTCGTCCGTGATGATGCTGACCTTCCTCTTCATCTACCCGATTCACGGCGGCTTCCTCGCGCCGGACGACTACGGCGCGATCCGCTGGCTGGCCTTCGGCGTGACGCCGGTCGCCCTCTTCCTCCTGACGTCGATCCTCGTCTTCTACGTCGGTTGGCCAATCCTGCGCGGGGCGTGGACGGGCCTGCGCGCCGGCCTGCTCAACATGGACGCCCTGCTCGCCCTGTCGATCCTCTCCGCCTGGGGCTACAGCGTGGTGCAGCTGTTCCACGATCCGATCGATCTGTACTTCGAGGTGGCGGGCACGCTCGTCGCGGTGATCACCATCGGCCGCTTCCTCGAGCGCGGCATGCGCGTGCGCGCCACGCAGTCGCTCAACGCCATCATGCAGTCCTGGTCGCCGAAGGCCTGCGTGCTGCGGCAGGGCGAATACCTGATGTGCGCGCTCGGGGAACTGCTGCCGGGCGACCGCGTCTTCGTGCGCCAGGGCGAAACCATCCCCGTCGACGGCAGCATCGCAGGCGGTGAGGGCGCGGTCGACGAATCGCTCCTAACCGGCGAGCCTTTCCCGGTGTCGCGCGGCGCCGGCGAGAGAGTGCTCGGCGGCAGCGTCCTGCTCGAAGGCAACCTGGAAATCGAGACCGGGCCGCAGATCGAAAGCCGCATGGCCAACCTCGCGCGCATCCTTTGGAACACGCAGAGTTCCGGCTCGGGCATGCAGGGCCGCATCGACCGGCTCGCGCGCCTGTTCGTGCCGGCCGTGCTGGTGCTCGCCTGCCTAGTGGGGCTCGGCTTCCACATCGCCGGCGCGCCCCTCGAAAAGGCGCTGCTGGCGAGCCTGGCGACGCTGATCGTCTCCTGCCCGTGCACCTTCGGACTGGCCATCCCGCTCACCACCGCTGCCGCCATCAACGCCGCGCTGCGCCGCGGCATCGTCGTCACCGCCGCAGACCTGTTCGAGCAGGCGCCCGACGTCGACGTCGTCGCCCTCGACAAGACCGGCACGCTGTCCACCGGCGAGATGGCCGTCGTCGAGGTGGTCGGCCCGCCCGAGGTCGCCGCCCGCGCCGCCGCCGTCGAGCGGCACTCGCCGCACCCGGTCGCCCGCGCCATCGCGCGGCTCGACGCCAGCCGCAGCGCCAGCGAGGTCGACATCCATCCCGGCCGCGGCGCGCTCGCCAGCGTCGGCGGCAGGCGCGTGGCGGTGGGCAGCAAGGCGCTGTTCGCGACGCTGGGCTGGACGATCCCCGAGGCACTGGCGGCGGAGATGGCGGCGCGCCGCCACGGCGAGAGTGTGGTGTCCTTCGTCGGCTGGGACGGCCGCGCCGAAGGGGCCATCGTCACCCGCGACCGCTCGCGCCCGGAATGGGAGTGTGTCGCCGAGAAGCTGCGCCGGCACAGCCGCGTCGTACTTCTCACCGGCGCGGAGCATCCCAACGGCTACCAGGCGCACGTCGACGAAGTCCATGCCGGCGTGCCGCCCGAAGCCAAGGCGGCGGTGATCCGCCGGCTCAAGGCCCGGGGCCGCGTCGCCATGATCGGCGACGGCAGCAACGACGCGCCGGCGCTCGCCGAAGCCGACCTCGGCATCGCCTTCGGCGCGCCGACCGCGCTGGCGGCCGAAGCCGCCGACATCGTCATCCCCGGCAAGCGCCTGGAGCGCGTGCTCGACGCCTTCGAGCTGATCGCCGTCACCCGCCGCCGCATCCGTCAGAACCTCGGCTGGGCGCTCGCCTACAACGCCGTCGCCATACCGCTCGCCATGGCCGGCTTCCTCAACCCCATGTTCGCCGCCCTCGCCATGTCCGC
>CAYZLI010000100.1:0-14001 GCA_964479195.1 uncultured Rhodocyclaceae bacterium
AATGCGCCCTACGCCCTCCCTACCAACCCTATCGAACGCCATATGCAAACTCAAGCCGCCCCCGCCACGACGCCTTACCTCAACGTCAACAACATCGAGGTCATCTACGATCACGTCATCCTCGTGCTGAAGGGCGTCTCGCTGCAGGTCGAGCAGGGCAGGATCGTCGCACTGCTGGGCGCCAACGGCGCCGGCAAGACGACAACCCTGAAGGCCGTCTCCAACCTGTTGCGCGCCGAGCGCGGCGACGTAACCAAGGGCAGCATCGAGTTCCAGGGCGTGCGCATCGACCGGATGACCCCGTCCGGGCTGGTCAAGCGCGGCGTCATCCAGGTGATGGAGGGCCGCCATTGCTTCCAGCACCTCACGGTCGAGGAGAACCTGCTGACGGGCGCCTACACCCGCGGCGTCTCCCGCGCCGAGATCCGGCAGGACCTGGAGAAGGTCTATGAATACTTCCCGCGCCTCAAGCAGCGGCGCGGCTCCCAGTCCGGCTATACCTCCGGCGGCGAGCAGCAGATGACGGCCATCGGCCGCGCCCTCATGGCCCGGCCGCAGATGATCCTGCTCGACGAGCCGTCCATGGGCCTCGCCCCGCAGATCGTCGAGGAGATCTTCGAGATCGTGCGCGACCTCAACCAGCGCGAGAAAGTGAGCTTCCTGCTCGCCGAGCAGAACACCATGGTGGCCCTGCGCTACGCCGACTTCGGCTACATCCTGGAGAACGGCCGCGTCGTCATGGAAGGCGAGGCCAAGGAGCTCGCCACCAACGAGGACGTCAAGGAGTTCTACCTCGGCCTGTCCTCGGCCGGGCGCAAGAGCTTCCGCGACGTCAAACACTACCGCCGCAGGAAGCGGTGGCTCGCCTGATGACTCGCTGCCGGCTGGTCTAGCATGAAATACTTCGATTCTCTGGAAACCCGCGACCCGGAGCAGCGGGAACGCGAACTCTTCGCCGCGCTGCCGGTGCAGCTCGCTCACGCGAAACAGCGTGCGCCGGCCTTGGCGGAGCTCTATCGTGCCGTCGATCCCGCCGGCATTGCCAGCCGCGAGGCGCTGGCGAAGCTGCCGGTCATCCGCAAGCACGAGTTGATCGAGCGGCAGAAGGCGGCGCCGCCCTTCGGCGGCCTCAACGCCACCCCGGTGGGCCGGCTCGGCCGCGTCTTCAGCTCCCCCGGCCCGATCTACGATCCGGAGGGCAGGGGCGACGATTGGTGGCGCTTTGCCCGCTCCCTGTACGCGGCCGGTTTTCGCGCCGGCGAGCTGGTGCACAACACCTTCTCCTACCACTTCACCCCGGCCGGCTTCATGGTGGAAGGGGCGGCCCACAAGATCGGCTGCGCCGTGTTTCCTGCCGGCGTCGGCCAGACCGAGATGCAGGTGCAGGCCATTGCCGACCTCAAGCCGGTCGGCTACATCGGCACGCCGTCCTTCCTCAAGATCATCCTGGAGAAGGCGAACGAGTCGAAGGCCGATGTGTCCAGCCTGAGCAAAGCGGTGGTCTCCGGCGAGGCCTTCTTCCCCAACCAGCGCGCCCTCTGCGTCGAGCGCGGGATCAATGCCTACCAGGCCTACGGTACCGCCGACCTGGGCCTCGTCGCCTACGAGACGGAAGCGCGCGAAGGCCTGGTGCTGGAGGAATCCCTCATCCTCGAGATCGTCCGCCCGGGGACCGGCGACCCGGTGGCAAGCGGCGAAGTGGGCGAGGTGGTGGTCACCAGCTTCAATCCCGATTACCCGCTCATCCGCTTCGGCACCGGCGATCTGTCCGCCGTCCTGCCGGGGGCGAGCCCCTGCGGGCGCACCAACGTGCGCATCAAGGGCTGGATGGGCCGCGCCGACCAGACGGCCAAGGTGAAGGGCATGTTCGTGCATCCTTCCCAGGTGGCCGAAGCGCTGCGCCGCCACCCGGAGATTGGCAAGGCGCGCCTGGTGGTGGACAACGAGACCGGCCAGGACCGCATGACCCTGCGCTGCGAGGCGCAGGCGGTCCCGGACGGGCTGGCCCAAGCCGTCATCGCCAGCCTGCGCGACGTCACCAAGCTGCGCGGCGAGGTGGCCTTCGTGCGGCCGGGCGAGCTGCCCAACGACGGCAAGGTGATCGACGACGCCCGCAAGTACGAGTGAGCGGGGAGCGGTAAGCGGTGAGCGGTGAAAGAGCTGCGGTGCGCCCCAAACCGCTTGCGGGAATCCGCGTGCTCGATCTCACCCGGCTCCTGCCCGGGCCGGTGGCGACCATGCACCTGGCCGATCTCGGCGCCGACGTCATCAAGATCGAGGACACGGGTGCCGGCGACTATGCCCGCAGCATGGGTGCGGCGCCGGACGAGACGAGCGCCTTCTTCCGGCTGGCCAACCGCAACAAGCGGGGCCTGCGCCTCGACCTCAAGCAAGCGGCCGGCGTCCAGGTCTTCCTCCGGCTGGCCCGGGATGCGGATGTGCTCGTCGAGGGCTTCCGCCCCGGGGTCATGGCCCGGCTGGGACTGGGCTTTGATGCGCTCGCCGCCGCGAACCCGCGCCTGGTCTATTGCTCCATCAGCGGCTACGGCCAGAGCGGCCCTTACGCCCTGCGCGCCGGCCACGATATCAACTACATCGGCTACGCGGGGGTGCTCGACCAGGTGGGCGAGGCGGGCCGCCCGCCCGCGGTGCCCAACTTCCAGATCGGTGACCTGCTGGGTGGGGCGCTTATGCCCCTGGCCGGCATCCTCGCGGCGGTGATCGATGCGCGCGCCAGCGGGCGCGGGCGCCACGTGGACGTGGCGATGACCGAGGCCGTGCTTGCCCACGCCATCTTTCCCCTGGCCGCCCTCATCGAAACGGGCGAAGCGCCGCCGCGCGGGGCGGGCCTGCTCTCCGGCGCCGTGCCCTGCTACGGGGTCTATGCCACGGCGGATGGCCGCCACATGGCGGTCGGCGCCCTGGAGGAGAAGTTCTGGCACCTCCTGTGCGACACCGTCGGGCGCCCCGACCTCAAGTCCCACGGCCTTGCCGCCGGCGAACAGGGCAAGGAGGTGAAGCGCGAGCTGGCGCGGGTCTTTGCCGGCCGCAGCCTGGCCGAGTGGATCGGGCTCTTCGAGCCGGTCGACTGCTGCGTCACCCCCGTGCTGACCGTCGCCGAGAGCCTGGAGAACGGGCAACTGCGGGCGCGGGGCATGGTCGTGGAGGCCGACGGGCTCACGCAGGTGGCCTCGCCCCTGCACATGAGCGGCCTGGAATTCGCCGTCGAACGGGCGGCGCCCGCGCCCGGCGAACATTCCGCCGAGATCCTGCGCGAGGCGGGATACGTAGAATCCGAAATCGACGCTTTGCGGGCGCAAGGTATCATCTAGGCCTCGTAATAGGCGCAAGCCGGGTTCGTGCATACGAAAGCCCCCTGGATGCCGGCTTGCGCCGGCATGACAGATACGCGCCATGTCCTCGATCCTCCTCCTCCTGCCCGACTTCGCCCTCATCCTGCTCGGCTTCGGCCTGCGCCGGGCCATGCACCTGGGCGACCATTTCTGGAGCGGGCTGGAAAAGCTGGTCTATTTCGTGCTCTTCCCGGCGCTGCTCTTCCACGCCATCGCCCGCACGAAAATCGACTTCGCCGCCGCCGCCCCCTTCATCGCCAGCGGCATGATCGCCCTGGCTTCCGGCATGGTCCTGGGCTGGCTGGCGCGGCCGCTCTTCGGCCTGCGGCCGATGGCCTTCGCCTCCCAGTTCCAGTGCTCCTTCCGCTTCAATTCCTATATCGGCCTGGCGGTGGCGGGCAAGCTGCACGGGGCGGCGGGGATCGCCGCCATGGGCATCCTCATCGGCGCCATGGTGCCCCCGGCGAACCTCGCCTCCATATGGATGCTGGCGCGCCACGGCAACCTGGGGGTGGTGCGCGAGATCGCGCGCAATCCCCTCATCCTCGGCACGGTGGCGGGGCTGCTGTTCAACGTGAGCGGCCTTGAGCTGCCGGGCGTGGCGGCGCAGTTCCTGGCGCGCCTGTCGGAGGCCTCCATCGCCCTGGGGCTATTGGCGGTCGGTGCCGCCTTGAAGCTGCGCGGCGAGTCTGGCTCCCATCTACCGTCGGCCTGGTTCCTGGCGGTGAAGCTGGCGGCGGTGCCGGCCGCCGCCTGGCTGGCGGCGCGGGCCCTGGGGCTGTCCGGGGTGTATTTCGACGTGGCGGTGATGTTCGGGGCACTGCCCACGGCGAGCTCCGCCTACATCCTCGCCATGCGCATGGGCGGCGACGGCCCGGCCGTGGCCTGGCTCATCTCCGCCAGCACCTTGACGGCGATGCTGACCATGCCCCTGTGGCTGGCGGTGCTCGGGACCGGGTGATAGGTCGGCGTTTTCGTAGGGCGCATTAGGCCGCAGGCCGTAATGCGCCGAACCCATCCGGCGCAATGCGCTGTGCCCTTCGCCAAGCTCAGGGCAGGCTTATTGCGCCCGACGTGGGCTGTGAGGGCTACAGCTTCTTCCCGGGTTTTTCGTCCGGCTTCTCGGCAGAGGTGGCCTCCGGCTGCTGCATCATGGCCCAGGGCCACAGGGCCGGGTTGGCAAAGGGGTTGGCACCGGCTTCGCCGGATCCGGCCGACTGGCTCATGGCCTGCATGGCGGCGAGCGCCGCGCGCTGCATCTCCAGGCCCTGGATGCTCATCTGCAGCATGCTGAGGTTCATGCGCAGCCAGCCCTCCACCGCCTTCAGGTCGGCGATGCGCTTGTCCAGCTCGGCCACGTCGAGCGTCGGCGTCACCATGCCCGGCACGGCAAAGCCCATGCCGCCCCACATGCCTTTGAGGAATTCCATCGGATCCTGGCTCTGCGTTTCGGCGGACATCCCGGCCTCCTGTTTGCACGCTTATCGAATTTTCACTTTAGCAGTACTCAACGCCCCTCGCGCAGCTTGAAGCTGATCAACGTGCGCAGCTTGGCCGGCATCACCGGCTTGAGCAGCAGGTGGCAGTCCAGGGTTTTCGCGTCCTCGATGCGCTCCGGCGTCGTGCTGCCGGTGACCATGATGCCCGGGATATGCTTGCCGAAGTGCGCCCGCACCAGGCGGATGGCCTCCCCGCCCACCGTCCCTTCGCGCAGGCGGTGGTCGGCGACGATGAGATCCGGCGCCCGCGCCAGGCCGGCGGCCGCCGTGGCGGCCTCGGCGACACCGGCGCAGCCCACGACTTGCGCGCCCCAGCCCGCCAGCAGGGCGGCCATGCTCTCGCGCACGACCGCCTCGTCGTCCACTACCAGGATCAGCCGGCCGGCGAAATCCGTCGCCGGGAGCGTCGCCGCGGCCGGCCGCTCGGCTTGCGCCGGTTTCTGCCCGGCGGGTATCTCGATGCGGAACACCGAGCCGCGCCTGGGGCGCGAGCGCAGGCCGAGGGGGTGGCCGAGCAGGTCGCAGAGGCGCCGCACGATGGACAGGCCCAGGCCCAGGCCCTTGCGGCGGTCGCGCTCCGGGTTGCCGATCTGGTAGAACTCCTCGAAGACCTGCTCCTGCTGATCTTCCGGAATGCCGATGCCGGTGTCCCACACCTCGATGCGCAGCAGCCCGGCGCGCCGGCGCACGCCGACCAGGATGCCGCCGCGCTCCGTATAGCGGATGGCATTGCCGATCAGGTTGCGCAGCACGCGCTCCAGCAGCAGCGGGTCGCTGCGCACGAAAACCTTAGGCGCATGCACCCGCAGCCGCAACCCCTTCTCGAAGGCCTCCGGCTCCAGGTCCATGTGCAGCCGGGCGAGCAGCGCATCCAGGGGGAAGTCGGCCACGCTGGGCCGGATGGCGCCGGCGTCGATCTTGGAGATGTCGAGCAGCTCGTTGAACAGGGCTTCCAGGGCCTCGACGGAGGCATAAATGCTGTTCACCACGTTCATGACTTCCGGGTCGCGCACCTTCTCGACCAGGGCCGCGGCGAACAGGCCCATGGCGTGCAGGGGCTGGCGCAGGTCGTGGCTGGCGGCGGCGAAGAACTGGGTCTTGGCCCGGCTGGCCTGCTCGGCGACGGCCTTGGCGCGCTCCAGGTCGGCGTTCTGGGCGGCGAGGCGGGCGGCCAGGGCCTCGTTCTCGAAGCGGGTGCGCAGGGACGAGACGAGCAGGCGGTGGAAGTTGCGGCCGAAGGAGAGGATGCCCAGGGTGACCGCGAGGCAGATGAGGGCGAGGACGACATGGGGCATGTCGCCCTGCACGGCGTTGCGGGCGACGAGCGGCAGCAGGGCTGGGAAGATGAATACGTAGAACGACGGCGCGTGGGAGGAGATGAGTGGCGTGGCTCCGGCGGCCACGCCGAAGATGAGCACGGTCAGCACCGCCTGGAACACCGGCGCGTCCGCCGGGAAAAAAAGGATATAGGCCAGGCCCCACAGGCAGCCCGAAATCGCCGATCCGGCGGCCCACATCGTGGCGGCACGCTCGATCTGTTCCGGCGCCAGGCCCAGCCGGCGGTAGCGCCGGCCCAGCCAATGGCGCCAGCCCTGGTTGCAGGACATCAGGGCCAGCCAGCCGAGGAGCAGCCAAGGCGGCGCAACCGCCCACATGCTGGCAGTGAGCAGTGTTGCGCCCGTCATGGTTCCCGTGACGGAAACGGGCAGCTGGCTGTAGAGCATATGGGTCTGCGCGGAGCGGATCTGCGCGGCCAATCCGGCCTCGGTCATGGCGGCTTCCGTTTCCCTGTCTGGCTGATTCATGGAGTCGATCCTCCTCGGATACGCATCAGGCTGGTGGCTCGGCGTGGCGTCGTGGTGCCGGCATGGTCCCATCCGTCTGCGGCCGGCAGCGGCAGCGAGATGCGGCCGTTGGCGCCGTAGACCGTGTGCGGCGAGCGCCACTGCTGCAGTACGCGTCCGTCAATGTCGCTCACCCGCCAGGGCCGCAGGATGGCGCCCCGCTCGGCCTCGTCGCGGAAGTCGGCGTCGGTCAGGGGAACCGCGTTCGCCTCGGGCGGGACCGCATCCGTGCCCGTGATGAACGTGCGATCGACCGGCAGGTGCCCGCTTTCCGACAGCAGTTCGTACAGGTCGAACAGCATCGGCACCAGCCGGCCCCGCGCGGCGAAGCCCGGCAGGTCGTCACGCAGCTTGGTCAGGCGGGTGCGCCGCGAATACACGCCGCCGTGCAGCCGGCGGAAGGCGGCGACGAAGTCCTCCGGGCTGGCCAAGCGCGGGCGCGTCACCAGCGTATAGCCGTTGAAGTCGCGCAGCAGCGCGTTGGGCAGGAAGGCCGGCCGCGGCAGTGCGGCGAGCCGCTGGAAATGCGGCGTGCCGGGAAAGGGCGTCTCGAAGCAGATGTAGTTCGGCACGTGCAGGCCGCAGTCCCTCAGGTGCTCCGGTATCGAATCGATGTAGCCGATGCCGTCCGCCGTCGGGCTGAGCATCAGACCCGACATCACCAGGATGCCGTGATCCCGGCACAGGGTGATCGCCTGACGCGTGCGGGCAAGCACGTTCTGCGTCTTGCCCATCCCCTCGATGGCCTGCGGGTTGAAGCTCTCCAGGCCGACGAAGACGCAGCGGCAGCCGGCTGCGGCCAGGCGGCGCACCAGGTCGGCGTTGCAGACTACGTTGAACGTAACGCAGGCGCCCCAGCGCAGGCCCAGCGGCGCCAGCGCAGCGCAGAGTTCGCGCAGCGCGCGGGGCGTGCCGCCGATGTTGTTGTCGTAGAAGATGGCAATGTCGCGTCGCGGCCAGGCGCACAATCCGCGCAGCCGGCGCCGGCTTTCCCGGATCTCCTCGGCGACTTCGGCGGCCGGGCGCGGGTGAAAGCGCGTGCCGACGGCGGTCAGGGCGCAGAACTCGCAGGAGAAGGGGCAGCCGCGGCTTGCCTCCACGGCCAGCGGCAGCACCTGCTTGCGGGCCACCAGCTCCAGGCGCGGCCGGGGCAGGCGGCGCGGGTCGAAGGCCTGGCCGACGTAGAAGGGCCGCAGGCGGCCGCGGCAGAAATCGGCATGGATGGCGGGAACGACGGATTCCGCATCGCCGATCGCCACGGCGTCGAAGAACGGCGCGCACAGGTGGGGGTAGGTGCTGGCAAAGGTGCCGCCGAGGACGGTCTTGGCGCCGCGCCGGCGCCAGTAGTGGGAAATCTGCCGCGCCCGGTCGAAGTCCGAATGCAGGCAGGAGAGGAACAGCAGGTCGTAGTCGCGGCCCCAGTCCGGGTCGTCCCAGGTGTCGTTGACGATGTGGATTTCCGCGTCCCGGGGCAGCAGCGCGGCGATCAACGGGCCGATCTGCGGTTGAAGGACGCCGCGATGATGCGCTCCGCGGCGGTGGTAGTCGGTGAACACCGAGATGATGCCGATCCGCACTTTCGAGCCTCCATCCCGTTAGGGTGTCTCCGCCTGCAGCAGCTTCCTCGCCAGGGTCGCCTCGTCCTCGAGGGCGAGGCCCAGCGAACGGGCCACATGGGCGTTCGCGCTCACCGTGAAGCGGCGCGGGTGCTGTGGCGGCGGCAACTGGCCGCTCGCCAGGGCGCTGCGCAGCATCTCCGCCGCCTGGGCGCCGATCTGCGCGGGCGTGGAATAGAGGGCCAGCACGGCGCCGGCGCGGGTGTAGGTGGCGGAAAAGCCCGCCACGGGCACCCGCTGCCGGTAGGCCGTGAGCAGGATGTGGGAGACCGTCACGCTGTTGAACACGGCGGGGTCCGGCAGGGCGAGCAGCGCGTGGGCCTCGGCGAGTAGCTTCTGCAGGGCCGGGTGGAGTTCGCTCTCGTCATGGATCTTGAGGGCGGCGAGGTGCAGCCGGCGGTCCGCCGCCGCGGCCTGGGCTGGGCCATACAGGCGCTCGGATTCGGGGCCGAGCAGGAGCGCCACGCGGCTTGCCCCGGGCAGGGCCAGGCGAATGAGATCGAGTTGGCGCGCCAGGGGCTGATCCAGGTAGAGGGCGGAAAAGTGGCGCGGCTCCGCGGCGCGGCCGGCCTCGGCGGCGATGCGCTCGAAGGTGCTGCGCGGTACCAGGATGCTCAGGACGGGCACCCGCCGCTCGGCGGCGGCGGCGCGCGCCGCGCGGGCGCCGACGGCAACGACCACCGCCAGGTCCCGCTGCGGCAGGCTGTCCGCCGCTGCCGCCGGCAGGACCCGCACCAGGGGGCCGGGGCTGCGCGCAAGCTCGGCGCGCAGCGCCTCGGCTACTTCCCGATAGGCCGGCGTGTCCTCGCTGAGGACCACCGCCACTTCCGGCGCCGCCCCGGCGGCCGCCGTCAATGCAAGAGACATTATCGCCAGCGCATATGACAGCCAGGAGCGGGGTGAGTTGGGGCGCGGGCGCATGGTCTGCCTGGGCGGTCAGAACTCGAGGCTGAGCGTGGCGAAGCTGCGCCGCGTGAATTTGTACTCGGGGCGGAACTCGGAATAAGGGGCGAAGACGTTCTGCGTTGTCAGCGCGGCCTCGGCGCGCCGGCCATCGAGCTTGAAGCTGCGGGCGAGGGTGAGGTCGAGGCGTCGGTACTTGGGCACCGGGTCGCCGCCGCCGGGCCAGACCACTGCGCCGACCCAATGGTGGATGAGGCTGGTGCGCCAATCCGCGGCCAGTCGGGTGGATGCGAAGAGCGTCGTGCGGTGGTTCGGCGCCGAGCGCATGAGGTCGTCCGCCGTGGAGTCGGCGCCGGCATCCAGCCTTTCGACGCCCCGGATGCGCACGAAGGCCTGGCCCAGGGAGACGAGGGTTCCGGCCTCGGGCCGCCACCGCGCCTCGTATTCCAGGCCGCGCACCCGGGCCCGGTAGGCGTTGAGGAAGATCCGCGTCACGGAACCCACGGCGATGGGATCGGTCGTGACGAGGCGGCTCACCCGCTCGTCGAACAACCGCACGTCCAGGGTCGTCCGGTAGTCCCGGAACTCGCCCAGGTAGCTCAGCTCCCGGGCGAGGATGCGTTCCGGCTGCAGCTCGCCGTTGCCCAGGAACAGCCGGCCGAGGAAGATGCCCCCATTGGAATAAAGACGGATGTCCGCCTGCTCCTCCATCAGGGCGGGGGTGCGGATCGCCTTGCTGAAGCCGACGCGGAGCGTGTGCTCGGGGTGCGGCTGCAGATTGAGCATCAGGCGCGGGGAGAGGTCCGTGCCGGTGAGGCTGTAGCGCTCCGCCATGGCACCGGCATTGACCAGCAGCCAGGGCTGCGCCCGCCATTCCAGGTTGCCGAACAGGCGTGAGCGCGTCGCCTCGTGCCAGGCCTCGTCGGCGAAGATGAATCGGGAGCGGACCCGCTCCTGGCCCTGCGCCAGGCCCCACACCAGGCGCGTGCCAACCCACGGCCGGAAGATATGCTGCAGTTCCAGGTTCGCTTGCTCGCTGCGCCGGCCCCAGTCGACGAAGCTGGGCACGCGGCCGACGAATGTGGGGTAGCTCTCCACCCCCCCGTCGCGCACCTGGTAGCCGAGGAGGCTCACTTCCTCTTCCGGACCCAGGGCGCGCCGCCACTGCAGTTGGGCGAAGTAATGGCTCGCCGACTGGTCGTGCGGCGGGTCGTCGGCCCGCCCCGCGAAGCCCGCGCCCGTGGAAGCTTCGTTGGCGCCGAAGTGCACCTGCAGGACGTCCCGGGTACCCAGGCGCAGGTCGCCGCGCACGTTGAAGAAGGACACGTGGCGGGTGTCGTTGACGCCGTTGAAGCCGGAATCCCGGCGCCGGCCGGCGGTGAAGCGGTAGTCGAGGCCGCCGGCGCCGCCGCCGTAGCGGAACACGTTGTCGCGGATGCCCTGGTCGCCGAGGCTGGCCGAGGCCAGGACGCCGCGGGCCTGGCTCGGTTCGCGGGTGATGATGTTGGCGACGCCGAGGAAGGCGTTGGCGCCGTAGGCGGCCGAATTGGAGCCGCGCAGCACCTCGATGCGTTCGATGTCGTCCAGCGCGATGGGCAGCAGGTTCCAATTGACCCCGCCGACGAAGAAGGGCGAGTAGGAGGGGCGGCCATCCACCAGGACCTGCATGGCCGGATTGAACTCGCCCTGCAGCCCGTGGTAATTCACCACCGGGTTGGCGCCGTTGGCGAAGCTCACGTTGAATCCCGGGATGAGGCGGAACAAGTCGGCGATCTCCCGCGCGCCGGAGGCCTTGATCAGGTCCCGGTCGATCACCGTCACGGCGCCGGGGGCGTCGCGCAGGGGCTGGGCCAGTCGGGAGGCGGAGAGCACGACCGGCAGTTCTGCCAGGAAATCGTGTTCGCTCACCTCCCCGCGGTGCTCGGCGAGCAGCGGCGCCGGCGCCAGTGCCAGGGGCGCCGCCGCGGCCAGGGAGCGGCAGCAGGACAGGAGACGATTCATGGGTATGGGATGCGCCGAACTCCGCCGGGCGAATGCCCGGGGGCCGGCTTGTGGGGCGATCATAGCATTGCGCCCGTGTAGGAACTCTTCTGATTTGCGCCAGCCGGCCAATATCGTATGATCGAGCCGCCGCCCGCCTGCCCACGGCGGCCAAGAACAAGGGAGGGCTCACAAGTGGTCCGGGTGCTTGTCGTCGAAGATCACGCGCTGGTCCGTGAGGGCCTAATGCAGACGCTGGGCAAGCTCGCTTCGGAGGTCGTGCTGCGGGGAGCCCCGGACGCGGAGGAAGCGCTGCGGGTGCTGGAGGCGGAGGAGGAATTCGACCTCGTTCTGCTCGACCTCATGCTGCCCGGCATGAACGGCATCTCGCTGCTGGGCATCCTGCGCAAGCGCTTTCCGGCGCTGCCGGTCGTGGTCGTGTCCGCCCTCGACGACACCGAGACGGTGGGCCGCGCTCTGCGCCAGGGCGCGTCCGGCTTCGTGCCGAAGACCAATTTCAGCGGCGCCATGCTGTTGGAGGCCTTGCGCCGGGTGCTGGAAGGGGAAGTGTTCCTGCCGGAGGCTCTCCACGACAAGCTCGCCGCCCGCCGGCGCGGGGGGCGATCCCTGGCCGATCGCTGCAACCTGACGGATGCCCAGACGCGGGTGCTGGAACTGCTCATCGAGGGGAAGTCGAACCGCGAGATCGGCGACCTGCTGGGACTGACCGAGGGCACCGTGAAGATCCACGTCGTGAAAATCTTCAAGGCCCTCAACGTGTCCAGCCGGGCCCAGGCCCTGCTGGCCGTGAGCCGCAAACGCCCTAGGCTGTAGCCCCGGTGGGGGCCGGCTGCGGCTCCTCCAGCAGGTAGCGCATGAGGGCCCGCAGCTTGGCCGGCTGCATCGGCTTGGCCAGGCGCATGACCCGCGCGCCGGCAATTTCCGGCGCATCGAGCCCGGCGGGTGTTTGGCCGACCAGGATCAGGTCGGGGGGCCGGCCGGAGGCGGCCATGGCCTTGACGAAGGGCAGGGCCTCGCCGCAGCGGGCATCCTCGCAGACGATCAGGTCCGGCGGCGCCGTCAGCAGCAGGGCCGCCTGGGTGCCCGTGTGGGCCGAGGTCACCTGGCAGCCCCAGGAGCCGAGCAGCCGGCAGAGGCTCTCGCAGGCGGCGGAAGCACTGCCGAACACCAGTACGCGGGCCTGAAAGCGGCCGAGAGCGGTGCGGTCGTTTTCGACCGCGGGCGTCGGCAGCGGGGCGCAGCGCGGCAGGCCGATGCCGAACACCGAGCCCTGACCGGGCGCCGAGCGCAAGTGCAGGGGATGGCCGAGCATGCGCGCCAGGCGCTCCACCAGCGCCAGCCCCAGGCCCAGTCCCTTGCCCGGGTCGCGCTCCGGGTTTGCCACCTGGAAGAATTCCTGGAAGACGAGCTGTTGATGCTCGGGGGCAATGCCGATGCCCGAATCCCAGATCTCGATGCGCGAGGTGTCGCCGGCATGGCGTACGCCGACGACGATGCCGCCGCGGAAAGTGTAGCGCACGGCGTTGGCCACCAGGTTGCCGACCAGGCGATCCAGCAGGCGCGGATCGGTCAGGACCCAGGCACGGGTCGGCACGCGGTGTAGCCGGAGCCCCTTGGCCCGGGCGCTGTGGCTGTGGGCCGTGGCGATGCGCTCGAGCAAGGGGTCGAGGGCGACCGGCTCCCGGTCGGGAGGGGGCGCGCCCATGTCCAGGCGCGAGATGTCGAGCAGCGCGTCGAGCAGTTCGCCGAGGGAGCCGACGGCGGTGTTGATCTGCCCGGCCAGGCGGCGTTGCGCCTCGCTGCCGGCTTCGGGCTCCAACTCGGCGGCGAACAGGCCGAGCGCATGCAGGGGCTGGCGCAGATCGTGGCTGGCGGCGGCAAGGAAGCGCGACTTCGCGGCATTGGCGCGCTCGGCTTCCTCCTTCCTCTGCTGCAGTTCCGCCGTGGCTTCGGCCACCCGGCTCTCCAGCCGCTCCCGTCCCGCTTGCAGCGCGGCGGCCATCTCATTGACGCCATCTTCCAGGGTGCGCAGGGTCTGCGCGGGATGAACGGCTACGCGGGTTTCCAGTTGGCCGCCGCGAATGCGGTCGACGGCCGCTTGCAGCGCGAGGATCGGCTCGGTCACGTCCCGCGCCAGGCGCCGCGCCAGCAGGGCGCCCAGGGCGAGGGCAGCGACGGCGACGAGCAGGGTGACCATCATCATCTCGCGCTTGCGCGCCACGACGCCGGCCCGGCTCATTTCCAAGGTGACGCTGCCGAGCGTGTCGCCGAGCAGCGCGCCGGGAGGCAGGAAGAGCGGGTCGTCGGCCGCGATGGCGGTGCGGGGGATCTTGGCATGGAAGCCGAGGGTCCCGCCGTCCGGGGTCGCGCCGGACCAGCCGTCGGACAGGGTCAGGGGATTGCCGTCCAGGCGCGGGGTGCCGGCCCGCGCCAGCAGGGCGGCGGCCCGGTCGTGGACCAGCACGGCGGTGACGTCCGGTTCCCGCGCCAGGGTCTCGGCCAGGCGGCGCAGTTCCTCGCGGTTGCCCGAGAAGGCGCCATATTCGGCCGCCGGGGCGAACTGGCGGGCGAGCGCCCGTCCGCGGCTGGCCAGCGCCTCTTCCGCGTCGGCGTAGCGCAGGGCGAGGAAATAGCCGGCGAGGGCGAGGGCGATCGCCGCCGCCGGGATGAGCGCGACGAGCAGCATGCGTTCCCTGAAGGTCAAGGATTTCAAGCGGTCGGTCCCGGGGGTGGTTGGCAACCGTGATTGTTTACCGGAGGGCCCGGCCAATGCAAGTGGAATGGT
>CAYZLI010000101.1:0-14001 GCA_964479195.1 uncultured Rhodocyclaceae bacterium
CCCGGCGCGCGGACTTCCCGGCTCAATTCCAGCTCATCGCCGCCATGAACCCCTGCCCCTGCGGGCACCTGGGTTCGGCGCGCTGCCGCTGCACGCCCGACCAGGTGGCCCGCTACCGGGGCAAGCTCTCCGGCCCGCTGCTTGACCGCATCGACATGATCATCGAGGTGCCGGCCCTGGCGGAAAGCGAGTTGCAGGCTCAGGCCGACGGCGAATCTTCAGGGGTCGTCCGCGAGCGCGTGTGCCGCGCGCGCGACACTCAGCTCGCCCGCCAGGCCAAACCCAACTACCGGCTGGCGACGAAGGAGCTGGAGCGGCTGTGCGCTCCCGATGCCGCCGGCACGGCCCTGCTCAGGCAGGCCATCGGCCGGCTCGGCCTCTCCGCCCGCGCCTACCACCGCGTCCTCAAAGTGGCGCGCAGCATCGCCGACCTCGCCGGAGCCGAGCACATCACCGCCCCGCACGTGGCCGAGGCCATCCACTACCGGCGCGCCTAGGGAGAATGTATGACCTCACCATTGGACAGATACGCACTTGTTCTCTTGGCCGTTCTCGGGACCGCGCTGGGCGGCTGCGCGCAGATTCCCAGGAAGGACGCTCAACTTTCGGAAACGGTCGGCAGAAATGGCGCTGCGATGCGAGGGGGTCAAGCGCCTCTTGCGGAGAAACCGTCGGGGTACCTCATCGACAGTTCGGGCCAGGTGGTTCGCTCGGGCGCCGGATCGTGCGTCCGCACCGGCTACTGGACGCCGGCCATGGCAGTCGCGGAATGCGATCCTGACTTGGCGAAGGGAGCGGCACTCAAACCGGCTTTTGGGCCGGCGGGCGTCGGCGCGGCGGCACCGCGTCCCGAGCCCAAACCCGAGGCGTACGGGGCGCCGGCCCCGGCAACCACCGCCCCGGCCGAGCCCATTACCGCTCCTTTGCCGAAACCCGAGCCCGGCGTCGCCGAAGTGAAGATCTACTACGCTACCGACCGCACCCGCACCGGCAAGCGCGCCCCGGCCGCGTTCTACGGCGACAAGCCGGCCCGCGCGCTGGATCTCGGCATCGCCTACGTCACCATTCCGCCCCGCCCGGTCCACACCCGGGGTGGGTTCGAGGAACCGAAGTGGTGGAAACTCGAATTCCGTCCCGATCCGAAGCGCCATATCGTCCTCCACCACGTCTCGCGGTTCCTGAACCAAGGGGATTTCTACGGCCGTCTGCGGCAGGAGATGGCCGGCAAGCAGGAGAAGGAGCTGTTCGTCTTCATCCACGGCTTCAACGTGACCTTCGACGAGGGAGCGCGGCGCACCGCGCAGATTTCCTACGATCTCGACCTGAATGTCGTCCCCATCCTGTTCAGCTGGACGTCGGGAGGCAAGGTGTACCGCTACAACTCCGACGAGGACATGACCGACCAGGTGGTCGACAAGCTGCGGGGATTCCTGGAGACCCTCGTGCGGGAATCGCAGGCGGAGGCCGTCCACCTGATCGCCCACAGCATGGGCAACCGCTTCATGGCGCGCGCCGTGCGCGAGCTGGTCCTCTCGAAATCGTTTCAGGGCAGGCGGCCGTTCAATCAGGTGATCATGGCGGCCCCGGACGTGAAGCTCGACGCTTTCCAGGAAGTGCTCGGCCCCGCCATCCGGGAGGCGAGCTGCCACACGACGCTCTACATCTCGTCCGAAGACAAGGCGCTCTGGGCTTCCGCGCTGGTGCATGGCAACCAGCGGACGGGCAGCGCGCCTCCCACGTTCGATTCCGCCGGCTGGATCGACACCGTGGACGCCTCATCGGTCAACGTGAGCCTGCTCGGCCTCAACCATTCGTACTACGGAACACAGGCGATGCTGGATGATATGAAGCTCGTCCTGCGGCGCATCGCGGCGCCGCGGCCTGCGCTCCGGCCGAAAGGCGAAGGGCCGGGGAATTACTGGCAGCTGCAGCCGCAGAAGCTCCTGAAGCGCTCCCGCGATGCGTTCGCCGATGCCAGGCGCGTCGCGTGCCCACGATAGCGATCGTGTGAGAACGACCACCCCGGCGCGCGTGGCGGTCGGGCGAAAGTTGGCGAAGTTTCAAGCATCCGGGCGTGCAGTCGGCCTGCGCAAACCGCCGGCCGACTGGCCGAATCCATCCGCTGCCGGCGCCTGATGGCCTCAGCGTCTATGCTGAAAGGGCCGGGCGCCCCGCCCCGGGAAGCAAGCGCAGAGGCACCATGGGCGAATACTCCATTCACACCGACATGGGTGCGGCGATGCGAGCCCTTCACGGCGCCTGCCGCATGGAAGAGGCGGCGGCCGTCGCCGCCCTGCGCGGGCGCATCGCCATGGACCCGGCAACCCGCGAACGGACCGACGCCCGGGCGCAGGAGCTGGCCCGCGCCGTGCGCCGCTCGGCGGGGGAAGGGGGCGCCGAGGCTTTCCTGCGCACCTACGGCCTGTCCACCCGGGAAGGGGTGGTGCTCATGTGCCTGGCCGAGGCGCTGCTGCGCATCCCGGACCCGGCGACCGTCGATGCCCTCCTGCACGACAAGCTGGCCGGCACCCATTGGCAGCGCCCGCTGGCCGACGAGGGCCTGCTCGTCAACGCCGCCAGTTGGGGCCTGATGCTCACGGGCCGGCTGGCCGCCTGGAGCGAGGCGACCGGCGACGACCCGCAGACGGTGGTGAAGCGGCTGGTGGCGCGGCTGGGCGAACCGCTGGCCCGCGCCGCCGTACCTGCCGCCATGGGCATCCTCGCCCGGCAGTTCGTCAGCGGCGAGACCATCGACGACGCCCTGGAGGCCGCCGCCCAAGCCGAGGCGCGGGGCTACCGCCACTCCTACGACATGCTGGGCGAGGCGGCCCATACGGCGGCCGATGCCGAGCGCTATTGCGCCGCCTATGCCGACGCCATCGAGGCCGTGGGCCGGGCCTCCAACGGGCGCGGGCCCCTGGCCGGGCCGGGCATTTCGGTGAAACTCTCTGCCTTGCACCCGCGCTACGAGGTGGCCCAGAAGCGCCGCGTGGCGGGCGAGCTCTTCGCTCGCCTGCTGGAGCTGGCGCAACAGGCAAAGGCCGTGGACATCGGCCTGACCATCGACGCCGAGGAAAGCGACCGGCTCCTGCTCGCCCTGGAGCTGTTCGAGCGGCTCGCCCGCGCCCCCGCCCTCACCGGCTGGGACGGGCTGGGGATGGCGGTACAGGCCTACCAGAAGCAGGCCATCCACGTGGTGGACTGGCTCCTGCTGCTGGGACGCGAGACCGGCCGGCGCCTGACGGTGCGCCTGGTGAAGGGAGCCTACTGGGACACGGAGATCAAGCTGGCCCAGGTGCGCGGCCTGGACTACCCCGTCTTCACCCGCAAGACCGCCACCGACCTCTCCTACCTGGCCTGCGCCCAGGCCCTGCTCGCCGCCCGGGATGACGTCCACTGCGCCTTTGCCACCCACAATTGCCGCGCCGTGGCCGGCATCCTCGAGCTCGCCGGCCGGCGGCGGAACTTCGAGTTCCAGAAGCTGCAGGGCATGGGCGATGCCCTCTACCGGCAGGTGGCGGAGGGGGAGGGCATCCCCTGCCGGATCTATGCCCCCGTGGGCAGCCACCGCGACCTACTGCCCTACCTGGTGCGCCGCTTGCTGGAGAACGGCGCCAACAACTCCTTCGTGCACCAGATCGTGGACCCGGCCGTGCCCCTGGAGCAACTCGTGGCCGACCCGCTGCGGCTCATCCCCGAGCCCTACACCCCCAACCCCCGCACGCCGCCGCCCGTGCAGCTTCTGCCCTGGCGCGGCGCGGCCAGCCTCGATCTGGCCGACGAGCGGGTCCTGGCCCGACTGAGCGAGGCCGTGGCGGCGGCGCGCCGCCGCGCCCCGGTGCCCGAGCGGGGCGCCCAGGCCGTGCAGGAGCCGGCGGACACGCGGCGCACCGTGGGCTTCGTGCGGGAGTCGGCGCCGGCCGAAGTGGCGGCGGCGGTGGGGACGGCGGCGGCGGCCTTCCCGGCCTGGAGCGCCACCCCGGCGGCGCAGCGGGCCCGTTGCCTGGAACGGGCGGCGGAGATCCTGGAGGCGCGCCTGACCGAGCTCTTGACCCTCGCCGTGCGGGAGGCGGGCAAGAGCCTGCCGGACGCCCTGGGGGAAGTGCGCGAGGCCATCGACTACTGCCGCTACTACGCCCACCAGGGACGCCGGCTCTTCGCCGCCCCGGCGCCCCTGCCCGGCCCCACGGGGGAGGCCAACACTCTGGCCCTCGCCGGCCGCGGCGTCTTCGCCTGCCTGAGCCCCTGGAACTTTCCCCTCGCCATCTTCCTGGGCCAAGTGACGGCGGCGCTGGCCGCCGGCAACACGGTGGTGGCCAAGCCGGCCGAGCAGACCCCTCTCATCGCCCGGGAGGCGGTGAATATCCTGCACGAGGCCGGTGTCCCGAAGGAAGCGCTGCACCTGCTCCTCGGTGCCGGGGAGACCGTGGGCGCCGCCCTGGTGGGCCAGCCGGGCCTGGCCGGCGTGGCCTTCACCGGCTCGCTGGAAACGGCGCGGGCCATCCAGCGGGCGCTGGCTTTCCGCGACGGACCCCTCGTGCCCCTCATCGCCGAGACGGGGGGGCAGAACGCCATGATCGTGGATTCGTCGGCCCTGCCCGAGCAGGTGGTGCGCGATGCGGTGGCTTCCGCCTTCCAGTCGGCCGGCCAGCGCTGCTCCGCCCTGCGCCTGCTGGTGCTGCAGGAGGAGATCGCCGAGCGGATCGAGACCCTGCTCGCCGGCGCCATGCGGGAGCTGATCATTGGCGACCCGGCCGCGCCCGAGACGGACATCGGCCCGGTGATCGACGGCGCGGCCCGGGCCGCCCTGCAGGATTACGTCACCCGGCTGCGCGCCCGCGCCCGCCCCATCGCCGAGCTGACCGTACCGCCGGAACTGGAGCACGGCCATTACGTGGCGCCCGTGGCTTTCGGCATCGATGTGGGCGAAATCCCGCACCGGGAGGTCTTCGGCCCGGTGCTGCACGTGATCCGCTACCGCGCCTCGGAACTGGAAGGGGTGCTGGACGCCATCCAGGCCACCGGCTACGGCCTCACCCTGGGCATCGAAAGCCGCATCGACCGCTTCGTCGACCGGGTGCGGCGGCGCCTGCGGGCGGGCAACATCTACGTGAACCGCAACATGATCGGCGCCGTGGTGGGGGTGCAGCCCTTCGGCGGCGAGGGCCTGTCGGGCACCGGCCCCAAGGCCGGCGGCCCCCACACCCTGCTGCGCTACGCCGTCGAGCGCACCCTGTCCGTCAATACGGCCGCCGCCGGCGGCAACGCCCGGCTGCTCAGCGAACCGGAGTAGGGCTGCCCGCTAGGCGGCTTGTCTGCAGTGCGTCTCCCGGGCGAAGGGGAGCAGCACCATCGAACCGCAGGCGACCGCGAACATGAGGGCGAAGCCGGACTGGTAGGCGGCGGCATCGTAGATGCGCGCGCCCTGGGCCAGGCCGCCCTGCCAGTGGCGGTCCAGCATCCAGCCCACCGCCGGCTGCAGGATCATGCCGCCCAGCAGCGGCCCCATGTTGCACACCCCCGAGGCCGTGCCCATCAGCCGCGGCGGCACGGACTCCTTGCTCCAGGCAAAGCCGATGATCAGGCTGCCGGAGGCGAAACCGATCACCACCAGCAGCGGCACCATCACGGCCAGGGGCGGCGCCAGAAAGATCACCACGCCCCAGCCGGCCAGGGCCAGCGCCGACATGGCCACATAGAGCGGCTTGCGCCGGCCCAGCCGCTCCGACCAGGCGCCCAGCAGCGGCCCGCCCAGGGCCCAGGCCACCAGCAGGGTCGAGGTGATGGCCGCCGCGGCCTTCGGGTCCAGGCTGTGCACCTGGCGCAGGTAGGGCACGCCCCACAGCCCGGCGAAGGTGAGCACCGCGCCGGAGAAGCCGATCGGCGTCAGGGTCAGCAGCCAGATGTTGCGGAAGGCGAGCACTTCCATCAGCCCGCGCAGGATGGCGCCGTGCCGGCCGGTGCCGTGGCCGCCCGCCTGGCGGGCGTGGCTGGCGTAGCCGGCCTGGGAGGGGTCGTCGCGCACGCGCAGCCAGATGGCCAGGCACAGGACCGTGGTCACGGCGGCGGAAACGCCCATCACCGGGCGCCAGCCGAAGGCCTCCACGAGCAGCCGCAGGGGTACGCCGGCGAACACGCCGCCCACCACGCCCATGAACAGGGCCATGCCGGAGACCAGGGCAAACTGGCGCGGCGCGAACCAGTGGCTGGCCAGCTTGAGCATGGAGACGAAGGCCACCGCCACGGAGCCGCCGATCAGCAGCCGGCCGGCATTGGCCCAACCGATGCCGGGGGCCAGGGCGAACAGGGCCGTGCCCAGGGCGGCGAGGCCCGCGCCGGCGGCCAGGAGCTTGCGCGGACCCCAGCGGTCGGCGATCACGCCCGTGGGGACCTGCATGGCCACGTAGGAATAGAAGTAGAAGGCCGACAGGTTGCCCAGGGCCGCCGCGCCGATGCCGAAATCGGTCATCAGCCGGTCGGTGATCACCGCCGGCGCCACCCGCTGGTAGAAACCGATGAGGTAGAGCAGCGCGCCCAGGCCCCAGACCGACCAGGCGAGCGCTGCGGGCGGAAACAACCCACCCCCCGTCCCCCGCCCCGGGGGCGGGGGTGACGGTGGCTCGCTGCGCTCGCAGGAATTGGACGGCCCCGCCTTGGGGCGGCCCGGCGGCGGGGCGGTCGGCGCCGAGCCGGCGCTCAGCATTGCTCCCAGGGCAGGCCGTCGAAGCGCCAGCCCGCGGTCTGGCCGCGCTGGTGCTGGTCGTTGAGCTCGCCCTCGAAGCCGTGCAGGACGTTATGGACCAGGGTGAAGCCGGCTTCCTCCAGGGCATGGCCGGCGGAGACCGAGCGATTGCCGCTGCGGCAGATGAGCACGATGGGGCGGTCCACGCTCGCCGCCTTCTTCACGTGGGCGACGAAGTGCGGGTTGATCGCCCAGTCCGGCCCGTCGTTCCAGGGGATCATCATGGCGCCGACCGGATGCCCGACGAAGAGATATTCCATCTCGCTGCGGCAGTCGATGAACAGCGCCGTCGGGTTGTCGTGGAGGAACTGGTGAGCCTCTTTCGGCGTGAGGTGCTTCATGGCGGCGTCCTGGGGTTGCGGACCCCGATTCTAACGCAAGCGCCGCCGCGGCCTGAATGACCAAACGAGTGTAGGAGCCGAAGGGCCCGCTCCCACAGGGGAACGGGACCGCGCCGCAAGCTACCGGAATTTGTGGCCGTAACCCCTGTCGGGGGCCAGGCCGAGGCCGCGCAGGCCTTCGCCACCGGCGGCGGAGAGCCCGAGCCGCGGAGCCTCCTGGTAGGTGGAGTCGTTGCGCGCCACCAGGCCCGCGCCACCCGCAGGCGACTCGGCCGCTGCCGCGCGCCCGCGGGAAGCGTAGCTCAGGCGCACCCGCGGCGGCCGGGTCTCCTCCCCGTCGCGGCGCAAGGGGGTGGCGTCGTCCTCCCGCTGGGGCGCCCGGCGCAAGCCGGCCGGCAGGACGATGCCGCTGCCGCGCGCCGCCTGCGTTGCCGCCGGTGCCAGGCCCGGCGGCGTGCCGAGGTTCCGGGCGATGCGGCCCCAGCCCCAGCCCTGGGCGCGCAACTGCAGGATACCCGGAAGCGTGGTCGCCTGGCCGGCAGCCGCGGCGATGGTGCCGCCCACCAGGGCGGCCCGCAATTGTGCCGGGGTGGGCCGGTCGAGGCCGGCGGCCGCAAGCTGTTTGGCCATCAGGTTGAGCGTCTGGGTGATGTCCCCATAGCCCATGCGGCCGGCGGGCGAGGCGAAGGCCGCGGCGGCGACCGGCGGCGCGCCGGAGGCGGAAAAGACGATCGGTGTGCCATTGCGCAAGCCCCCGACGAGACTTGCGATGTTCTCCCGGGAGCCGAGCAGATCGCCATATTGGGCGCCCACGCGGCTGACGTAGTGGCCGCTCACTGCCGGCGAGGTCGTGGGGGCGACGGCGACCGGCGCGGGTACGCTTTCCGTGCCCGCGCTGGCGCCGGCCCTTGCGCTGGGAACCGCTACGGCGGCCTCGGTGCCTCGCGTGGCCTCGCCCCCCGCCGTGGCCGCCGGCTCCATCGCCATCGGGCTGCGGTCGATCAGGTCCGCAGCAATCGCCCCCGGACCACTGCTCAGCAAACCGGCCACCAGCATGGCCAACTGCACCTGGCTCAACTTCGGTTTCATCGCTTCCTCCTTAGGGCCCTAGGCACGACCGAGACCTTTTTCCGTTTGCAGAATGATTTCCGTCGCGGTGGCCGCGTCGTAGAACAGCGGCCCTCTCTTCGCCACCACCCGCATGCGGGTGGTTTTGGTGCTGAGGGATTCCAGCTCGATCTCGATGGCGCGATCGGCGCTCTGCGCCTTGATGATCTCGCCCGCCTCGCCCTTCTCCGAGCCTTCCACCTGGATGCCCATGCGGTCGAGCGCCGCCAGGGTCGCTCTGCGCACCCGGCCGACGGGCATGGTGAAGGTGCGGTAGCTGATGCCGCTCAGGGTGTGCGAGACCCCGGCGGAGGCCCCGACGCTCAGCGCCGTCAGGGCCATCGGCTCGCAGCCGGTGCCGCCGATCGCGCCGGCTGCCGCGACAGACCAGACGATCGCGGCGGATCGCGCGGCTTGACCACCGCGCACGCGGTCGAGGAACTGCATGCCACCCCCCCTTTTCTTGTTGACCCCTGAGCGAAAACCCCTGGGAAGCCATGGCAAACCCCGTGCCATGCGCATCTTTCCAAGGTTTTTCAATGGCCTGCATGGCCTTGGGGACGACGCTCGGGGGAGCGTTTGTCGCCTGTGGACGACGGCAAATCCTGCTATGGCTTATGGACATGATTTGCCGTAACTATTCTTGTCGTGGGAAGGAGACAGGGCAGCGCAAAAGGTCACGGCGGGTCACGGCGGCAATCGAAGGCCGCGTGATAGAATCGCCCTCCCCCGCAGACCCCGCCGGCCCATGCAGCCCGACCGCAGCGCCCTCCTCCGTTCACTGCTCGAGAGCCGCATCCTCATCCTGGACGGAGCCATGGGGACGATGGTGCAGCGGGCCAGGCTCACGGAAGCCGACTACCGTGGCAGCCGCTTCGCGGCCCACGGGAAGGAACTCAAGGGCAACAACGATCTGCTGCTGCTGACCCGGCCCGAGGTGATCCGCGGCATCCACGCCGCCTACCTGGAGGCCGGCGCCGACATCGTCGAGACCAACACCTTCAATGCCACCGCCATCTCCCAGGCGGACTACGGGCTGGAGGCCCTCGCCTACGAACTCAACGTGGCGGGCGCCCGGCTGGCGCGCGAAGTCGCCGACGAGTACACGGCCAAGACCCCAGAGAAGCCGCGCTTCGTCGCCGGCGTGCTGGGGCCCACCTCGCGCACCGCCTCCATCTCGCCGGACGTGAACGATCCGGGCTATCGGAACGTGGGCTTCGACGAGCTGGTGGCGGCCTACACGGACGCGGTGCGGGGCCTCGCCGACGGCGGCGCCGACTTGATCCTCGTCGAAACGATTTTCGACACCCTGAACGCCAAGGCGGCGCTCTTCGCCGTCGACCAGTATTTCGAGCGCATCGGCCGGCGCCTGCCGATCATGATCTCCGGCACCATCACCGACGCCTCCGGGCGCACCCTCTCCGGCCAGACGGCGGAGGCCTTCTGGAATTCCCTGCGCCATGTCCGGCCCCTGACTTTCGGCCTCAACTGCGCCCTGGGCGCAAGAGAGCTGCGCCAGTACGTGGAGGAGCTCGCCCACCTGGCCGACACCTTCGTTTCCGCCCACCCCAATGCGGGGCTGCCCAATCCGCTGGCGCCCACCGGCTACGACGAGACGCCGGAGATGCTGGCGGGCGAACTGCTCGACTGGGCCCGGCACGGCCTCATCAACATCGCCGGCGGCTGCTGCGGCACGACGCCGGAGCACATCCGCGCCATCGCCCAGGCACTGGCGGGGATCGCGCCACGGCGGCTGCCGGAACGCGCGCCGAAGCTGCGCCTCGCGGGGCTGGAGCCGCTCAACATCGGCGAGGACACGCTCTTCGTGAACGTGGGCGAGCGCACCAACGTCACCGGCTCCAAGGCCTTCGCCCGCCTCGTCCTCAACGGCCAGTACGCGGAAGCGGTGAGTGTCGCGCGCAACCAGGTGGAAGCCGGCGCCCAGGTGATCGACGTGAACATGGACGAGGCCATGCTGGACTCGCAGGCCGCCATGGTGCGCTTCTTGAATCTCATCGCCTCCGAGCCGGACATCGCCCGGGTGCCGGTGATGATCGACTCCTCCAAGTGGGCGGTGCTCGAGGCGGGCCTGAAATGCCTGCAGGGCAAGGGCATCGTCAATTCCATCTCGCTGAAGGAAGGCGAGGCGAAGTTCCTCGAGCAGGCGCGCCTCGTTCGCCGCTACGGCGCGGCGGTGATCGTCATGGCCTTCGACGAGCAGGGCCAGGCGGACACCCGCCAGCGCAAGACCGACATCTGCCGGCGCTGCTACGCGCTGCTCACCGGCGTCGGCTTTCCGGCCGAAGACATCATCTTCGATCCCAACGTCTTCGCCATCGCCACGGGCATCGAGGCCCACGACAACTACGCCGTCGATTTCATCGAGGCGACGCGCTGGATCCGGCAGCACCTCCCCGCCGCCAAGGTCTCCGGCGGCATCTCCAACGTCTCCTTCTCCTTCCGCGGCAACGACGCGGTGCGGGAAGCCATCCACACGGTCTTCCTCTACCACGCCATCCAGGCGGGGCTCAGCATGGGCATCGTCAACGCCGGCCAACTGGGCGTGTACGAGGAAATCCCCCCTGAACTGCGCGCGCGGGTCGAGGACGTGGTGCTCAACCGGCGGCCGGACGCGGGCGAGCGCCTGGTGGAGCTGGCCGCCACGGTGAAGGGTGCGGCGAAGGAGGCCGTGCAGGATCTCGCCTGGCGCGAGAAGCCCGTCCGCGAGCGCCTCGCCCACGCCCTGGTGAAGGGCATCACCGAGTTCATCGTCGCGGACACGGAGGAGGCGCGCCTTGCCGCGAAGCGCCCCTTGGAGGTGATCGAGGGCCCGCTCATGGACGGCATGAACGTGGTGGGCGACCTCTTCGGCGCCGGCAAGATGTTCCTGCCCCAGGTGGTGAAATCGGCCCGGGTCATGAAGCAGGCGGTGGCCCATCTGCTGCCCTACATCGAGGCGGAGAAGGCCGCGGGCGCCGTCTCGGCCAAGGGCAAGATCGTCATGGCGACGGTGAAGGGCGACGTGCACGACATCGGCAAGAACATCGTCGGCGTGGTGCTCGCCTGCAACAACTACGAGGTGGTCGATCTCGGCGTCATGGTCCCCGCCGACAGGATCCTCGCCGCCGCGCACGAGCACCAGGCGGACGTGATCGGCCTGTCCGGCCTCATCACGCCCTCACTGGAGGAGATGGCCCATGTGGCCGCCGAGATGGAGCGCCAGGGCTACACCCAGCCGCTCCTGATCGGCGGCGCCACCACCTCGCGCGCCCACACGGCCATCAAGATCGCGCCGAATTACTCCGGCACCACGGTCTACGTGCCCGATGCCTCCCGCGCCGTGGGCGTGGTGGCGAGCCTCGCCTCCAGCGAGCTGGGCGCGGCCTACCGCGCCCAGCTCGCCGCCGACTACGCGAAGGTGCGCGAGCAGCACGCCAACAAGAAGGGCGTGCGTTTGGTCTCCCTGGAGGCCGCGCGCATCAACCGCTTCCGCTTCGCGCCCGAATACGCGCCGCCCAGGCCGACAAGCCTCGGTGTGCGCGGGCTGGCGGACTACGACCTCGCCCGCCTCGTGGACTCGATCGACTGGTCGCCCTTCTTCCAGACCTGGGATCTGCCGGGCGCCTACCCGAAGATCCTCGACGATCCCCGGGTGGGCGAAACCGCGAGGAATGTCTTCCGCGACGCCCAGGCCATGCTGGTGCGCATCGTCGAGGAGAAGTGGCTCACCGCCAACGGCGTGTTCGGCCTCTTCCCGGCCAACGGCACGGGTGACGACGTGGAACTCTACGCGACCGAGGCCCGCGACCGGCCGCTGCTCACCTGGCACAACCTGCGCCAGCAGCAGGAGCGCCCCGCCGGCAAACCCAATTACTGCCTGGCGGATTTCGTCGCGCCGAAGGACTCGGGCGTGGCGGACTACGTGGGGGCCTTCGCGGTGACGGCGGGCATCGGCATCGAGAAGAAGCTGGCCGAGTTCGCGGCGAAGCACGACGACTACAGCGCCATCCTGCTGAAAGCCCTGGCCGACCGCCTGGCCGAGGCTTTCGCCGAACACCTGCACCAGCGGGTGCGCCGCGAGTTCTGGGGCTACGCGCCCGACGAAATGCTAAGCCGTGACGAACTGATCGCGGAAAAGTACCGCGGCATCCGCCCGGCGGCGGGCTACCCCGCCTGCCCGGACCACACGGAAAAGGGCCCCCTCTTCGCCCTGCTGGATGCGACGCGAAACACGGGCATGGTGCTCACCGAATCCTTCGCCATGCACCCGGCCGCATCGGTCTCCGGCTACTACCTCGCCCACCCCGAGGCGCAGTACTTCGCCATCACCAGGATCGGCCGCGACCAGTTGGAGGACTACGCGAAGCGCAAGGGCATGACGGTCGCGGAGGCGGAGCGCTGGCTGGCGCCGGTGCTCTAATGCGAATCCTCGAATACATCGGCCTCGATACATCCCGCGTAGAGAGTGCCTACCGCAAAGTCACCGAGGCCATCGCCCGCGACGACTTCTGCGCCGCCCAGGTCAAGAAGCTCAGCAATCTTGCCCACGGCAAGTTCTACCGGGCGAAGCTCGACCATGCCGACCGGCTGCTGTTCTCGCTGGTGCGCCACGGCGACGAAGTCTGGATCTCGCGCCGGCCGCGGCCGGGCAGGTGAAAGTCGAGGCGAAGCAATCGACGCTGGAAGACTGGCAGAAGGAAGCACGCAAGCTGGAGCTGCAGGACAAGCAGGAGCAGGCGGAAGCCATCCGCCGCGGCATCCTCAGGCAGACGCCGGTGACCTGGCCGGTGCTCGACGAGGCTAAGGTTCGCGAATTGCTGGTCAAGGTCTTTCGCGAAGAGGTGCCGGGCGGGAAGCTCAGGCAGCAGCTCTACGAGTATGCCGCATGCCATGACGAACCCATGCTCGCCGACTGGCTCCTGCAGGAGGCGAGATTCGACGCCGCGAGGAACTTCGCCCAGCAGCTCATGACCCTGGGACGCAAAACCTACGTGCCGTACTTCGCGCCCCAGTTCAAGGACATCCTGCGCCAGTGCGAGCGGCACGGACTGGAGCACCGCCTGCCCATGAACCAGACGCCGCTGATGGCCGCCGCCGCGGCGGGCAACGTGGCGCTGGTGGAAGCGCTGCTGGAACGCGGCGCCGACCGCGACGCGGTGGACCACTACGGCTGGAACGCCATGCACTGGGCCATGCGCGAAACCTTCCGCGACCCGAAGTTCGCCCGCGGCCCCTTCGCTGCGCTCTATGAATTGCTGGCCCCGTCCGCCATCGACGTCAACACCGGCGACCGGCTCGTGCGCATCGACCGACATCTCTCCGAGTACTTCCTGTTCCAGACGCTATGGGTGCTGTTCAAGTCGCGCTTCAGCCACCGGCTGCGCTGGCCCTACGCCGCTTTCGAGACCCGGGCCATCCTCGACGCCTGGCGGAGTCTGCCGGCCAACGTCGTGCGGCCGGAACGCAACAAGCGCCCGCATCTCTCCGGTGTGCTCGCGCGCAACGAGGTGGAGCGCGATTATGCCTACAACCGGGGGCTGTTCCTGCGCGTGAAGCAGGGCTGGTACCAGTTCAATCCCAAACTGTCGGTTCGCCGCCGGGTGGGCGAAGGTGAGCAGACGGCTGCCGTGGGACGAAGTGGAGGCCAGCCTGCGCCGGCTGGGGAAAGAACTCGCACCGGACGGCGGCTAGGTCCGGGAACGATGAAAGCGCGACCACCCACCGCGCACACGGTTTGGGCCTATACGCCCCAGGTGACCGGCTCTTCCTCCTTGAGGGAGAGCTCCAGCATCTCGATCAGGGGAAAGGCGC
>CAYZLI010000102.1:0-13902 GCA_964479195.1 uncultured Rhodocyclaceae bacterium
CGGATTGAAGCGGGATTCAGCAGAATGCATCCGGCGCAATGCGCTTCGCCCTTCGACCGGCTCAGGACAGGCCCTTCGACCGGCTCAGGACAGGCCCTTCGACCGGCTCAGGACAGGCTTATTGCGCCCGACGGCTTCGTGTCACGGCGTGCTCAAGGGGTGCCGGGGTGCGCGCTTGGCCAAGTCCGGCGAGAGCCGGCGCAGGGTTTCCCGTGCCTGCTTGGCGGCGCCGTTCTGGCCGGCGGCGGTGTAGGCCATGCCGAGCTGGTACCACGGCTCGGCCCGGTCCGGGGCGAGGCGCGCGCAGCGCAACAGCGCGTCGATGGCGGGCTCCATTTCGCTCAAGCGGTAACGGGCCTTGCCCAGGGCGAGCCAGGAGGAGGCGTTGCCGGCATCCGCGTCCGACCACCGCCGGGCCACATCGGCCATCTCGCCCCAGTTTTCCTCGGCCTCCAGGGTCGCCGCGCGCAGGAAGTAGGGCTGCGCCTCCGGCATCCGCTGCCAGAAGGGCTGGCCTTGCAGGGGCTGCACGTCGGCGTCGTGGTGCTCGGCCAGGGCGCTCAGCACCCAGCGGACCGGCAGCGAGTAGTATTGGGGCGCTTCCTTGCGGGACCGGAAGGTGACGATGCCCACCAGCCGCCCCGCCGCGTCGAACAGGCCGCCACCGCTGGCTCCCGAGCCGAACGGCGTCGAACTCTCGATCACCTGGGCGCCTTCGTAGTCGTGCAGCGCCTTCACCTCGCCGGCACTGAGTTGCGGCGCGATGCCGAAAACGAAGCCGGCGGCCACCACCGGCTGGCCGATGCGCAGCGCGCCGCCATCCATCTCCACCGCCGCCAGGTCCTCGGCATCGGCCGCGTAGAGCAGGCAAAGGTCGCGTTCCACGTCGCTGTACTGGGACTCCACCCCCATGCGTTGCGCGCCCCGGATCAAGCGGATGGCGCGGGCACGCCGGGTGACGTGGCAATTGGTGGCGATCGTCCCCCGGGCGACGACGACGCCGGTTCCCATCGAGACGCTGCCGTCGCCGTTGACGGCCTCGACCTTGAGGAGGCTCGCGGTGAGCCGCTGGAAACTGCCGTGGTCGAGCTCGGCGCGGGCACTGCCGGCCAGCAGCGTGACGAGCAGCGCGGTGAAGCCGAGCCGGGCAAACCGGCTCGGGCGGCCGCCGGGCATCACTTCGGTCCCGCCGCACCGCCCTCGGCCGCCACCGGCAGGAGGTTGTCCTTCTCGTCGAGCTGCGGGACGCCGTAGGCGGCGAGAATGCCCTGGATGCGGGCGCGGTGCTTGTCGATCAACTGCTCGACGCGGCTTTTCCACTCCCGCTCGCCGAAGCGCACGCCCATTGCCATGGCGTAGTCGAACTTGATCTCCGGGTCGGGCCGGAAGGGCACGACGACCAGCCGCCGGCCGGGGTCGCGGGTCGCGAAGTAGCCGGCGATCGGTCCCCAGACGAAGGCGACGTCGATCTTGCCGGCAAGCAAGTCCTTCTCCACGATCTCGCCCGGGTACTGCTCCGGGTCGCCGGTTTGCCGCTGGTAAGGCACCACTTGGCGGAGCAGGTCGTGCCGCAACAGCCAATCCACCGGCGGGGTCTGGCCGAAGGCGCCGAGCCTGAGGGAACGCACTTTCGCCGGGCCGAGCTTGAGCAGGTCCTCCGGCACGGCCACGCTGTCCAGCCCCTGGCCGCGCAGGTAGACCAGCGCCCAGGTCGAACGGTAGTAGGGCCGGGTCGTCGCCGCCAGTTCGAAGCCCACGGGCAGACCCATCACCAGGTCGCACTTATAGCGATCCGAGTCGGCAACGCGGGCGCGCAGGCTGTTGCGGATGAACCCCATGCGCTGGGGCACCCAGGTGTACTCGAGCTTCCACCCGAGATCCTGGGCGAAGAGCTCGGCGATCTTGTTCTCGAAGCCCAACTGGTTCTGGTGCGACAGGGGCAGGTTGTTCGGGTCGGCGCAGACGCGCAATACGCCGTCTTGCGCTGCGGCCGCCGGCGGGAGCGCGAGGCAGGCCGCAACAAATGCTCCTACAAGAAGACCCCGAACTCGAAACTGCATCGCACTACTCCTTCAGCTCCGCCAGACGGCCCGGCTTGATCGCGCCGTCGGAGCGGCCCTTGAGAAAGCCGTAGAGGCCATCTATGTTCTTTACGACCGTCGCGCTGCCCTCGAAGTTCGGCATGCCCTTGTCCGGCCGTCCCTTGAGGACCGTGGTCTTGAACTCTTCCTTGCTCAACGTCTTGAGCCGGTCCACCAGCGAAGGGCCGACCATCCCCTCCTGGTTCGGGCCGTGGCAGCGTTCGCAGGCCAGGGCGCGCCAAGTGCGCCAGCCCTCCAGCGTGCGGGCGTCGACCTTGTTGCCGTCGACCACCCGGTAAGGCTTGTCTTCGTCGGCGGCGGCCGGGGCCAGGGCGGCCAGCGCGCCCGTTGCGATGAGGACAAGCAATCTCTCGTTCATTGTCATAAAAAAACCGGCATCCCTCGTTGCCGCGGGATGCCGGTTCCTTGGCGCTAAGAAAACGCGGTGACCGGCCTACCGGCTCACGGGAGCGCGAAAACGGTCAGGACGCCACCGAGCTCGGTGTAGTCCTTCAGCTCGCGATAGCCGCCGACCGCACCCAGGCCGTCCGTGTCCTTTTCCAACCCCGCGGCCATGCCGATGCCGGCCCAGCCGCCGATGCCCGAGAGCACGCCGATGTACTGCTTGCCCTTGTGTTCCCAGGTATTCACGTTGCCGATGATCCCGGACGGGGTCTTGAACTTGAACAACTCCTTGTTGATGTCCTTCGCATCCACGCACTTGAGGTGGCCCTCGAGGGTGCCGTAGCAGGCGATGCCGCCGGCGGTCGTGAGGGCGCCGCTCCACACCGAGAACTTCTCGGGCTTGGACTGGACGATCTTGCCGCTGCCCGCGTCCCAGGCGATGAAGTTGCCCATGCCCCCGTGGCTACCGGGGGCCGGATACATGGAAAGGGTCGCCCCGACATAGGGCTGGCCCGCCGTGTATTCCACCTTGAACGGCTCGTAGTCCATGCACACATGGTTGGTCGGCACGTAGAACAGGCCGGTCTGCGGGTTGAAGGAGGCCGGCTGCTGGTCCTTGCTGCCGAGCGCCGCCGGGCAGATGCCCTTGGTGTTCACGTCCGCGCCCTGGGCCTGCGTGGAGTACTTGGCCACCACCTGCGGCCGGCCGCTCTTCATATCCACGCGGGTCGCCCAATTCACCTTCGGATCGTACTTCTCGGCCACCAGCAGGGCGCCGTTGGTGCGGTCCAGGGTATAGGCGAAGCCGTTGCGGTCGAAGTGCACCAGCGCCTTGGTGTCCTTGCCCTTGACCTTGATGTTGGCGAGGATCATCTCATTGACGCCGTCGAAGTCCCACTCGTCGTGGGGCGTCATCTGGTAGACCCACTTGGCCATCCCGGTGTCCACGTCCCGGGCGAAGACGGTCATGGACCACCTGTTGTCGCCGGGGCGCTGCGTCGGATTCCAGGTGCTGGGGTTGCCGCTCCCGTAGTACATGGTGTTCAGCTCGGGGTCGTAGCTGTACCAGCCCCAGGTGGTGCCACCGCCGATCTTCCACTGGTCGCCCTGCCAGCTCTTCAGCGAGCTGTCCTGGCCCACCGGCACCAGCTTGCCGTCCGCCCAGGTCATGGTCTTGGCGGGATCCATCAGCATCTCGTTGTCGGGGCCGACGCTGTAGGCCTTCCACACCTGCTTGCCGGTGTTGATGTCGTAGGCCGCCACGAAACCGCGCACCCCGAACTCACCGCCGGAAATGCCGGTGATCACCTTGTCCTTGAAGATGTGCGGGGCGTTGGTATTGGTCTCGCCCTTCTTCGGATCACCGTTCCTGACCTTCCAGATTTCCTTGCCGGTCTTGGCGTCGAGTGCCACCAGGTTGGTGTCGGCCTGCTGCAGGAAGAGCTTGCCTTCGGCGTAGGCGAGACCGCGGTTTACGGTGTCGCAGCACATCACCGGGATCACGGTCGGATCCTGTTTCGGCTCGTACTTCCACACGATCTTCTGGGTGCCCAGGTCGAGGGCGAACACCTTGTTGGGGAACGGCGAATGCAGGTACATCGTTTCGCCGACCACCAGGGGGCCGCCTTCGTGCCCGCGCAGCACGCCCGTGGAGAACGTCCACGCCACGCGCAGGTTCTTCACGTTGTCCTTGTTGATCTGGCCCAGGGTGCTGTAGCGACGGTTGGCGAAATCACCGGCCTGCATCGCCCAGTTCTTGGCGTTTTGGGTCAGCTTGGCGACGTCGGCGTTGGCCAGCGTCAGGCCCGGGGCGGCCAGGCCGGCCAACGCTACAGGCCAGTACTTCATCTGTTTGCGTAGTTTCATGGGGAACCTCCTGCTCGCAACGATTTACGAGTGCCGGCTGGCCGGCGTTGGACGTGGTCGGGCCCCCCAAAGCTTCACGGACACCTTCCTGGTTTTTCTGGTGAAGGGCCCGGTCACTGCTTAAGACAATATGCGCCATGGCAGGTTCAGGAACCGCGCTAGCGTGCGACGCCGCAGGCCTTCTTCGCCGCCGCTTGAAGGCTGCGGTAATCCTTGGCCATCGCCTGCATGGGCTCGGGGTCGCGGAACTCGCCCATGCGCTCTCCGGCCATGCCCTGGTAGCGGGCCACCGCGGCCGCCTCCACATACTGCTCATAGGGCAGCTTCTCGGCGATGGCGTCGATAGCGCAGGAGCATTTGTACAGGTCGGCGTAGCTGCCGCCGTTGTTCTTCATGCACTCCAGCACGTACTCGACCCGATCCACCGTCGGGTAGGGCACGGCGGCCTGGGCGGCCCCGGCCAGGAGCAGGCTCACAGCGATGGCGGTGCGCATGGTCTCGTTCCTTTCTCACAGGTTCCCGGCATGGAAGCGCAAGTGGTCTTCGATGAAGCTCGCGACGAAAAAATAGCTGTGGTCGTAGCCCTCCCGCATGCGCAGCCGCAGCGGCACGCCGGCCCGCTCGCAGGCTTGCGCCAGGAGTTCGGGCTTGAGCTGGCTTTCCAGGAACTGATCGCCGCTGCCCTGATCGACCAGGATGGGCGGTCCCGGCCAGCCGCGGTCCTCGATCAGCGCCGTGGCGTCGTACGCTCGCCACCGGGCGCGGTCCGCGCCCAGGTAGCCGGCCAGCGCCTTCTCTCCCCAGGGGCAGCGCATGGGGGAGGAGATCGGCGCCAGGGCCGATACCGAGCGGTAACGCTCGGGGTTCTTGAGGGCGATCGTCAGGGCTCCGTGCCCGCCCATGGAATGGCCGAAAATGCCCATGCGCCCCGGGTCGACGGGAAAGGTGGCGGCGACGAGCCCGGCCAGCTCCCGGGTGATATAGGAGTACATGCGGTAGCCCTTCGCCCAGGGCTGTTCGGTGGCATCCACGTAGAAGCCCGCACCGAGGCCGAAGTCCCAGCTCTCGGCTTCGCCGGGGAGGTTCAGGCCCCGCGGGCTGGTATCCGGCACCACGAGGCCCAAGCCCAGTTCCGCGGCGACCCGCTGCGCGCCGGCCTTGACGATGAAGTTCTCCTCCGTGCAGGTGAGCCCGGACAGCCAATACAGCACCGGCACGGGCCCCGCCCGCGCCTGGGGGGGCAGGAACACGCCGAAGCGCATGGCGCAACCCGTCTCGCGGGCCGGGTGGCTGTAGACGCCCTGGGTGCCGCCGAAGCACTTGCTCTCGGAGATCGTGGTGAGCACGATGGGCGCGTGGGCCGGTTTCAATTGGCTTGTCGTCCCCGCGAAAGCGGGGACCCAGCGTCTTTGAACGCCACTGGATTCCCGCTTGCGCGGGAATGACAAAGCACGCAGGCAGTCCCCTGCAGGGAGTCCGTCACTCCGCCGGCGGAATCCCCGGCATCGGGATGAAGCCCGGAAGCCGCTTCATGTGGTCGATCCACCTGAGAATATTCGGATAGGGCGCGAGATCGATGCCGCCCTCGCCGGCCATGGCCGTGTAGGGGAAGCAGGCAATGTCGCCGATGGTCGCATGCCCCAGTTCCAGGAATTCGCGGTGGGCCAGATGGTCGTCCATGATCTTGAATACGCGATTCGCCCCGGCTTGCAGCTTCTCCAGGTCCATCGGGTAATTCAGGATCTTCACCAGGCGGGCACCCGCCGAGTTCATGACCTCGCCGCCGCCCGTGGACAGCCACTGCTGAATGCGGCCCCGGGCCTCCGCGTCCTCGGGATACCACTGGTCCGACTTGTCGTACTTGCTCGCCAGATAGACCAGGATGGCCTGGGCATCGCGCAGCCGCAGGTTGCCGTCCTCGAAGATCGGGATCTCGCCGAAGGGGTTGAGCGCGAGGTACTTCTCGCTCTTGTGCTCCTTATTCACGAAGTCCACGTTCACCCGGTCATACTTCAGGCCGAGGATGTTCGTGAACAAGCGGATCTTGTAGCAGCTGCCGGACAATTCGAAATCGTAGAGCAACATGGTTTTTCCTCCTCAATGGGGACCGTCGTTCAGAAGGTCACGACGGAGCGGATGGATTTACCCTCGTGCATCAGGTCGAAGGCCTCGTTGATGCGCTCCAGGGGCATGGTGTGGGTGATGAGGTCGTCGATGTTGATGCGCCCTTCCATGTACCAGTCGACGATCTTCGGCACGTCGGTGCGGCCCCGCGCGCCCCCGAAGGCGGTGCCTTTCCAGACGCGCCCGGTGACCAGTTGGAACGGCCGGGTCGAGATCTCCTGGCCCGCGCCGGCGACGCCGATGATGGTGCACACGCCCCAGCCCTTGTGGCAGCACTCCAGGGCCTGGCGCATGAGCTTCACGTTGCCTACGCACTCGAAGCTGTAGTCCGCCCCGCCCTTGGTGAGTTCCACCAGGTAGGGCACGAGGTCGCCTTCGACCTCCTTCGGGTTGACGAAGTGGGTCATGCCGAACTTCTCCGCCAGGGTGCGCTTGCCGGGATTGGTGTCCACGCCGATGATCTGGGCCGCGCCCACCAGGCGCGCCCCCTGGATCACGTTCAGCCCGATGCCGCCCAGGCCGAACACCACCACGCGGGCGCCCGGCTCCACCTTGGCCGTGAAGATCACCGCGCCGATGCCGGTGGTCACGCCGCAGCCGATGTAGCACACCTTGTCCAGGGGCGCGTCCTCGCGGATCTTCGCCACCGCGATCTCGGGCAGCACCGTGCAATTGGCGAAAGTGGAGGTGCCCATGTAGTGCAGCACCGTCTCCCCGCCCAGGCGGAAGCGGCTGGTGCCGTCGGGCATCAATCCCTTGCCCTGGGTCGCGCGGATCGCCTGGCACAGGTTGGTCTTCTTCGACAGGCAGTATTCACACTGCCGGCACTCCGGCGTGTAGAGCGGGATCGCGTGGTCGCCCGGCTTGAGGCTGGAAACGCCGGCGCCCACTTCCATCACGATTCCGCCGCCTTCGTGGCCGAGAATCGCCGGGAACAGGCCTTCGGGATCCTCCCCGGACAGGGTGAAGGCGTCGGTGTGGCATACCCCCGTCGCCTTGATTTCGAGCAGGACCTCGCCCGCTTTCGGCCCGTCCAGGTCGACGGTCTCGATGGTCAGGGGCGCGCCGGCCTTGTGCGCCACGGCAGCTTTGACTTTCATGCGGCTCTCCTCCGGCCGAGGAAGCGCGAACGACCGTGCTTGCCACGGCCCCATATTCACCTTATAGGCCCAGTTGCGCCCACCCTCAAGGCATATTCGTGCCCGCGCGCCGGCGGGCGCGGCACTACCGCCTTTCGGTAACGGAGATCGGGTAGCAGACACCATTGATGGCCATATTGCCGTCCATGGGGGCCGTTCATCTCAGTGTTCGAGCCGGAACACCACCGGCACCAGCACACTGAATTCGTCCCCCTTGCGCAGCGCGTCGGGCGGTACAGGCCACGCGCGCAGCCCATTGACCATGGCCAGCGCCTGCTCGTCCAGCACTTCGCGGCCACTGGAACTCGCCAGGCCCGCTTCCTTCAGGGCCCCATTCGGCGCCAGCCGCAGGCGCAAGGTGACCGTGCCTTCCCAGCCCCGGACCTGGGCCAGGCGTGGATAGACCCGCTGGCCGCCGATCCGATCCGTCAGGGCCCGCATGTAGGCCTCCAGCAGCGCCCCTTCGTCGGCCGCCGGCCGGGACAGGGCGGCGAGCGGCGGTGCCGCGCTCCTCAGGGCGGGGGGCGCGTCCGGCACGGCCGCCATGACGGGAGGGATAAGGGTTGCAGGCGAGTCCCGGTCCGCAGGAGCGGGGGGCCGCGGGGTGAGGGAGGGTTCGGCGGGCGCCCCGGTGTGCGCAGGCATCGTCAGGATGAAGACTTCCCGGGCCGGCGCAGGGGCGTTCCGTACCTCCGGCTGTGGGCGCCTATCCGGGCTCTCCGCGGGCGGCAGCGTTCGGGGCGGGGCGTCGGCCCGCGTGACGTGGACTGCGGGAGCCGGCTCCCGCAGGCGCAGCACCTGGAGCGGGGGAGGTTTCGGCCGCGCGGGATAAAAGGCCGCCGGTGCCGCAATGAAGCTTCCGGCGACCAGGTGCCAGCAGACCGATGCCAGCAGGGCGAAGCGGAACCGGCGGGTCTGCGCCGCATGACGCTCTTTCCGCGTGCCTGCCGTCCCGGTCCAGGGACCGATCCAGGCGCGCGGCGAGGCCGCAGTCAGCGGATGACTACTCCCCACGGCAGTTCCCCCACCGCAATCTCGCGCAATACCTTGTCCGTGGCCGTGTCGATCACGGAGACCGAGTTGGAGCGGCCATTGGCGACGTAGAGCTTCTTGCCGTCCGGCGTGATGGCCATGTTCCACGGGCGCTGGCCCACGGGGACGGTGGCGACGATCGCGTTTGTTGCCGTGTCGATCACCGACACCGTGCCGTCCTTGCCGTTGGAGACATAGACGCGCTTGCCGTCGGGGCGCACCGCCACGCCGTTGGAAAAGTTGCCCGCCTTGATCGGGGCGATCACCTTCTGCGCCTTCACGTCGAGGGCGTAGACGGTGCTCGCCAGTTCACAGGCCACGTAGGCCACGCTGCCGTCCGGCAGGAAGCCGATGCCGCGTGGGCGCTTGCCCACGGGGATGCGGGCCACCTGCTTGCGGGCCGCCACGTCGATCACATCCACCTGCTCGGCCTCCTCGGCGCTCACATATACCCACTGGCCGTCCGGGCTGAAGACGGCGTGCTCCGGATTCTTGCCCTCCACCTTGACCGAGAACGCTTTCTTGCCCGTGGCCGCGTCCACGAACTCAACGCTGTTGGAGAGTTCCACCGCCGCCGCCACCCACTTGCCGTCCGGGGACAGGCTCACCCCTTCGGGCGACTCGCCCAGGTCGATCTTGCCGATCATCTCGCGCCTGTCCAGGTCGATGACGTCCAGGCTGTTGGCGGGCTGGTCGCTCACGAACATGCGCCGGCCGTCCTTGGCTATCGCCGTGCCGCGGGGCTTGGCGCCCGCCTTGATCTGCCCCACCACCTGGTCGGTGGCGGTGTCGATGACGGACAGCGTGCCCGACTTCTCGTTGGGTACGTAGGCGAAGGGTGCGGCCCAGGCGCCGCCGGCGAAAATGCACGCCGCAATGACGGCCACTGGCGTTTTCATGGCCGCTATTCGCCCACGTAGCTGATCTTGTAGATGGCGCCGGCGAAGTCGTCGGAGACCAGCAGCGAGCCGTCGGGCAGGTTGGCCACGTCCACCGGCCGGCCGCGATAGCGCCCGGTGACGGCATCGAGCCAGCCCTCGGCGAAGACTTCCGTCTTGTCGGCGGAGCCGTCGGCCTTCAGGGAGGTGAACATGATGCGGGCGCCGACGGGCTGCGGGCGGTTCCACGAGCCGTGCTGGGCCGAGAAGATGCCGCCCCGGTACTTGGCGGGGAACTTGCCGCCCGTGTAGAACGTGAGGCCCAGGTCGGCGGCATGGGCATCCATCTCCATTTGCGGGGGCACGGCGTTCTTGGGCGGCGGGTCCTTGTCGTAGCCGTGCTCCGCGACGCGCACGGCCTTGCCGGCCAGCCACGGGTAGCCGAAGTGCAGGCCGGCCTTCGTCGCCCGATTCAGCTCGCCGGGCGGGAGGTTCTCCCCCATCCCGTCGGGCTGGTTGTCCGTGAACCACAGCTCGTTGTTCTTGGGGTTGAAGTCGATGCCCACCGAGTTGCGGATGCCGCGGGCGTAGACCTCCCGGCCGCTGCCGTCGAAGGGGTTCAGGCGGATGATGCCGCCGATGCCCGCCTCGTCATAAAGCTTGAGCTTGTCCCGCGGCGGGACGTTGAAAGGCTGGCCCAGGGCGATGTAGAGCTTGCCGTCCGTGCCGACGCGGCAGACGCGGGAGCCGTGGTTGAAGGATTCCTCCTCGGGCGGGATGAGCTTGCCCTGGGGCACCACCTCGATCACCGCCACGTCCGGGCCCTCGTAGAAGAACTCGGCGGCCGGGAAGTTGAGCACGCGGTTTTGTTCGACCACGATCAGGAAGCCGTCCTTCGTCCAGCACAGGCCGTTGGGCACCTTGAAGTTGAGCGAGGGCGCGAAGGGCTTGACCTCGTCGGCCACGCCGTCACTGTTGCGGTCGGTGACGGCCCACACCGTGGTCTTGCGGGTGCCGACGAAAAGCATGTTGGTGGAGGGCGCCACCGCCATGTGGCGCGCGTCCGGCACGATGGCGTACAAGTCGATGCGGAAGCCGGGCGGCAGCTTGATGCGCTTGAGGTTTTCGCGGATCGCCTCGGCGTTCTTCCCGCTCTGCGGTACCGGCGGAATGTTGAGGTCGGTGCCCGAAACGTGGAACTGCTTGAGCTTTTCGAGGGTCGTCTCCGCGGCCGGTACGGCGGCGGCGGGCACCAGCAGCGCCGCCAGGACCGGGAGGACCATTCTTCCGATCTTGCGCATTGTCTCCTCCGTTGGATGCGGAAAACCGCTCCGCATCGGGCGACGGCCCAAGCGGACGCTTTCCTTTCTTAAAGCTATAGACCAGCCGCCGCGCGTCGACTAAGCGAAGCGCGAGGCCGGTGCGGAGGAGACGGGCGACTCTACCCGTTGGCGGGTATTAGAGCGCCTAACAGAATGAAACGCGTGCTGCGTTGGGCTTTGGCGGCGATGGATGCAAGGCGCGGCGCGCCGCCCGCAGTCATTCTGCGGGCAAGCGCCGCAACGCCGCAGACGCGCCGCCAAAGCCCAACCCTTCGGGGCGTCGGCGTTCGGCCGCGGCCCGGCGTTGCGCCTCCTTGCTTGGGAACAACCCAAGCCGCGTCGGCGCGCCTTGTGCCGCAGCCGAACGCCTTAGCCGCACACGCGTTTCATTCTGTTAGGCGCTCTTAGCCTCCCGCGATCATGGGAAACATCGTCACGCGGTCGCCGTCGTGCAGGCGGACTTCCTGTTCGCCCGAGAGCACCATTTCGCCGTTGATGGCGACGTTGAGGTTGCGGTCGCCGAGCTGTTCGGCGGCCTCGGGCAGGCGCCGCCGCAGGCTCCGGCGCAGCTCGACCACGTTGGACACCGGTTCGTCGATCACGATGGCGTGTTCCGGGGCACCGGGCACGTCGGCCGGCAACTCGACCCTTACGGCAAAACCCGTAGTCGCCCGGGCCAGCTTCTCGTGCCACTCCAGCGCCGGCGCGCCTTCGCCGTTCAGGCCGGTGAGCGCATAGAAGCGGGCCTTCAGCTTCTCGAATTCCGTACGGTCGATCTTCTCGCCCTTGAAGGGGCCGTAGGTGTTGGCTTCCTCGAACCAGCGCGCGGGCAGGGTGTCGTCCTTGGCGCGCAGGCCCAGGCGGAAGTTGAGCAGCCGCTCCAGGCCGGTGATGTTGCGGCCGATCTCGTCCAGGTCCGCGGCACCCAGCTCGACGCCGGTGAGCGTGCTCACCTGCCCGGCGAAATCCGCTACATCGGGCAGGGTGGGGGAGTTGAAGAGCTTGGTGTCGAAGCGGCACATGCCCACGGCGTCGCCCACGGCGAAGGTGTTCTCGCATTTGCGCACGGCGAACTCCTTGCCTTCGTAGGAGTTGGGCTGGGCCGCCACCGTGCCGCCGTAGAGGGCGGTCTTGAAGACCGGGTCGTCGTTGATGCGGGCGTTGATCTCCAGGGTGACGCGGTTCCTCAGGTGATCCATGCCGCGGGTGGCTACGGCCAGCCCCAGGGCGAAGGCCTTGAGGATGCGCGAGTCGTGGGGGTCGGACTGGAACAGCCCCTTCACGGCCATGCGGTAGCGCAGGGCTTCCGCCGGGTAATGGCCCTTCTCCACGGCGCGGGCCGAGTCGGCGATGACGTTGCCGAAGCCCTCTCGCCTCGCGGTCATGAAGAGGAGCTTCTCGATAGTCTCGTAGTTGCCCCAGGAGAGGTCCAACCCCTGGGTCTTCTGCTGCGTGATGAGGCCGCGCTGGTACAACTCCATGGCCCAGGCGATGGCGCTGCCGGTGCTGGCGGAGTCCAGGCCCAGGTCGTTGAGGATGTTGTTCAGGCGCAGGACGTGCTCCGGCTCCTTGATGCCAATGTTGGGGCCGAACTTGCCGACGGTGACGTACTCGGGGCCGTCGCCCTTGTCGTAGCGGTCGAACCGGCCATCGCCGTGGATGCCGTTGTAGGTCTTGCGGCGCTCGTGCTCCACGTCCGCCTGGGCCTTGTCGTAGCTGGCGTTGCCCTTCAGGCCCGTCAGGGCGTGGGCGCCCCAGCCGCCCTTGCCCTCGGGGGTCATGTCGTTCTGGTTGCGGCAATGGACGGGGCACTTGAAGCAGCCGTCCATGCCGGGGCGGTAGACGTCGAAGTTGTCCGCGTCCAGGCTCTCGTGCCAGGTGGTTTCCTGGTTGTTCTTGGTACCCATGGCGCCGAGCACCCGGCTCGGCTTGTAGAGGAAGGGGGTGCCGACGGTCTTTAAGGCGTTTTTGATGACGCTGGTGCCGGTGATCTTCTTGCCGATGGCCTTGTTCTGGGCTTTCGCTTCCGCGGGAAGGGCCGCGTCCCCGGGCTTGCCGTGGATCATGATGCCCTTGAGATGCAGCGAGCCCATCTTGGCGCCGCCGCCGCCCCGCGCCCAGATGGACTTGATGCCGCCCATGATGCCCGAGCAGAGCACCTGGTTCTCGCCGGCGCTGGTGATGCGGGCGAGCGCCATGTCCTTGCGCTCGCGGCAGTTGAAGTCCCGTTCGACGGCCGCGTTGAAGTCCAGGTTGTTCAGGCCCGCGTAGGGGGTGGCGTCGAGGAACTGCACCTCCTCGTTGGCGATGCGCAGCAGGGTCCATTGGGCGGCGCGGCCGTAGAGCACCATGTGGTCGTAGCCGTGGCGCTTGGCGAAGGCGGGGAAGTAGTCGCCGCCGCTGGCGTCCAGGATGGCGTAGGAGTCGGGCGACTTGCTGGTGAAGTTGCCGCGCGTGGCCGAGGGCATGACGCTGGTCAGCACCCCCGTGCCGAAGATGAGCGGCACCTCGGGGTCGAGGGCGTCCTTTTCCTCCTGCAGCAGGTTGTAGAGCAGCCACATGTTGGCGCCGCGCCCGCCGAGGAAATGGCGCAGCACCTCCGCCGGCAGGTAGCGGCGCCGGGTGGCGCGGTGCTCCAGGTCCACGAACAGGGTGGCGCCCTGGGTGGGGTACCGGGGGGTGTCGTGCATCCGGGCGTACAGCCGGTCGACAAGGGCATGGATGCTCACGGTCGGCTCCTCTTGCGGGCCACGGAACCGGACGCCGGCGCCATCGCTGCGCCGTTCCGCGTGCCGTTGACCCAGCGCAAAAAAATCTAGAAACGCTGTGTTCCAAATTGTTGGCATTCAAATTATACTGGAAAAAACCCGCCGCTGCCAAGGGCTGTAGACTGGGGCGGAAAAGATCGGCTTACGAAGGAGTGCGAACATGGCGAGACTGGAGCCAGCGAAGGAAAGCGGGGCGCCGCCGGTCGGCGGGCGTCCGGTGGAGGAGCTGGACAGCGTGGTCATCCGCTTCGTCGGGGACTCGGGCGACGGCATGCAGCTCACCGGCG
>CAYZLI010000103.1:0-5924 GCA_964479195.1 uncultured Rhodocyclaceae bacterium
ATCCGGGCCCGGCTGCTGCTCGCCGGCGCCGTTTCCGCCGCCTGCCTGATCCTCATGGCCGGCGTGGCGTTTTACGGCAACCAGCAGAGCGCCCGCGCCATGGCCGTGGTCCATGAGGACAACGTCAAGCCGCTGATGGCGATCCAGGAGATGGACGCCAGTCTGCAGCAACTGCGCTTCCACCTGGCGAGCGTCCTGCTGGACGCCATGTCGCTGCAGGGCGCGCGCAACTATGTCGGGGAGGTCCGCGGGCGCCTGCCGGAGACCTGGGGCCGCTTCAAGCAGCGCATCGATCTGGACCGCGCCCCCGCCGAAGAACGCGAACTGATCGGCAAGATCGACAAGCAGATGGCGGCACTGCCCGAGCTGCTCGGCAAGCTGGAACGGGCCTACGAGGTGAACGACCGCAACGCCCTGGCCCGCATCCTGTCCGACGACTGGCCGGTGTACCACAAGAACCTGGTGAAGCCTCTCTCCCAGCTCATTCCCGCCAAGGTGAGTGCCGTCGGCGCCGCCTACGATGCGAGCCTGGCCCTCACCCGCCGGCTCGACGCCGTGGCGCTGGCCGTCTTCGCCGCCAGCGCCCTATTCCTCGCCTGGATCGGCTGGCGCATCACCGGCTCGATCCATGCCGGCATCAAGCGGCTCGACACGGTACTCGGGCGCATGGCCCAGGGCGACCTGAGCGTGTCCGCCGACACGGGCGCCCGGGACGAACTGGGCGAGATGGCCCGGGCGCTCAACGCCACCATCGAGCGGCTGCGCGGCATGCTGGATGGCATGAAGCGGGCCGCCGACACGCTGGCCACCAGTTCCGCCCGGCTTTCCGCCGAATCCCACCGGGTGATGGACCGGGCCAAGGCCGAGTCGGACAATGTCGCCCAGGTCGGTGCCGCGGTCGAGCAGATGAGCGTGGCCTCGCGCGAGATCGCCGCCAGCACGGACGAGGCCGCGAAGGCCTCCGACGAATCGCGCCGCGTGGCGGAGCAGGGCAACGAGCACATGAGCAAGGGAGTGGAGGCGAGCGGGCGCATCGTCGCCGCCGTGGGCGACTCGGGAGCGATCATGGCCGAGTTGTCCGAGTCCATCGGCCGCATCAACGAGGTGACGCGGGTGATCCGCGACATCGCCGACCAGACCAATCTGCTGGCGCTGAACGCCGCCATCGAGGCGGCGCGGGCCGGCGAGCAGGGCCGCGGTTTCGCCGTCGTCGCGGACGAGGTGAGGAAGCTCGCCGAGCGCACGGCGGTGAGCACCGCCGACATCGAGGGCATGGTGCAGGGCGTGCTGGGTCGGGCGGCCGCGGCGATGCAGGCGATGCAGCGCGTCACCCAGGAAGTGGAGTCGGGCGCCACCTGCAGCCGGGCGGCGAAGGAGATGCTGGATCGCATCGTCGCCGAAAGCATGGAGATGAAGCACCGGATCACCGAGATTGCCGCCGCGGCGCAGGAACAGATGACGGCCAGCGAATCCACGGCCCGCGCCATGGCCGAGATTTCCGCCACGACGGAGAACAATGCCCACAGCACGGAGCTGGTCGAGCAGGAGGCGGGGGCCACCGCGGGCACCGCCGCCGAACTGCAGCGCATGGCCGGGCAGTTCCGCACCAGCGCCTGATGTACAGTGGTCGCCTGGGCGCGGCTTGCGGCGCCCCTTTGCGCTGGAGAAGGGAATGTCGGGTTGGCGGGACGCGCTCGGTCGCGAACATCGGCCGGTGGAAGGTGTGCCGCGCATCGTCAGCCTGGTGCCCAGCCTCACGGAGCTTGTCTGCGCTCTCGGTCTCGCCGATCGCCTCGTCGGCCGCACGGGCTTCTGCATCCATCCGCGCGAGATCGTGCGCGCCATCCCCAAGGTCGGCGGCACCAAGGATGTGGCTGTGGACAAAGTGCGCGCCCTCGCACCGACCCACGTTGCCGTCAATGTGGACGAGAACCGGCGCGAGCAGGTGGAGGAGATCGCCCGCTTCGTGCCGCACGTGATCGTCACCCATCCGCTCAAGCCCGAGGACAACATCGAGCTCTTCCGCCTGTTCGGCGGCGTCTTCCGCGCCGAGGCGCGGGCGCGGCAGCTGGCGGACGAACTGGCCGGGGCGCTCGCCGCCCTGCGCGAGGCCGTGCGGGAACTGCCGCGCGAGCGGGTGCTCTACCTCATCTGGAAGAAGCCGTGGATGACCGTCTCGCGGCAAACCTATATCTCGGCCATGCTGGCCCAGGCCGGCTGGGACACGCTGCCCGCGGCCGGCGACACCCGCTATCCGACGATCGACGGCGATGAGGCCTGGCTCGCCGAGGCGGATCGCGTCTTGCTCTCCACCGAGCCTTACCGCTTCCGGGAAAAGCACCTTGCCGAAATCGCCGCCCTGCCGGCGCTCGCCGGCAAGCCGGCGCAGCTCATCGACGGGGAGATGGTCTCCTGGTACGGCAGCCGCGCCATCGCCGGGCTGCGGTATCTGTCGGGCCTGCGGGCCTGAAAAGCGCCACAAACAGACGCAACGCCATGCCTGCCCTCGCCCCCCGCCTGCTGCCCCTCGGCGACGCCGCCTGGACGGTCGAGTTCGGCGACGCGATCGATCCGGCGCTGCACGGCCGCGTGATGGGGCTCGCCCACGCCCTCGAGGCGGCGCGCGGCGATGGGGGCTTGGCGGGCGTGGTCGAGTGGGTCGCGAGCTTCCGCTCGCTGACCGTGTACTTCGATCCCCTCGCCGTCGATGCCGACCAGCTCGGCGAGCGCCTGCGGGCCCTGGCGGACAGCGCGGGCCAGGTCACCCGGCCCGGCCGGCGCTGGCGCATCCCGGTCCTGTTCGGCGGCGAGGCCGGCCCGGATCTGGTCGATGTGGCCGCGGCGGGCGGCCTCACGCCCGAGGCGGCGGTCGCGCTCCTGGCCGCCACCGTGTTCCACGTCTATATGCTGGGCTTCATGCCGGGCTTTCCCTACATGGGGGGGCTGCCGGCGCGGTTGGCGATGCCGCGCCTGGCCACGCCGCGCCCGCGGGTGCCGGCGCGCAGCCTCGCCGTGACCGGTGGGCTGTGCGCCATCTATCCCTTCGCCAGTCCCGGCGGCTGGCGGCTGCTGGGGCGCACGCCGCTGCCCCTGTTCGACCCGGCGGACGCGGATTCCCCGGCGCTGTTCGCGCCCGGCGACGAAGTGATGTGGCAGCCGATCGACGCGGCCACCTTCGCACGCATGGAGCAGGCCCCGGAGCGGTTCGACCGGGCGCAGTTCCTCGTTCCGCCGGAGATATGAGCCCCCACGAGGCATGACCATGGCCGTGATCGAAATCCTCGACGGCGGGGTGGCGAGCACGGTGCAGGACCGGGGCCGGCCCGGCTACCGCCATCTCGGGGTGGCGCTCTCGGGCGCCCTCGACCCCCTGTGGCTCGCCTGCGCCAATGCGTTGGTGGGCAACGGCTTTGATGTGCCCGCGCTGGAAATGCACGGGCGCGGCCCCCGGCTGCGGGTCCGCGGTGGCGCCCTGCGCCTGGCCCTGGCCGGGCAGGTGGCGGCGCGCCGGCAGCAGGCCGACGGTGCGACCCTCCCGCTGCCGGCCTGGCGCAGCGCCACCCTGCTGGACGGCGACACGCTCGAGGTGGGGCCCGTCCGCGGCGGCGTGGCCTACCTGGCCCTGGCCGGCGGCATCGAGCTGCCGGCGCAGCTCGGCAGCCGCTCCACCCACCTCCGCGCCCAGCTCGGCGGCCTCGCGGGCCGCGCCTTGCGCGCCGGGGACCGCCTGGACGCCGGGGCCGCGTTGGAGCCGCCCGATACCGAGCTCATGGGTCCGGCAGCCTTCGACCACGGCGCCGGCCCCATCCGCGTCTTGCTCGGCCCGCAGGACGATCACTTCTCCGGCGAAGCCCTGCGCGCCCTGGCCGCCGCGGAGTACCGTGTCGGCCGGGAAGCCGACCGCATGGGGATGCGGCTCGCGGGGCCGGGGCTGGCGCACCGCCCAGAGGTGGGTGGTGAAATAATCTCCGATGCCGTGACGCCGGGGGCCATCCAGGTGCCGCCGGACGGGCAGCCGATCGTGCTGCTCGCCGATTGCCAGACGGTGGGCGGCTACCCGAAAATCGCGACGGTGATCCGCGCCGACCTGCCGCGGCTCGCCCACCTGCTGCCGGGGGATCGCCTCCGGTTTTCCGTGGTCCCACGTGCGGAAGCCCTGGCCGCGCTCAGGGCCCAGGCCGCCGCCCTCGACGCCTGGCGGGCCGCCATCGCCTCCTTCCGTCCGGCGGGGGCCATCGACGAGCAAGCGCTCTACGGCGCCAACCTCATCAGCGGCGTCGTCTTCGAAAACGAACGCTTCCCGGAGGAGCCCGCATGACGAACAAGAGGATCAACCTGAACGCCGACCTGGGCGAGAGCTACGGCGCGTGGACGATGGGCGAGGACGAGGCCCTGCTGGACATCGTCGCCTCGGCCAACGTCGCCTGCGGCTTTCATGCGGGCGATCCGCTCGTCATGCGGCGGACCCTGCAGGCGGCCGGCCGCCGCGGCGTCTCCATCGGGGCGCATGTTGCCTATCCCGATCTGCAGGGCTTCGGCCGGCGCCGCCTGGACATGGCCCCGGCCGAACTCGAGGCCGCCGTGATCTACCAGATGGGCGCCCTGGCGGGCATGGCCGCCGCGGAAGGCCTGCGCATCACCCACGTCAAGCCGCACGGGGCGCTGAGCAACGCGGCCTGCGCCGAGCTGGAGATCGCCGGCACCATCACCCGCGCGGTGCGCGCCTTCGATTGCGACCTGATCCTGCTGGCGCCGGCCCTGTCGCGCCTGGCCGAGGCTGGGCGCGCCGCCGGCCTGCCGGTCGTCGAGGAAGTGTTCGCCGATCGCTCCTATCTCGACGACGGCCAACTGGTGCCGCGGGGCCGCCCCGAGGCCATGATCCACGGCGCCGAAGCCGCCCTGGCCCATGTCCGGCGCATGCTCGAGGAGGGCGCCATCGTCAGCGTCAACGGCAAGCGGCTGCCGGTGCAGGCGGGCAGCATCTGCGTCCACGGCGACAATCCGGAGGCCGTCGCCACCGCGCGGTGGCTGCGGGACGGCCTCGCCGGCCTCGGCTACCGCATCGTGCCGCTGCCGGCCCTGCTGTCGGCTTGAGGAGCAGCGCGACCCGGCGTCCCCGTTACCAGTAGTTCTCCACGGAGATGTGGCCCGGGTTCCTGCGCTGGTGCTTCCTCAGGCCCCGCGTCGCCAGGACGGCGGTGACGTCGTCCACCATACGCGGGTTGCCGCAAAGCATGAAATGGCTCTCTGTCGGGGAGATGGCCACCCCCGCCCGCGCCTCCAGCGCGCCGTCGGCGATGGCGGCCGGCACGCGCCCGGGCAGGGCGAAATCCGTGGCCTCCCGGCTGACGAAAGGCACGAAGCGGAAACGCGATCCGCGCGCGGCGGCGAGGGCGCGGATCGGCTCGCCGTAGAGCAGTTCCGCCGCCCGGCGCGCGGCCTGCACCAGCACCACATGCGCGAAGCGCTGCCACGGCGCCTCGCAGCGCAGGATGGACAGGAAGGGGCCGATGCCGGTGCCGGTCGCCACCAGCCACAGGTCGCGGGCGGGCGGCACTTCCTCCACGGTGAGGAAGCCGGCCGCGCGCGGGGCCACCAGCACCGGGTCCCCGGCACGCAGCCGCGCCAGCCGGCCCGACAGCGGACCGCCCGGCACGATGCCGAAGCAGAATTCCAGGGGCCGCGCCTGCGGCGGATTGACCAGGGAATACGGCCGGCCGACCACTTCCCCGTCGATTTCCAGCGCCAGCTTGATGAACTGCCCCGCCCGGTAGGGCTCGATCGCGGCCTCCACCTGGAGCGACACCAGGCTTTCCGCCCACCCGCGCCAACCGACCACCGTGCCCTGCAGCCATTGCGCCATTCCCGGTTCCCCTGTAGCGCCCTGTCCCTACGACTGGGGTGGCAGCGGGGCGGTTCCCGCG
>CAYZLI010000103.1:6024-13872 GCA_964479195.1 uncultured Rhodocyclaceae bacterium
AATCATCGTCAGCTTCCGGGTCAGCGTTCGTCCGTGTGGGAAACGCCTTCGGCCTGCGAGGCTTCGTCGGCTTCCGGGACGCGGCTGGCCAGCACCTTGTCGATACGCTTGCCGTCGAGATCCACGACCTCCAACCGCCAGTTCTCCCAGGTGGCCACGTCGCCCGTGCGGGGCAGGCGCCCCAAGAGCCACATCACCAGCCCGCTCAGGGTGTGGTAACGGCCCTTGTCCTCCTCGGGGACACCTTTCAGGTCCAGCTTGTCCTTCAGTTCGGGGATCGGGATCAGTCCGTCGAGGAGCCAGGAGCCGTCCTCGCGCAACACCGCCCAGGAATCCTCCTGATTGCGCGGCTTGAATTCACCGGTCACCGCTTCGAGCACGTCCTGCAGGGTCACCAGGCCCTGCACCTCGCCGTATTCGTCGATCACGAGCACCATATGGGTGCCGGAGGCCCGGAAGTGTTCGAGCAGGTCCATTCCGGTGAGGGTTTCCGGCACGAACACGCCGGTTTGGAGCTGGGCGGTGAGATCGGGCTGGCCTCCCTTGAGGGTCTGATTGAGCAGTTGCTTGGCATTGACGATGCCGAGCACCTCGTGGAGCCCGCCGCGGCACACCGGGAAGCGGGAGTGCTCCGATTCGGCCACCCATTTGAGGTTCTCCGCCAAAGGGAGACCCAGGTCGAGATAGACGATGTCGGCGCGGGGCACCATGAGGGAGCCGATCTGGCGGTCGTCCAGGCGGAAGACGTTGCGCACCATGTCATGCTCCTGCTGCTCGATGACACCCGCTTCCGAGCCTTCCTCCAGCATGGCGTGGATTTCCTCTTCCGTGACGCTCGGCTCGTCTTGCTGGCGATTGCCCGTCAGACGCAGGATCGTGTCGGTGGACACGGAGAGCAGGCGCACGAAGGGCCGGGTAAGCAGCGCCAGGGCGCGCATCGGCCGGGCCACCAGCCGGGCGATGCCCTCGGGGTTGAACTGTCCGATGCGCTTCGGGACGAGTTCGCCGATCACGATGGAAACGTAGGTGATGACCACCACCACCAGGCCGGTCGCGGCGATGTGGCTACCCTCCTGATCCAGGCCGAAGGACTGCAGCCAGGCGGCAAAGGGCGCCGCCAGCACGGCCTCACCGATGATGCCGTTGAGAATGCCGATGGACGTGATGCCGATCTGGATGGTGGAGAGAAAGCGCGTGGGCTCGTCATGGAGCTTTATGGCGACCGCGGCCGATGTATCGCCGTCGTCCGCCAGCCGCGCAAGCCGCGCCCGACGGGCGGTCACGAGGGCGATCTCGGACATGGCGAAGAGGCCGTTGAGCAGGATGAGGGCGATCAGGAACAGGATTTCCATGACGTGATCCGAAGTGACTCAGCGGCACGAGTGCGGCGCCCGGCGAATCCGGAGTGTTGCAGCGACACGTGCCGTCGAGGGAAGAAATGGCGGACTCGGAGAGCCCGGCGGAGGGATGGTCACCGCATGGGCCCGCGCATGCGAGGACGCGCAGGATGCGTGCGGCAGCGGCGGGCGCGGCAGGGAAACCTCGGCCGGAGAGGACGCCTGGTGATCCGGAGGCTCGTCGGGTGGTGCCACACGATCGTCCTGTATGGCGCCCGGCGACGGAAACGAAACTATCCGATAATTGCGACTGCCCATAGCGCGGAGTGCCGCCCCCGCGAACCCTTCCACTGGTTGGATGAACTGTTGATTCTTGCCGAATCGCGCTTTTTTGTCACTCCCGGATCGCGCGGCACGGAGAGGGTCGCGCGGGCTCGCGTCAGCGCAAGCGGCGGCAGCGGATCAGGCCGGGCCGGCCGTCGCGTGCCAGAGCCGCAACTGGTCGAGGGAGAGGGTTTCGCCGCGGGGCAGCACCATGCGCGCGCCGTCGAAAGCCTCGTGGATGGTGTAATCGCTGATCGTAATGACGGTGGGGATGCCGGCGGCGAGGCTCGCCGCCAGCCCGTGGGCCGAATCCTCGATGGCCATGCATTGGCGCGCCGGCAGGCCGAGCGCCCGCAGGGTCCACAGGTAGAGGTCGGGCGCGGGCTTCTTGGCCGCGACGACATCCCCGGTGGCGACGACGTCGAACCAGCTCGCGGCCGCCGGTCCCAGGTTCGCCCGCAGCAGGCTCGCCACGCTGCTGGGCGTGGAGCTCGAGGCGATGGCCAGGCGCAGGCCTTCGGTTCTCGCCTCGCAGATCAGGCTGCCCACGTCGGCGCGCAGCCTGATCGCGCCATCCTCCAGCAGGCGCTGGTACTGGCGGGTCTTGCTCTCATGCACCCGCTGCAGGAGCGCCTCGAAGTCGGGCCGGGCACTGGTCGCCGGATCGAATTTTTCGGCGTAATGGCGGATGCGTTCCTTGCCGCCGGTCACATCGAGCAGGGTGCCGTAGAAGGCCTCGTCCCAGCGCCAGGGCAAGCCCTCCTCGGCGAAGGCGGCATTGAAAGCGGGCAGATGGCCGTGCCGTTCCGTGTCGGCAAGGGTGCCGTCCACGTCGAAGATCAGGGCGCGTAGGGGCATGGGGTGACCTCATCACAAGTGACGGTGGGCTGGGCGATCCGGCAATCGGAAGCCGCCACCCGCGATTATGACCACGATCCGCCTCCCGTGGAAGATAAAGGCGGCGGATGGGACTATACTTGCTGTTTTATGACCCAGGTCAACTCCCGTGGGCCGGCCTCAGGGCAAACTCGCGGGGCTGTGCCGCCCCAAGCCCTGGGCGGCCCGTAGAGGAGTCGAACCCTTGAAGCCGACCGACATCGGCGTCCCCGACCATTTCCACAAGGTCGTGGACTGCCAGTGGGCTTGTCCCGCCCACACGCCCGTCCCGGAGTACATCCGCCTGATCGCCGCCGCCCGCTACGGCGATGCCTACCTGATCAACTGGCGCTCCAACGTCTTTCCCGGCATCCTCGGCCGCGTCTGCGACCGGCCCTGCGAGCCCGCCTGCCGCCGCGGCCGCATCGACAAGGAGCCGGTCGCCATCTGCCGCCTGAAGCGGGTGGCCGCCGATTTCAAGGAGGGCATCGCCGACCGCCTGCCGCGGCCGCCGAAGAAGGGCAACGGCAAGCGCATCGCCTGCGTCGGCGCCGGCCCCGCCTCCCTGACCGTGGCCCGCGATCTGGCGGTGCTCGGCTACCAGGTCACGGTATTCGACAACGGCAGTTCGGCCGGCGGCATGATGCGCAGCCAGATCCCCAAGTTCCGCCTGCCGGACAGCGTGATCGACGAGGAATGCGCTTATATCCTGGGCCTCGGCGTCGAGGCGCGCTTCGACCACTGGGTGGGCAGCCTGCGCGAGCTCCTGGCGGAGCCCTGGGATGCGGTCTTCGTTGGCACCGGCGCCCCCCGCGGCCGCGATGCCGACGTGCCCGGCCGGCAGGAGGCGGCGGCCCATATCCACCTGGGCATCGACTGGCTGGCCAACGTGGCCTTCGGACACGTCAATTCCATCTCCAGGCGCGTCATCGTGCTGGGTGGCGGCAACACCGCCATGGACTGCTGCCGCTCCGCGCGGCGCCTCGGCGGCGAAGACGTCAAGGTGGTGGTGCGCAGCGGCTTCGAGGAAATGAAGGCCTCGCCCTGGGAGAAGGAGGACGCCATGCATGAGGGCATCCCCATTCTCAACTTCCTCGTGCCCAAGGAATTCACCCACAAGGAAGGCAAGCTCACCGGCGTCCTGTTCGAGAAGGTGCGCGCCGAGTACGACGCCAAGGGCCGGCGTTCCCTCCTCCTCACCGGCGAGCCCGACGTGCACATGGAATGCGACGAGGTGCTGGTCGCCATCGGCCAGGAGAACGCCTTTCCCTGGATCGAGCGCGACATCGGCCTCGACTTCGACAAGTGGGGCCTGCCGGTGCTCGACAAGCTCACGCTGCAATCGAGCCTGCCCCGGGTGTTCTTCGGCGGCGATGCGGCCTTCGGCCCGAAGAACATCATCACGGCGGTGGCCCACGGCCACGAGGCGGCCATTTCCATCGACCTGTTCTGCCACGGCGAGGATCTGCGCAAGCGTCCGCCGCCGACGGTGAACCTGGTCAGCCAGAAGATGGGCATCCACGAGTGGAGCTACGACAACCAGGTGTCCGAGGAAGCGCGCAAGCGGGTGCCGACGAAAGCCCTGGAGAGCGCCCTGGCCGACATCAAGGTGGAGCTCGAGCTGGGCTACGACCCGCGGCTCGCCTTTGCCGAAGCCGAGCGCTGCCTCAACTGCGACGTGGAAACGGTCTTCGCCGCCAAGGCCTGCATCGAATGCGACGCCTGTGCCGACATCTGCCCCACCGAGTGCATCAGCTTCACGGCCAACGGCGAGGAGGAGGAGCTGCGCCCGCGGCTCAAGGCCCCGGCGCGCAACGGCGACCAGGCCCTCTACGTGTCGCCGGACCTGAAGACGGGCCGCGTCATGGTCAAGGACGAGAACGTCTGCCTGCATTGCGGCATGTGCGCCGAGCGCTGCCCGACCGGCGCCTGGGACATGCAGAAGTTCTGCTTCCTCGCCGCCCACGCCGGCAAGCCGGCCGTCATCGCGGAGGTCTGCCCGGAATGAAACCGATAGTGCGTACCAACGATTTCGTCATCAAGTTCGCCAACATCAACGGCTCGGGCTCGGCCTCGGCCAACGAACTGTTCGCCCGCGCCATCCTGCGCATGGGCGTGCCGGTGTCGCCGCGCAACATCTTTCCCTCCAACATCCAGGGCATGCCCACCTGGTACGAGATGCGCGTCTCCGGCACGGGCTGGCTCGGTCGCCGCGGCGGCTGCGACATGATGGTGGCGATGAACCCGCAGACCTGGGACAAGGACATCGCCGAGGTCGAGCCGGGCGGCTACCTGTTCTTCGATTCGACCAAGCGCCAGCCGCGCTCCAAGTTCCGTGACGACGTCACGGTGCTCGGCATGCCGCTCACGGAGCTGTGCAATGCCGCCTACAGCGATCCGCGCCAGCGCCTCTTGTTCAAGAACGTCATGTACGTCGGCGCCTTGAGCATGCTGCTCGGCATCGACCTGGCCGAGGTGGAAAAACTGATCGGCGAGCAATACGAGGGCAAGGACAAGCTGATCGCGCCCAACATGAAGGCGCTGCAGACCGGCTACGATTACGCCAAGGCCCACCTGTCCGGCCCGATCGGACTGCGCATCGAGCGGGCCAAGGCGGTGGGCGACCGCATCTTCATCGACGGCAACAGCGCCTGCGGGCTGGGCGCCGTCTATGGCGGCGCCACGGTCGCCGCCTGGTATCCGATCACCCCATCCACCTCGGTGATCGAGTCCTTCACCGGCTACTGCAAGAGCCTGCGCCAGGAGCCCGGGAGCGGGGCGGCGCGCTACGCCATCGTCCAGGCCGAGGACGAGCTGGCCTCCATCGGCATGGTCATCGGTGCCTCCTGGAACGGCGCCCGGGCCTTCACCGCCACCTCGGGGCCGGGCATCTCCCTGATGCAGGAGTTCTTCGGGCTCGCCTATTTCGCCGAGATTCCCGCCGTGGTCTACGACGTCCAGCGCGGCGGCCCCTCCACCGGCATGCCGACCCGGACCCAGCAGTCGGACCTGATTTCCTGCGCCTACGCCTCCCACGGCGACACCAAGCACGTCATGCTGTTCCCGGAAGACCCCTACGAGTGCTTCGAGCTGGGCGCCCAGGCCTTCGATCTGGCGGAGCGGCTGCAAACGCCGGTGTTCGTCCTGCTGGATCTCGATATCGGCATGAACGAGCGCCTGTGCCGGCCCTTCGCCTGGGACGACAAGCACCGCTACGACCGGGGCAAGGTGATGAGCTTCACCGACCTGGAGGCCGGCAAGGATTTCGGCCGCTACCTGGACGTGGACGGCGACGGCATTCCCTACCGCACCATCCCCGGCACGCACCCGAGCCGCGGCGCCTATTTCACCCGCGGCACGACGCGCAACGCCTACGCCCGCTACAGCGAAACGGGCCAGGACTACACCTACAACATGGAGCGGCTGCGGCGCAAGCTGCACACGGCCCGCCACCTGGTGCCGGCGCCCATCGCGCGCCCGGCCCTGGAGGCGACCCGCATCGGCGCCATCTACTACGGCTCCACCAGCCCGGCCATGGCCGAGGCCCTGCACGAGCTGGAAGCCCAGGGCCAGCACGTGGATGCCCTGCGCGTGCGCGGCTTTCCCTTCGCCGACGCGGTCTTCGACTTCATCGCCAACCACGACCAGGTGTTCGTGGTGGAACAGAACGAAAGCGGCCAGCTCCGGCAGTTGCTCATCAACGAAGGCGAGATCGACCCGAAGAAGCTCATCCGCGTCCTCCACTACGACGGCACGCCGATCACCGCCCGCTTCATCACCGGCAGGATCGCTGCCCTGATGACCGACCAGAAGACCAGCCCGGTAAGGAAAGTGGCCTCATGACCTATCTCGCCAAACCCAAGCTGCTGCGCCCCGACACGCCGAAGAACGCCCTCGGCTACACCCGCCGCGACTACGAGGGGGCGATCTCGACCCTGTGCGCCGGCTGCGGGCACGACTCCATCAGCGCCTCCATCGTCCAGGCCTGCTTCGACCTGGACATCCAGCCGCACCGGGTGGCCAAGCTCTCCGGCATCGGCTGCTCGTCGAAGACGCCCGATTATTTCCTCGGCGCCTCGCACGGCTTCAACAGCGTGCACGGGCGCATGCCCTCGGTGCTGAGCGGCGCCGCGCTCGCCAACCGCGACCTGCTCTACCTGGGCGTCTCCGGCGACGGCGATTCGGCCTCCATCGGCATCGGCCAGTTCGCCCACGCCATGCGGCGCGGCGTGAACATGGTGTACCTGGTCGAGAACAACGGCGTCTACGGCCTCACCAAGGGCCAGTTCTCCGCGACCGCCGACCAGGGCTCGCGCAGCAAGAAGGGCGTGGAGAACACCGACTGCCCCATCGACCTGGTCCTGCTCGCCCTGCAACTGGGCGCCACCTACGTGGCGCGCAGCTTTTCCGGTGACAAGGAACAGTTGATCCCCCTCATCAAGGGCGCGCTGCGCCACAAGGGCGCCGCCTTCATCGACGTGGTCAGCCCCTGCGTCACCTTCAACAACCACGCCGGCTCCACCAAGAGCTACGATTACGTGCGCCAGCACAGCCACGCGGTGAACGAGCTCCACTTCATCCTGCCGCGGGAGGAGATCACGGTGGACTACCCGCCCGGCTCCCTGCGCGAGGTCGTGCAGCACGACGGCTCCGTGCTGCGCCTGCGCAAGCTGGCCGAGGACTACGATCCGGGCGACCGCATCGCCGCCATGAACCACCTGCAGGAACACCTGGCCTGCGGCGAGGTGGTCACGGGGCTGCTGTTCGTCGATCCCAACGCCGAGGACCTGCACAGCCACCTGCGCACCGTCGCCGCCCCGCTCAACCGGCTCGGCGAAGCCGAATTGTGCCCGGGCAGCGGCGCCCTCGCGGCGATCAACGCCCGCCTGCGCTAATCGACGGCGCTAGCCACGCCCCCGTCACGCTCGGTAGTCCGGTCGATGCACCTCGGATTGCGGCGCACGACCCAGCGTGAGGGAAACGCACGAGCCTGCGCCATCACTCGGCCAAACGGCCGGAACCGACCAGGAATTGTGCCCGGGACGATTATCTGCAGTTAGGCGGATACGTTGCCCGACGCTCGCTTCCGGCCCGCAGCGGACGGTTGCCCTCCTTCGTCAAACCGGTCGTTGACCCATCCGGGTCGCGTTTTTTCCCAGCCGCTTCGGTCGGCCGCCAGCTACAGACGGTTAGATTTCTGGCAGCGAGTCCATTGGGCTTCGCACGCCGCCTCCGCCGACCTTCAGTACATGCGTGTAAATCATGGTGGTGGCCACGTCGGCATGGCCAAGCAGTTCCTGGACGGTTCGGA
>CAYZLI010000104.1:0-9868 GCA_964479195.1 uncultured Rhodocyclaceae bacterium
GCTGCCGCAGTGGCGGTGTTTCTTCTGTTGGTTCGCGGGGCAGTATAGCAGCTAGCAGCTATTGCAACACGGCCCGGAATGACGATTGAACGGCTAGCTCAGCGCCCTCAGACTCTGCAAGGCCGGCGCGCGCAAAGTGCGCCCCGTGCCCGCCAGCCCGGCCAGGGTGATGCCCAGGACGCCGCCCAGCACGCCCACCGGCAGCACGAGCCAGGTCGGCTCGTAGGGCAGATGGAAGACAAATCGGCCGATGAGGTAGCTGATGATGGCCGAACCCACGCCCGCCACCACGCCGGCGACGGCCCCCAGGGCGGCGAACTCGGCGGCCAGGGCCGCACGCAGCTGGCGGTTGCGCGCGCCCAGGGTGCGCAGCACGGCGATCTCGTACTCCCGCTCGTCGTGGGTCGCCTCCAGCGCCGCGTAGAGCACGGCCAGTCCCGCCACCAGGGAGAAGCCGAAGACGAACTGCACGGCCCGCGCCAACTGGTCCATGACCGACTGGAACTGGCGCAGGATGGAGGCCACATCGATCACCGTGACGTTGGGATAGGCGGCCACCAGCTCGTTCACGAAGCCGGCCCGCTCCGGCGGCAGGTGGAAGCTGGTGATGTAGCTCACGGGGTGGGACTCGAGCACCCCGGGCGGGGTGACGACGAAGAAATTGACGCGCATGGAATCCCAGTCCAGCTTGCGCAGCGAGGTGATCGGCGCCTCGACGCGGCGGCCGGCGATCTCGTAGGTGAGCACATCGTCCAGGTGCAGGCGCAGGGTGTCCGCCAGGCCCTGCTCCACGGAGAACTGCGCGCGGCCGTCGTCCTCCGGCCGGAACCAGCGGCCGGCGGCGACGGCGTTGCCCTCCGGCAGTTGCCCCGCCCAGGACAAGTTGAACTCCCGCTCCACCAGGCGCTGGGCCCGCTCCTCGTCGTAATCCGCCGCGACCACGGGCCGCCCATTCACCGCTACCAGCCGGCCGCGCACCATGGGCTGCAGCCGTGGCTGGTCCAGGCCGTGGCGGGCGAACAGCTCGCCCACGGCCTGGAGCTGGTCGGGCTGGATGTTGATGACGAAGCGGTTGGGCGCATCCGGCGGCACGCTCTTCTTCCAACTGGCGAGCAGGTCGTCCCGCGCCAGGGTCAGGAGCAGCAGCGCCGTCAGGCCCAGGCCCAGGGCCACCGCCTGGATCACGCTGGCGCCCAGCCGGCGGCGCAGGGAGGCGATGCCGTAGCGCCAGCCCACGGAACCGGCGCCCCGCAGCCGGCCGGCCAGGGCGAGGGAGGCGCGCGCCACCCCGGCGTAGATCGCCACCGCCAGGGAAAACAGCCCCAGCACCCAGAGCCCCAGCTTCAGATCGGCCGCCATCCAGAGCATGAGGAAGGCCAGCACGGCGGCGCCGAAGGCATAGCTCGTCCAGGCCAGGGGCTCCACCGCGGCCCATTCCCGCCGCAGCACGCGCACCGTCGGCACATTGCGCAGGCGCGCGAGTTGCGGCAGGGCGAAACCCGCCAGCAGGGCGAGGCCCACGGCAAAGCCGTAGGCGAGCGGCAGCGGTGACGGCGGCGGCAGCTCCGCCGGGAAAAGCGCCGCCAACAGGCGCTCCAGGACGTACTGGGTGGCGAAGCCGGCGGCGCAGCCCAGGGCCGAGACGATGGCCCCGAAGAGCAGGAACTCGCCCAGGTGGATGCGCAGGAGCTGCCCCTCCCGCGCGCCCAGGCAGCGCATCACCGCGCAGCCGTCCAGGTGCCGCTGCATGAAGCGGCGCGCCGCCAGCCCCACGGCCACGGCGGCCAGCACCACCGCCAGCAGCGCCGCCAGGCGCAGGAACTTCTCGGCCCGGTCCAGCGCGTTGCGCACCTCGGGGCGGGCGTTGCTCAAGTCCTCCAGGCGCTCGCCGCGGCCCAGGCGGGCCTGCGCCCATTTCTGGAAGGCGGCCACGGGCTGCGCCTCGCCCGCCAGGTGCAGGCGGTAGGTGACGCGGCTGCCCGGCTGGATGAGTTGCGTGGCCGGCAGATCCTCCGCGTGCATCAGGAGCCGCGGCGCGATGTTGAAGAAGTTGATGCCCCGATCCGGCTCCTGGGTGAGGATGGCGCCGACGGAAAACTGCCCGCTGCCCAGGGCGACGGCCTCGCCCGCCTGGGCGCCCAGGGCCGCGGCGAGCCGCTCGTCCAGCCACACCGTGCCGCGGGCCGGCGTCGCGCGGGTCTCCGCATCCGGCCGATTGAGGGCCGGCGCGGTGCGCAACGCCCCGCGCAGGGGATAGCCGGGCTGCACGGCCTTGACGTCGGCGAGATGGCTGGCGCCGTTGGCGCTGGTCATGCTGGGGAAGCTGAGGCTCTCGGCGGCGCGCAGGCCCAGGCGCTGCGCCTCGCGGCGGAAGTCTGCGCCCCAGGGGTGATCCGCCACCAGCAGCAGGTCGCCTCCGAGCAGTTGATGCGCCTCCCGCGCCACGGCGCGGCCCAGGCGGTCGGTGAAGAAGCTCACGCTGGACAGGCTCGCCACGGCAATCGCCAGCGCCAGCCCGAGCAGGCGCAGCTCGCCGGCGCGCCAGTCGCGCTTCAGCATCTGCCAGGCGAGGTGCCAGGAATTCATCGCGCTTTGTCCTTCCCGCCCCCGATCGGAGTCGAGGGCAGGCTCCCGCGGGAATCCAGCGTCGTGAAGAGCCACTGGGTTCCCGCGTTCGCGGGAACGACAAACCCTTGCCGTTCGCCCGCTTCAGTCATCCCCGCGAAAGCGGGGATCCAGCGTCGTTCATGCAGCCCCTGGATTCCCGCCTTCGCGGGAATGACGGGACTTCTAGACCAGGTCCTCATACAAATCGCGCCAATACGGGTTGGTCTTCTCGATCAAGTCCAGCTTCCATTTGCGTTCCCACTTCTTGAGCTGCTTCTCGCGCTGTATTGCCGAGGAGACGTCTTCCGTCTGCTCGAAATACACGAGATGATGGATATCGTACTTCTTTGTGAAGCCCTCTACCGCTCCGTTCTTGTGTTCCCAGACCCGCCGGATCAAATCGTTGGTCACGCCGATGTAAAGGGTCCCGTTGCGCCCGCTGGCAAGGATATAGACGTAGTAGCTCATCCAAAGTCACTCCCGCGTTCGCGGGAATGACAACCCTTTGTGCTCGCTCCTTGCCTCGGTCATCCCCGCGAAAGCGGGGATCCAGTGTCTTTCCCTACGTCCCTGGATTCCCGCGTTGGCGGGAATGCCACTCACAGCTCGCGCAGCTTGTCCACCGCCTGCTCCACCCGCTCCAGGGCGATCACCTCGATGCCGTCGATGCGCTGTTTGGGCGCGTTGGCCTTGGGAATCAGGGCGTGGGTGAAGCCCAGCTTGCCTGCCTCCTTGAGGCGCTCCTGGCCGCGGGGCGCGGGGCGGATCTCGCCGGCCAGGCCCACCTCACCGAAGGCTATGAGTTTGCGCGGCAGCGGACGGTTCCGCAGCGAGGAGACGATGGCCAGGAGCACGGCGAGGTCGGCGGCCGGCTCGTCGATCTTCACGCCGCCCACGGCGTTCACGAACACGTCCTGGTCGAAGCAGACAATGCCGGCATGCCGGTGCAGCACCGCCAGCAGCATCGCCAGGCGGTTCTGCTCCAGGCCGACGGAAAGCCGCCGCGGGCTGGGCGAGTGGGCTTCGTCCACCAGGGCCTGGATCTCGACCAGGAGCGGCCGGGTGCCCTCCTGGGTCACCAGCACGCAGGAGCCGGCCACCTCCTGCTCGTGCTGGGAGAGGAACAGGGCCGACGGGTTGGACACGCCGCGCAGGCCCCTGTCCGTCATGGCGAACACGCCCAGTTCGTTCACCGCGCCGAAGCGGTTCTTGAAGGCGCGGACGAGGCGGAAGCTGGAATTGGGATCGCCCTCGAAGTAGAGCACGGTGTCCACGATGTGCTCCAGCACCCGCGGGCCGGCCAGCGCCCCCTCCTTGGTGACGTGGCCGACGAAGACGACCGAGGTGCCCGACTGCTTGGCGTAGCGGGTGAGCTGCGCCGCGCACTCGCGCACCTGGGCCACGGAGCCGGGCGCCGATTGCAGCGCATCGGAGTAGACGGTCTGGATGGAGTCGATCACCGCGATGCGCGGCTTGTGCTCGGCCAGGGCGGCGAGGATCTTCTCGAGATTGATCTCGGCGAGCAGTTGCAGCCCGCCGGCATCGAGCTGCAGCCGCCGCGCCCGCAGGGCGACCTGCTCGCCGGACTCCTCGCCGGAGACGTAAAGCGCCGGATGCTTGCCCGCCAGGAGCGAAAGCGCCTGCAGGAGGAGGGTCGATTTGCCGATGCCCGGATCGCCGCCGATCAGCACCACGCCCCCGGCCACCAGCCCGCCGCCCAGCACGCGGTCGAACTCCTCGATGCCGGTGGCGATGCGCGCCTGCTCCCGCGGGCTGATCTCGGCCAGGCGCTGCAGCCGGCCGCTGCCGGCGATGGTGGCGTAGCGGTTGGCGGGCGCGGTCTCGGCACGGGTTTCCACCAGGGTGTTCCAGGCGCTGCAGTGGGGGCATTGCCCCTGCCATTTGGGCGAAGCGCCGCCGCATTCGGTGCAGGTGTAGACGGATTTTTGCTTGGCCATGACGGCAGTTTAGCGGATGGCCTGGGTCAGGGCGTGAGCCGGGTGGAACAAGCCGCTGGATTCCCGCGTACGCGGGAATGACATCAGGGCTTTTCCACCACAGGCACGCGCGGCGCCAGGGCACAGAGCAGCTCGTAGCTGATGGTGCCGGCGGCGGCGGCGACCTCCTCCACCGGCAGGCCCTCGCCCCAGAGCACGACCGGCTGGCCGACCCCGGCCTCGGGAAGATTCGTCAGATCGACGGCGAGCATGTCCATGGACACGCGTCCCAGGGTGCGCGTGCACCGGCCGGCCACCAGCACCGGGGTGCCGGTGGGCGCGTGGCGTGGATAGCCGTCGGCATAGCCGCAGGCCACCGTGCCCACGCGCATGGGCGCCGCGGCAGTGAACAGCCCGCCGTAGCCGACGCGCTCGCCCGGCTGCAGTTCATGCACGGCGATCAGCTCGCTGGAAAGCGTCATCGCCGGCCGCAGGCCCAATTCCTCGGCCGAGGCCAGGTCGGGATAGGGGGAAGCGCCGTAGAGCATGATGCCCGGCCGCGCCCAGCCGGCGCGGGTTTCGGGAAAATGCAGCAGCGCGGCGGAGTTGGCCAGGCTCACCGGATGCCTGCAGCCGGCGGTGATCTGCGCGAAGCGTGCCAACTGCTCGGTGATGCCGCGCTCCCCGTCCGCGTCGGCGAAGTGGGTCATCAGCGTGATGCCCTCCACCTGGGGCGCGCGCTCCAGGGCGGCGAGGACGGCCGGGAACGCCGCGGCGGAGAAGCCCAGGCGGTTCATGCCGGTGTTGAGCTTCAGATAGATCGGCAACCGGCTGGGCAGCGCAACCGAGGCGAGCATCTCCACCTGCTCCAGGCTGTGCAGCACCGGGGTCAGGCGGTGCTCGGCGAGGAGCGGCAGCTCGTCGGCGCCGAAGAAGCCTTCCAGGAGGAGGATGGGCTGGCGCAGGCCCGCCTCGCGCAGGGCGACCGCTTCGCCGATGTCGAGGAGCGCGAAGCCGTCGGCCACATCGCCCAGGGCCCGGGCCGCCCGCAGCAGCCCATGGCCGTAGGCGTGGGCCTTGACGACGGCCCACAGGCGCGCCGCACCCGCATGCCGCCGGGCGACGGCGAAATTGCCGCGCAGGGCGGACAGATCGATGGTGGCGCGGATCGGCCGGGTCAAGACGGGAATGGAAATCAGACCTGCTTCAGCAGCTTGAGCTTGGCCTTGGCGAAGTCGACAAAGGCGTTGACCAGCCGCGAGCGGAACTTCTCCTTCGGGTACACCATCGAGAGGGTGCGGTTCAGCCGCGGCTTGAGCGGCACGACGATCAGGTCGCCCAGCCGCTGCTCCTTCACCACCGAGGCCTTGGAAACGATGGCAAAGCCCAGTCCGGTCTCCACGACGCCCTTGATCGCCTCCGGGCTGCCCAGCTCGATGACGATGTTGAGGCTGTCCGGAGCGACGCCGGCGGCGCGGAAATAGCTGTCCGTCACCTCCCGGGTGCCGGAGCCCTGCTCCCGGCTGACGAAGGGCTGCTCGGCCAGTTGCTGGGGGGTGGCCTCCTTGAGCTTCGCCACCGGAAAGCCCGGCGCGCAGATCACCTGCAGTTCGTCCTCGCAGCATGCCTCGCACTGCAGGTTCGCCTGGTGCGAGGGCGCCTCGATGAGGCCGATGTCGAGGGTGTGCTCGGCTACCCGCGTCTCGATGGTCTCCGAGTTGGCGACGATCAGGCGCGGCTTGACGTTCGGATACTGGGACTTGAATTCGCCCAGGATGCGCGGCAGCATGAACTCGGCGATGGTCGTGCTGGCGCCCACCAGCAGCGGTCCGCCGATCTGGCCGGTCATCTCGCTCAGGCGCACGTCCAGCTCGGAGGACAGGCCGAGGATGCGCTCGGCGTACTCCAGGACCATCTCGCCGGCCGGTGTAAGCGAGATCTTGCCGTGCCCGCGGTCGAACAGGCGCGTATTGAAGTGCTCTTCCAGTTGCTTGATCTGGAAGGTCACGGCCGGCTGGGTCATGAACAGCACCTCGGCCGCCTTGGTGAACGACAGTTGCTTGGCAACTGCGTGAAAAACCTGAAGTCTGCGGTCAGCCATAATCAGCCCTCCCTCACGTCACTTATAGCGTGTATTCAAGCACAAGTTGACTATATAAGATAGCCTGATGATACAGGGATCGGCACCGGGACGCCAAGCGCGCCTGACAGGCGAAACGGCCGTGTGGTATAAAGCCGCGTCGCCGCGCCTCCCTACATAACAAACGGGCGACCCGCTCACGCAACCGGCTCCTACGGCCCAATGAACCACGGCTTTTACATCATCATGGCGGCGCAGTTCTTCTCCGCGCTCGCCGACAACGCCCTGCTCATCGCCTCGATCTCCCTGCTGCGCGACATCCACGCGCCGGCCCAGTACGAACCGTTGCTGAAGCTCTTCTTCACCGTGTCCTACGTGCTGCTGGCGGCCTTTGTCGGCGCCTTCGCAGACTCGATGGCCAAGGGCCGGGTCATGCTGATCAGCAACACCATCAAGATCCTCGGCTGCTTCATGCTGCTCGTGGCCACCCTGCCCTCCCTTGACCTTCTCAAGCTGCCGGCCCACTACTACGTGCTCGCCTCCTACGCCATGGTGGGGCTGGGCGCCGCCGCCTACTCCCCGGCCAAGTACGGCATCCTCACGGAATACCTGCCCCACGACAAGCTGGTGATCGCCAACGGCTGGATCGAGGGCCTCACCGTGGGCGCCATCATCCTCGGCACCGTGCTGGGCGGCGTGCTGATCAACCCCACGGTCAGCGGCTTCCTGCTCTCCATCGACATGCCCGGAATCGAGACCAGCGTCGACACCCCGGCGGAGGTGGCGATGCTGCTGATCGCCCTGCTCTACTTCATCGCCGCCGCCTTCAACGCCTATATCCCCAACACGGGCGTCGACCACAAGCCGCTGCACAAGAACCCGGTGTACCTGGTGCACGATTTCCTGCACTCGGTGCGGCTGCTGTGGCGGGACAAGCTCGGCCAGATCTCGCTCGCCGTCACCACCCTGTTCTGGGGCGCCGGCGCCACCCTGCAGTTCATCGTCCTGAAATGGGCCGACCAGGCGCTCAACCTGGCCCTGGACAAGGCCACGGTGCTGCAGGGGGTGGTGGCCCTGGGCATCGCCGGGGGTGCGGCGGTGGCCGCCAAGGCGGTGGCCCTGGACAAGTCGGTGAACGTGCTGCCGGTGGGCATCGCCATGGGGGTCGTGGTGATGGGCATGATCGGCGTCACCTCCCTGCCCCTGGCCCTGTTTATGATGGTGATCGTCGGCGGCATGGCCGGCTTCTTCGTCGTGCCCATGAACGCCCTGCTGCAGCACCGCGGCCACATCCTGATGGGCGCCGGCCACTCCATCGCCGTGCAGAACTTCAACGAGAACGCCAGCATCCTCGTCATGCTGGGCCTCTACGCGCTGCTGATCTACCTGGATCTGCCCGTCTCCGCGGTGATCCTCATGTTCGGCCTGTTCGTCTGCCTGACCATGCTGCTCGTGGCGCTCTGGCACAAGCGCAACATGCGCGAACACGGCGAGGAGTTGCAGGCGCTGCTCGCCGCCGCGAAGAGCGTGAACGTGCGCCACTGAGAGCCTTGTCATCCTCGCGAACGCGGGGATCCAGCGTCTTCCGCAACGCCACGGGATTCCCGCGTTCGCGGGAATGACAGACAAGTCAAAGCAGCGTCGGCCGATCCGGCAGCTCGTTCGGGTTGCGCGCCGGGGCGGGAAAATGGGCGGCGAGCAGCGCGCCCACCTCATTGATGGCCGCCAGCGCCCCGGCCTCGAAATCCCCCTGGCGGAAACGCTCTTCCATGCGCCGGCAGATGGCCTCCCATTCGGCCTGGGGCACCCGCGCGCTGATGCCGCGGTCGGCGACGATCTCCACCTCCCGGTCGGCCAGCAGCAGGTAGATCAGCACCCCGCTGTCGCCCTCCGTGTCCCACACCCGCAGGCCGGAGAACACCTCGACCGCCCGCTCCCGCGCGCTCTGGCCGCGCAGCAGCGGCCCCGGCGCCAGCGCCGCTTCCACGGCGAAGCGCAGCTCGCCGGCGTGAGTCGCTTCCGAGGCCGTCACCGCCGCCTCGATGGTCCGCAGGGTCGCCGCGGGAAAGCGACGCCCCACCACCCAGGGCGGCGTCATGAGGTGCCGGATAAGACGTGCGAGGCTTACCATCGGCCCGAGGCCCCTCCCCCGCTGAACCCGCCGCCGCCCCCGGAGAAGCCCCCGCGCCCGCCGGAGAAGCCGCCGCCGAAGCCGCCGCGCCCGCCCCCGAAGCCCGAGCCGCCGCCGATCAGCGTCAGCATAAAAGCGATGAAGGCCACGACGACCGCGAGGGCCAGGCTGCCCAGCAGCAGCCAGGCGCCGAAAAACGCCACCCCGCCCGCCAGGGAAGCCCCGGCCAGGCGCCCGAACAGGGCCCGCAGCAGCCCCCCGGCGACGAAGATGAACACCATGGCCACCGGCAGCACGTCCTCGAAGAAGTCCTGCGCCGGGGCACCCCTGGACCCGCGCGGCGGCGGCAGCGGCTCGCCGGCGATGACCGCCTGGATCTTTTGCACGCCCGCCCGCAGGCCGCCGTGGAAATCCCCTTCCTTGAAGCGCGGCAGGATCACCTCCTCGATGATGCGCTTGGCAATGGCATCCGGCAGCGCCCCTTCCAGCCCGCGGCCCACCTCGATGCGCAGCGCCCGGTCGTTCTTGGCCACCAGCACGATGATGCCGTCGTCGATGCCCTGGCGGCCGATCTTCCAGGCATCCGCCACGCGGATGCCGTAGGCCTCGATGGTTTCGGGCTGGGTGGCGGGCACGATGAGGATGGCGATCTGGCTACCGCGGTCGCGCTCGTAGGCGGCCAGCGCGCTTTCCAGGCCGGCGGCCTGCTCGCGGCTGAGCGTGCCGGTGAGGTCGGTGACGCGGGCTGCGAGGGGCGGGACGGGGGCGAGGTCGGTGGCGGCGTACGCCAGACCACAAAGGGCGCAGGCAAGCGCTACGACAGCACGAGCGAGGAAACGCATCACGCTTGCACTGTCGTCCCCGCGAAGGCGGGGACCCAGCGGCTTTCCGGACGTCACTGGATTCCCACGTTCGCGGGACAACACGCCGCGAAGCGGCTTGTTGCGGCGTAGGCTAACCATGCCCTACGGGCATGTTATGCCGGAGCCAATGACATTGGGCCACGGCGCGCTCAATACCCCTGCGACACCGGCCCCGCCGGCTTGGCGGGCGCGGCATCGAACTTGATCGCCGGCGGCGTGGACAGCGCCTTCTCGTCCTCGACGGCGAAGT
>CAYZLI010000104.1:9968-12197 GCA_964479195.1 uncultured Rhodocyclaceae bacterium
TCGAACTTGATCGCCGGCGGCGTGGACAGCGCCTTCTCGTCCTCGACGGCGAAGTTCGCCTTGGTCTTGTAGCCGAAGGCCATGGCCGTCAGATTGCTCGGGAAGACGCGCACCGTGGTGTTGTACTCCTGCACCGACTTGATGTAGCGGTTGCGCGCCACGGTGATGCGGTTCTCCGTGCCTTCCACCTGGGCCTGCAGATCGCGGAAATTGGCGTCGGCCTTGAGCTGCGGGTAGTTCTCCGCTACCGCCAGCAGGCGGGAGAGCGCCCCGGACATGGCGGCCTGGGCCTGCTGGAACCGGGCGAAGGCTTCCGGATCATTGATGAGCTCGGGCGTGGCCTTGATGCCGGCCACCTGGGCGCGGGCCTCCGTCACCCTCGTCAGCACCTCCTTCTCGTGCGCTGCGTAGCCTTGCACTACGGCGACGAGGTTGGGCACCAGGTCGGCGCGCCGCTTGTACTGGTTCAGCACCTCCGACCAAGCGGCGCCCACCTGCTCGTCGTTCATCTGGATCTGGTTGTAGCCGCAGCCGGAAAGCAGGCCGGCGACGAGGGCCAGGATTGCCATGAGTTTGAATCGCATCGCACTCTCCTCGTTCTTGAAGTTGTTACGGCGCCAAGATATGTGCGGCTCGGCGAATTGCAAGCCTACGCCCCTTGTCATCCCCGCGAATGCGGGGATCCAGCGTCTTCAGCAACGCCACTGGATTCCCGCATCCGCGGGAATGACAACACCCTACCGCACGTCCGGCTCGAAAAACACCCAGCGCGCCGCGGGGTAGGCCGCCTGCAGGCGCGCCTCCACGGCGTTGATCTCCTCCACCATCTGCGCGCCGGTCACCCGCTCCGCGTCGCGCATGCGCGCCTTGACGGCGATCACCATCTTCGCGCCCCAGGCCAGCGTGATGACGTTCAGCACCTGCGCCACCTCCGGCTGGGCGGCGACGAAGCGCTCGATCTCCTCGCGCAGCTCGGGGGCCACCGACTCGCCGACGATGAGCCCCTTCACCTCGATCATGACCGCCACGGCAATGACCATCAGCACCACACCCACGGCGAGGGTGCCCAGGGCGTCCCACAGGGGGTTGCCGGTGAGCACCGCCGCCGAGACGGCGAGGAAGGCGAGCGCCAGCCCCGCCAGGGCGGCGATGTCCTCGCCCGCCACCACCATCAGCTCCGATTCCCGAGTCTCCCGGAACCAGCGCAGGAAGGGCTTGGCCCCCGCCGTCTTGCGGATCTCCCGCAGGGCGCCCGCCAGGGAAAAAGCCTCCAGCACCACGGCGATGCCCAGCACGGCCATGGCGAGGCCGCCGTTTGCCAGGGGCTGCGGGTGCAGCAGCCGCTCCACGCCCTCATAGACGGAAAAAGCACCGCCCATGAAGAAGAGGAGCAGCGCGACGATCATGGACCAGAAGTAGGTGACCCGGTGATGGCCCAGCGGATGGTCGGCGCTCTCCGGCTTGTTGGCCTCCTTCATGCCGAGCAGCAGCAGGAGCTGGTTGACGCAGTCCGCCGTGGAGTGGATTGCCTCGGCCAGCATGGAGCCCGAGCCCGTCCACCAGGCCGCGCCGTACTTGGACAGGGCGATGCCGAAGTTGGCGCCGAGGGCGTAGAGGATGGCTCTTACGGAGCCGTCGTTGTGCGATGACATGTTCAGTCCGGCTTCGTCAGCTTCGCCATCGTCCGCCGGGCGAAGCACAAATCCTCCCAGGCCTTCGCCTTGTCCGGCAGGTTGCGCAGCAGGTAGGCCGGATGGTAGGTGACGATCAGCGGGATGCCGCGGAACTCGAACAGCCGGCCGCGCGCCGCCCCCACTTTCACCTCCGCGTCGAGCAGGGTTTCCGCCGCCGGCTTGCCCAGGGCGACGATGAGCTTGGGCTGCAACAGCTCCACCTGGCGCACGAGGTAGGGAAAGCAGGCCGCCGTCTCCTCGGGCTCGGGCGTGCGGTTGCCGGGCGGGCGGCACTTCACGACGTTGGCGATGTAGACCTTGTTGCCGCGCTTGAGATTGATGGCCGCCAGCATGTTGTCGAGCAGCTTGCCCGCCTGGCCGACGAAGGGCTCGCCCCGCTCGTCCTCCTCCGCCCCCGGGCCCTCGCCCACGAACAGCCAATCGGCCTGCGGGTCGCCCACGCCCAGCACCGCCTGCTTGCGCTGCTCGCACAAGCGGCAAGCCCGGCACTCGGCCACGCTCGTCTTCAACTCGTCCCAGCCCATGCGGGCGATGC
>CAYZLI010000104.1:12297-13867 GCA_964479195.1 uncultured Rhodocyclaceae bacterium
CCTTCCCCCGCACCCGCCACAGCGGTCCCAGTCCCATCTCCCGCAGGATGCCATCGCGGCGCGCGCTCATAGATCCACCGCCATCACCACCGCGTCCTCACGCCCCCGGGCCGCGGGGTAGTAGCCCCGCCGCCGGCCGATCTGCTCGAAGCCCAGCCGCCGGTAGAGCCCGATGCCGGCCTCGTTGGAGGGGCGCACTTCGAGGAACAGGCGCCGGGCGCCGTAGGCGCGCGCCGTCGAAGACAGATGCTGCATGAGCAGCGACCCATAGCCGCGCCGCTGCCAGGCCGGCGCCACCGTGACGTTGAGCAGGTGCGCTTCGTCCAGCACCAGCATCATGACCGCGTAGCCCACCAGCTTCCCCCCGACGCGGCACACCCAGGCGCTGTAGCCCGCGGTGAGCGAATCGCCGAAGTTGGTCCGGGTCCAGGGAAAGGGATAAGCGGCCCGCTCCGCCTCCGCCACCGCGTCCAGGTCCTCCCGGCGCATGGGGGCGATGCTCGGTGCCGGTTTCAGGACGGCGCTCACTGAACCACCCGGCACAAGGCGCCGCCAAACTCCCCTCTCCCTCGGGGAGAGGGGCCGGGGGTGAGGGTTCGGCGCCCGCACATCGTCATGCCTTCCCCCCCTTCGCCACCCGCTCGGCCACCGTCAGCGCCACCTTGTCCCGCACATAGAGCGGTGCCGCCAGCGCCGCGTCCCCGCCCTCGCCCCGCGCCAGGCGCGGCGCGGCCAGCCGCGCCACCGCCGACGCCCGCGGCCGGGCCTGCGGCGCCACGTCGCCCAGGCAGGCCCCCAGCCGCGCCCGCAGGGCCGCGCCGTAGGCGCCAAAGCCGCTGCCGCAGCCCCGCCAGCCCACGCCCTCGGGCAACGGCACGTCCTGCGGCGGCGCCACCACCGGCGCGATCACGCTTTCCACCGCTCCCCCGGCCACCCGATAGGCCGCGCAATACACCTCGTTCATGCGCGCATCGGCGCAGGCATAGACCCGCTCCGCCCCCGCCTCCAGGGCCATCGCCTCCAGGCTGCCCACGCCCAGCACCGGCAGATCCGCCCCGAAGGCCAGCCCCTGTGCCACGCCGCAGGCAAGCCGCAGCCCTGTAAAGGCCCCCGGCCCGGCGCCGAAGGCGATCCCGTCCAGGTCGGTGAGCGCCACGCCCTCCGCGTCCAGCAGGCCGCGCAGCAGCGGCAGCACCAGCTCGGAGTGCGACACCCCGGCCGCGCCCTCTCGCTCGACGACGCGGCCGTCGAGAAAGAGCGCCAGGGTCAGGACTTCCGTGGAGGATTCGAGGGCGAGGAGTTTCACAGGAGGAATTCTACCCGACCCCCTCCCCCTCGCCGAGGGCGAAGGTGCGTTTGTCAGGTTGGGGTAATCTAGCGCGATGACAAACAGTTACCGCACCCGGGCTGTCGTGCGGTGCGCATGAGAGACGCCGTTCAGAGCGCCAACTCTTGTTAGTGCTCCGCCCCTCAACGGCAAATAGTAGGCGCGGTGCGTAACATGACGCTTCGTCCAACCTACCATTGCACCGGACCTGCGCGAAAAGCCGCGCAGGCGCCTCAACTCCAC
>CAYZLI010000105.1:0-6267 GCA_964479195.1 uncultured Rhodocyclaceae bacterium
GGGCGCTTGTTGTGGTCGAAGATGACCTCCTGGTAGAGGTCGCGCAAATCGCTCATCGGGCGAACATCTCCTGGGTGGCGCGGATGGCCGCGATCAGGGCATCCACTTCCTCGTGGGTATTGTAGAGGGCGAAGGAGGCGCGCGCCGTGGCCGCCACGCCGAAGCGCTGCATCAGCGGCATGGCGCAGTGGTGCCCGGCGCGCACCGCCACGCCCTGGTGGTCGAGGACGGTGGCCACGTCGTGGGCATGCACGCCCTCCAGCACGAAGGAGAGAATGGCCGCCTTGTCCCGCGCCGTGCCGATCAGGCGCAGGCCCGGGATGTCCCCCGCCGCCCGGGTGGCGTGGTCGAGCAGCTCGGCCTCGTGAGCCGCGATGGCCGGGAGGCCGACGCGCTGCACGTAGTCCAGGGCCGCGCCCAGGCCCACCGCCCCGGCGATGTGGGGCGTGCCCGCCTCGTATTTCTGCGGCAGGGGGGCGTAGGTGGTCTTCTCGAAGCTCACCGTCTCGATCATGCTGCCGCCGCCCTGGTAGGGGGGCAGGCGCTCCAGCCATTCCCGCTTGCCGTAGAGCACGCCGATGCCCGTGGGTCCGTAGATCTTGTGGCCGGAGAAGGCGTAGAAATCGCAGTCCAGGTCCTGCACGTCCACGGGGCCGTGGGCCACCGCCTGGGCGCCGTCCAGCAGCACCGGCACGGCCGCCGCATGGGCCCGCTGCACGATGCGCTTGACGGGATTGACCGTGCCCAGGACATTGGACACGTGGGTGAGCGCCACCAGCCGCGTGCGCCGGCCGATAAGCTGGTCGTAGTCCTCGAACCGGAACTCGCCATCGTCGTTGATGGGTACCACCTTCAGTACGGCGCCGTGGGCCTCGCAGGCGAGCTGCCAGGGCACGATGTTGGAGTGGTGCTCCATGGTGGACAGGATGATCTCGTCGCCCTCGCGCAGGAAGGCGCGGGCGAAGCAGTGGGCCACCAGGTTGATGGCCTCCGTGGTGCCGCGCAGGAAGACGATCTCGTCCACATGCTCGGCATGGATGAAGCGGCGCACAGTTTCCCGCGCCCCCTCGTAGGCCGCCGTCGCCCGCTCCGCCAGGGTGTGCACGCCGCGATGGATGTTGGCGTTGTACTCCCGGTAGTAGCGTTGCTCGGCCTCGATCACCGCGGCGGGCTTCTGGGTCGTGGCCGCGTTGTCGAGATAGGCGAGCGGCTTGTCGTGCACCCGCTGCTCGAGGATGGGGAAGTCGCCGCGCAGGCGCGCGAAATCGGCTGCCGTCGGGCGTTCCATGACTTGCTCCCTGACTGCGTTCATACCAGTTCCCTCATGCGCTCACCGCCCGGCATGCGCGCCAGGAGCAGTTCCTCCACCCGCAGCCGCAGGGCATCCAGGCGGATGCGCTCCAGCACTTCCCGGGCGAAGGCATAGGTAAGGAGGTTGCGGGCGAAGGGCTCTTCCATGCCGCGGGTGCGCAGGTAGAAGAGCATGTTCTCGTCGAGCTGGCCCACCGTGGCGCCGTGGCTGCATTTTACGTCGTCGGCGTAGATCTCCAGTTGCGGCCGGGTGTCGGCCTCCGCCTCACGGGAAAGGAGCAGGTTGTGGTTGGCCTGGGAGGCGTCCGTGTGCTGGGCGTCCTGGTGAACGACGATGCGCCCGCTGAACACGCCGCGGCCGCGCCCGTCGAGGATGCCCCGGTAGAACTCGCGGCTGGTGCCGTGGGGCGAGGCGTGGTCGATGCGCGTGTGGTGATCCACGTGCTGGCGCCCGCCGGCCACGTAGAGGCCGTTGAACAGGGTCTCGCAATGCTCGCCATCGAAGCGGGTGGCGATGTCGTTGCGGGCGAGCTGCGCGCCCAGGGAGACCGAGTGGGAGGTGAGCGCGCTGCCGCGCGCCTGGGCGGAGCGGATGGCGGCGATGTGGAAAGCCGCCGCGCCCTCCTCCTGCAGCTTGCAGTGCTCGATGCGGGCGTCGCGCATGGCGACGATGCTCGTCACGGCGTTGGTCAAGCCGGCGCCCTCGGCGAGCCCCACGTAGTGCTCGATCACCACGGCCTGGGCGTCGTCCTCGGCGACGACGAGGTTGCGCGGATGCATGGCCAGCCCGGCGCCGGTGGACACGTAGAGGAGATGGATCGGCTCCTCGACGATCACGCCCCGGGGCAGGTGGATGAAGGCGCCGTCGGCGAAGAAGGCGGTGTTGAGATCGGAAAACCCGCCCGCCGCTTCTTCCGCCAGCCAGGGCTCGGCCCGCTCCGGCCGTTGCGCCAGCACCTCCGCCAAGCTGGCCACCACGGCCCGCGAGGGCGGCAGGTGGGACAGCGTCGGGGCATGGCGGCCGTCCACGAACACCAGCCGGTGCCCGCCCCCGCCCATCAGCCAGGGCGCGACGTTGGCCAGGGGCGCGTCGGCGACGGCGATGGCCGGCCGGAACGCCTGCTTCTCCAGGGCGGCGACGCTGGTGTATTTCCAGTCCTCCAAGGCGGTCGTAGGCAGGCCCGCCGCGGCGAAGCGCTCCAGCGCATCCCGCCGGGCGCGCTGGAGCCAGGGCAGTTGCGCCCCCGGCAGGCGCGCCTCCACCTCGCGGAAGTCGTCCAGGAAGCGGGCGACGGCTTCGCTCATGGAGCCACTCCGCTGCCCGGGGCGGACGCGACGTCCACCCAGCCGTAGCCCTTCGCCTCCAGTTCGTGGGCGAGTTCGGCCCCGCCGGACTTGGCGATGCGGCCGTGGGAGAGCACATGCACGTGATCGGGCACGATGTAGTTGAGCAGCCGCTGGTAGTGGGTGATGACGATGATGGCCCGCTCCGGGCTGCGCAGGGCATTGACGCCCTTCGAGACGATCTTCAGGGCGTCGATGTCCAGGCCGGAATCCGTCTCGTCGAGGATGGCGAGCTTCGGCTCCAGCAGGGCCATCTGCAGGATCTCGTTGCGCTTCTTCTCGCCGCCGGAAAAGCCCTCGTTCACCGGCCGGTAGAGGAATTCCTGGTCCATTTCCACCAGCTTCAGCTTCTCCTTGACCAGGGCGAGGAAGTCCATGGCGTCCAGCTCGGGCAGGCCCTGGTGCTTGCGCCGGGCGTTGAGCGCCGCCTTGAGGAGGTATACGTTGGATACGCCGGGGATCTCCACCGGGTACTGGAAGGCGAGGAAAAGCCCCTCGCGGGCGCGCTCCTCGGGCGCCAGGGCGAGAAGGTCGCGGCCCTCGTAGCGCACCTCGCCGGCCGTGACCTGGTAGCTCTCGCGGCCGGCCAGCACTTGGGCGAGGGTGCTCTTGCCCGAGCCGTTGGGGCCCATGATGGCGTGCACCTCGCCGGGTTTCACGTCCAGGTCGATGCCCTTGAGGATAGTCCGGCCCTCGATGGCCACTTGAAGATTGCGGATGCTCAGCATGGGTCCTCCCTTCAACCGATGGCGCCTTCGAGGCTCACGCCCAGGAGCTTCTGCGCCTCCACGGCGAACTCCATGGGCAGCTCCTTGAACACTTCCTTGCAGAAACCATTGACGATCATCGACACCGCGTCCTCCGCGGACAGGCCCCGCTGCATGCAGTAGAAGAGCTGGTCCTCGCCGATGCGCGAGGTGGAGGCCTCGTGCTCGACCCGGGCGGTGGGGTTCCTCACCTCGATGTAGGGGAAGGTGTGCGCGCCGCACTTGTCGCCGATCAACAGCGAGTCGCACTGGGTATAGTTGCGCGCGCCCTCCGCCTTGGGCAGCACCTTCACCAGGCCGCGGTAGGCGTTCTGGCCGCGCCCCGCCGCGATGCCCTTGGACAGGATGGTGCTCTTCGTGTTGCGGCCGATATGGATCATCTTGGTGCCCGTGTCGGCCTGCTGGAAATTGTTGGTGAGCGCCACGGAATGGAACTCGCCCACGGAGTTGTCGCCGCGCAGGATCACGCTCGGGTACTTCCAGGTGATGGCCGAGCCGGTCTCCACCTGGGTCCACGAGATGCGGGAATTGTCGCCCCGGCATTCGCCGCGCTTGGTAACGAAGTTGTAGATGCCGCCCTTGCCTTCCTTGTCGCCGGGATACCAGTTCTGCACCGTGGCGTACTTGATCTGCGCGCCCTCCAGGGCAATCAGCTCGACCACGGCGGCGTGGAGCTGATTCTCGTCGCGCATGGGCGCCGTGCAGCCTTCCAGGTAGCTCACGTAGGCGCCCTCGTCGGCGATGATGAGGGTGCGTTCGAACTGGCCGGTGGACTGGGCGTTGATGCGGAAATAGGTGGACAGCTCCATGGGACAGCGCACGCCCTTCGGCACATAGACGAAGGAGCCGTCGCTGAACACGGCGGCGTTGAGCCCCGCGTAGAAGTTGTCGCCGGCGGGCACTACCGTGCCCAGGTATTGCCGCACCAGTTCGGGGTGCTTCTGCACCGCCTCGGAGAAGGAGCAGAAGACGATGCCCAGCTCGCCCAGCCTCTCCTTGAAGGTGGTGGCCACGGACACGGAGTCGAACACCGCATCCACCGCCACGCCGGCGAGGATTTCGCGCTCCTTCAAGGGCACGCCCAGCTTCTCGTAGGTGCGCAGCAGTTCCGGATCCACTTCGTCCAGGCTCATCGGCCGGTCCTTCGCCAGCTTGGGCGCGGCGTAGTAGTGGATGTCCTGGTAATCGATGGGCGGAAACTGCACGTGCGCCCAGCGGGGATGCGCCATGGCCTGCCAGCGGCGGAAGGCCTTCAGGCGCCAGTCCAGCATGAACTCCGGCTCGTTCTTCTTGGCGGAGATCAGGCGCACGACGTCCTCGTTCAGCCCCTTCGGCACCGTCTCCATCTCGATGGGCGTGACGAAACCGGCTGAGTATTCGCGTTCGAGGAAGCGGTCCAGTTGTCCAGTCGGGGCGTTCATCATTACCTCCCGGAATTCTCCGCGCCGCGGGGGGCCGCGACCGGTTTGGCCACGGGCCGGCGCGGCAGGGGCCGGATCATGTCGGCCAGGGACACTTCCTCCAGGGCGCGGCGCACGGCGACATTGATGCGCTGCCAGTTGCCGCGCACGATGCAGGTGTCCTCCTGGGCGCACAGGCCTTCCGTGGCGCTGCATTCGGTCAGGCCGAAGGGCTGCTCTTCCATGGCGTCCACGATCTCGGCTACGGAGATTTTCTCCGGCGCCCGCGCGAGGGTGTAGCCGCCCGCCGCCCCCCGCCAGGACACCACCAGGGCGGCGTGGCCCAGCATCTTGAGGATCTTGCTCACCGTGGGCTGGCCCAGGCCGAGGGCGTGGGCAATCTCGCCGGCGCTGAACAACTGCTCCGGCCGGCGCGCCATGTAGGCGGTGACCATGGTGCCGTAGTCGGCGAGCTTGCTGATGCGCAGCATGTCAGGGCTCCACGCCGTCAGCCTGGGGCGCGTCCTCGGCGCAGGTGTAAGCCGCATCCTCGGCCGGCAAGTCCAGGTAGTCCGCCGAGCGGGCGAGGAAGCATTCGATGTTTCTGTCGAAGTTCATGTCGTTTACCGTTTCCATGGGAGCAACCTCCCGGATTTGAATACGGTACTAGTTTAGTCCTATTTTGGTGTGCGACGCAAGGGGGTGTTTGGGCAGCGGCAGAATCAAGACTTGAACAGGTTGCGGAAGGGCTTGCCGTCGGCGGCACGGTAAACGGAAAAGTCGTCGCGGTCGATGGTGATGATGTCGGTCAGCTTCAACTTCGTGCCCAGCCAGACCAGGCTGGCGTCCGCGAAGTCCATGCGGTCGCCGTATTTCTCGATGAGGCCCTGGATCACCGGCAGGTCCACGTCCCCGATGGGATGGAGGCGCAGCCCGCCACGGCGCACCCAGGTGAGCAGCCGCGACTTGCCCCGCGCGTTGAGAAAAAAACAGGCTTCGGTAAGCACCGGCCAGGTGGTAACCAGCGGTCGAGTGTCGCCGCCGACGAATTCCCTGGAACGCTCATGGTACGCGTCGTTTGCCCGGAACAGGGCTACCAGAGGACCGGCGTCAACGAGAATGCTTTGCACGCAGTTTCTCTTTCAACAGCTTCTTGTACTGGCGCGAGGCATCAGGGGGCTCTCCGCGGGACGTGTCGGCTCCGAACAGATCCACACCGAATTCATAGGGTGTCCGCTGCTGACGCAGGTTGCCAAGGAATTCCCGCAGCGCCTGGGTCACCACGGCCGTCTTGGTCACGCCTTCGGCCTGACAGTAGTCTTCGAGTTGATCTTCGAGTTCGGGTTTGAGACGGACGGTCAGGGTCATGGCGGCGCCCCCGGATGGATGTAATACACGGATATTACAAGCCTGCCGCAGCGACGGCAAGGGCGCCCGGCCCCATG
>CAYZLI010000105.1:6367-13809 GCA_964479195.1 uncultured Rhodocyclaceae bacterium
GGGGAGACGAGAAGCTAACCGAGCCCCAGCGCACCCGGCATGACCGGGGTCAAGAAACCCTTTCCAGCACCGCCGCGTAAAACCCATCCGTGCCGTGCTGGTGCGGCGTGAGGCGCAGGGTCTCGCCGCAGTCCACTGCGATGCCCTGCTTGGCGAGGATGTCCTGGGCCGAAGCCGGCCGGAATTCCGGGTGCGCGGCGAGAAAGCCCGCCACCACCTGCTCGTTCTCCTCCGTCAGGATGCTGCAGGTGGCGTACACCAGCCGCCCGCCCTTCTTCACCAGCCTCGAGGCGCCCTTGAGGATGTCGTGCTGCTTGCGCGTGAGTTCCGCCACACCCTCCGGGGTCTGCCGCCACTTGAGGTCCGGGTTGCGGCGTAGCGTCCCCAAGCCGCTGCAGGGCGCATCCACCAGCACCCGGTCGATCTTGCCGGCGAGGCGTTTCACCCGGGTGTCGTTCTCGTTGGCGATCAGCACCGGATGGACGTTGGACAGGCCGGAGCGGGCCACCCGGGTGCGCAGCCGGGCGAGCCGTTTGTCGGAGACGTCGAAGGCATAGAGCCGGCCCGTGGAGCGCATGAGCCCGCCCAGCAGCAGGGTCTTGCCGCCGGCGCCGGCGCAAAAATCCACCGCCATGTCGCCGCGCTTGGGTGCGAGGAGAAAGCCGAGCAGTTGACTGCCTTCGTCCTGCACTTCGATCGAGCCGTCCAGGTAAAGGGGATGGCGCTGCAGGGCCGGCTTGGCCTTGAGCCGGATCGCCAGGGGCGAGAGCTTGCCCGCCTCGGCCTCGATGCCGCTCTCGGCAAGCTGCTTGAGCACGGCCTCGCGATCCGTCTTGAGGGGGTTCACCCGCAAGTCGAGGGGCGCGTTCTGGTTGAGGCCCTGGGCCAGATCCAGCACTTCCCGCGGCTCCTGGTGGCCGAGGAGTCTTTCCGCCAGCCAGTCGGGAAAATCCGCCCGCTCGGCGAGCGTGAGGGCGTCCACCGGCTTCGCCTTCAGTTCGGCGATCCAGGCCGATTCCTGGTCGCTGATGAGCCCGGCGAGCTGCCGCTGCGAGATGCCGGACAGGCGCACCAGGGCCGCCAGCACCAGGCGCCGCGGCGTCACCGCGCCGGCCAGCAGATGCTCCAGCAGGCGCTTGCGGCGCAGGACGGCGAAGGCGGTCTCGGCGATGAAGCCCCGGTCGCGCTGCCCCAGCACCCGGTGCTCGCGGAAGAATTGGGACAGCACGGCATCGGCCGGATGCTCGAACTTGAGCAGCTCGTTGAGCGCCGTGATGGTGGCGTCGATCTGTTTCGGTGTGATGCGCATATTCTCGTCAATCCGCCCGCTCGGCGAGCCGCGTTCCCTCGATCTCCATTTCCACCGCCGTCTGGTCGAACACATCGCCCTTGCGGTCGATGTGCCGGATGCGCACCGGCAGGCGGCGGTAATCCTCCGCGAGCCAGAGCTCGGTAGCCTGCTCTCCCGGCATTGCAGGCGTGCGTACATGCCAGGTGCGCAGCTCGCCCAGCGGCGTCCTCAACCGTTCCTCCCCCACCGCCTCGAAGACGTAGGGGCCGAAATTCTTGCCGGTGGCTATCATCAACTCGAGCCGGGCGGCCACCCCCAGCAGGCCGAGCTGGTACACCTGGCTCAGGAGGTCCTGGGCGCCGTGCGCCCCTTGCGCTTCCCGCCGCGGGGTGCCGGCGCCAGTCAGCGTCACGCGCCCCGCTTCCCGGTCGAAGCGCGCGCCCTCTGCCGGCTGGCCGTTGCGCTCCACCTGGAACTCCCGCGGCGCCAGGCCATCCGCGTCGATGGCCCCTTCGCTCAGCTGCACGATCCGGATGGGCCGGAACAGGGCCACCAGGCCCGTGGTCTCGGTCACCGTGCGAAGCCGGTAGGCCGCGCCGTCGTGGCTCCACTCGTGCACCGACTGGCCGAGCTCCGTGCTCTGTTCACCTTCGCCGCGCGTCACTGCGAAGCGGATCCGTCCCTGGCGCGGCCAGGCGATCTCGGCCCGCGCTTCCGGGGGCGCGAACGCCCCGGGAGCCGGCCCCGGGGGCGCGGGCACCTCGGCCGCCACCGGCGGCGCGCCGGCTGGCGCCGCTGCGGGCGGTTCCGGCGCCGGGGACGCCGGCGCCACCGGCTCGGGCGCCGCTTCCGCAACGGGCGCGGGCCGCGCCTTGCGGGGGCGCGGTGCGGCGGGCCGCGGCGTGGGCGCGGCCACCTGCTGGCGTGGCGCGGCGAGGCGCGCCTGCAGCGGACCCGACGGCTCCGGCTCGTCCGCGTCGAAGGGCAGGCGCCAGCCGGGACCGCCGACCACCGCCGCGTGGATCAGCAGCGAGGCCGCCAGGGCGGCGGGCAGGCGGCGGTCCATCCCATCACAAGCCGCGCAGCGGCTCAGCTCGCTCCCCTCTCCCTGCCAGGGGAGAGGGGCTGGGGGTGAGGGCCGGCGTCAGGCTGGGGCACGAGCAGGGCGGCGTCCTGGCGCCGCTCGCCGTCGAGCAGCACGCAACCTTGCTCCGTGAGCGTCAGCCGCCCTTCCACGAACCAGCGCACGGCCTGGGGATAGACCAGGTGTTCCTGGTCCAGCACCCGCGCCGCGAGGCCCGCCTCCGTATCGTCCGCGTAGACCGGCACCGCCGCCTGGATGATGACCGGGCCGTTGTCCAGGGCCGGGGTGACGAAATGCACCGTGCAGCCGTGGATGCGTACGCCCGCCTCCAGGGCGCGGCGGTGGGTGTGCAAGCCGGGAAAGGCGGGCAGCAGCGAAGGATGGATGTTCATCATGCGGCCGTGGAAGCGGCGCACGAAGGCATCGCCGAGGACGCGCATGAAGCCGGCCAGCACGACCAGGTCCGGCCGGTGCCGCTCGATTTCGGCCGCCAGCGCGGCATCGAACAGCTCCCGCGAGGCGTGTTCGGTGTGGGCCACCACCGCCGTGGGAATGCCATGGCGGCGCGCGGTCTCCAGCCCCTGGGCGTCGGCCTTGCTGCCGATCACGGCGGCGATGCGGCAGGGCAGCCTCGCCTCGAGCATGGCCTCCATGTTGCTGCCGCGGCCGGAAATCAGGATGACGATGGACTTCATTTCTTCCCGTTAGAACTTCACCGGCAGGAACAGCGCCGTGGCCATGTTCTGGATCACTTTCGCCACCGTGCGGTTGGTCTTGTCGGCGATGATCTTCGACAGCAGGTCCAGGTTGCCGATCACCTTGCCGAACTCCCGCTCGAAGGACAGGTTGCGCACCGGCCCCTGGGCCTCGTTCGACAGCAGGAACAGCCCGCCGCCCGCGGCCGTGGCGTTCGACAGCTTCCACACGGCGATCTCGACGTTGCGCGCGGCGTTGTGCAGCGCCTGGGGATCCAGCTCGTCGAGCACGAAAAACTCGGTCTTGCCGTTGAACGCCGTCTGCGTCATGCCCGCCAGGCCGGCCATGAAGGCCAGCACGCGGTCACCCCCATAGTCCTCGCGGAAGGCCAGATGGATCGCCTCCGTGCCGCGCCGGCCCTCCAGCTCCGCGAACGTCCAATCCTGCCGCCCCTCGAACAGGCGCGCCACCGCCGCTTCCACGCTGGCCTGGCCGCCTTTGCGCCATTCCCGGGGATTGCGCCGGTAGAGCTTTTCCGCGAGCACCCGCAGGCTGGCGAACACTTCGCGCACATGCGCCTCGGCGACCCGGTCGATGTCCGTCTTCACCAATTGCCCGGGCTCGAAGCCGGCTTCAACCCGCTTGCCCGGTGCCGCGCCCCCGCCACAGCCCGCCAACAGTGGTAAGCAAATCAAGGGGATAAACCGCCTGAGCATGGCCAATGATAGCCGAAAGGCCTTCGGCCGGGCCAAGCCGCTGTAAAGAAATGGAAAAGAACCATCCTCCCGCCCCCTTCCCGGGGAAGGGGGTGACGGCGGCTCGCTGCGCTCGCAGCGTGGAATTCCCTGGCTTGAGGCGGCCCGGCGCCAGGGTCAGCCGGCGCGGTGCTTCAGGTAGCCCACGGCCGCCGGCACCATCGAGACGACGACGATGGCCAGGATGACCGCAGTCAGGTTGTTCTTCACCAGGGGCAGGTTGCCGAACCAGAAGCCGGCCAGGGTGAGGGAGACCACCCACAACACGCCGCCGGCGATGTTGAAGGCCTGGAAGCGGCCATGGGACATGCGGGCGATGCCGGCGACGAAGGGGGCGAAGGTGCGCAGGATGGGCAGGAAGCGCGTGATGACGATGGTCTTGCCGCCGTGCCGTTCGTAGAAGGCGTGGGTCTTCTCCAGGGCCCGCTTGTTGAAGAAGCGCGAATCCTCCCACTGGAACACCTTGGGGCCGAGGCAGCGGCCGACCGAGTAATTGACGCTGTTGCCGAGCACGGCCGCGGCGATCAGGGTGGCGTCGAGCACCATCACGTCCATGCCGCCCGCGGCGGCCAGCGCCCCGGCGACGAACAGCAGCGAATCGCCGGGCAGGAAAGGCGTCACCACCAGCCCCGTCTCGCAGAAGACGATGACGAACAGCAGGCCGTAGACCCAGGCGCCGTATTGCGCGAGCAGGGCGGCAAGGTGCTTATCGAGATGGACGGCGACGTCCCAGAGCAGCGCGAGGAATTCCATGGGGTCCCGGAGGCGAAAAAGCCCGCAGAGTATAATTCATCCCGCTTCCATGCCCGCCATCAAGCCCCTGCCCGACCTCCTGATCAGCCAGATCGCCGCCGGCGAGGTGGTGGAGCGTCCGGCCTCGGTGCTCAAGGAACTGCTGGAGAACAGCCTGGACGCCGGGGCGCGGGACATCGCCGTGCAGCTCGCCGAGGGCGGCGTGAAGCTGATCCGCCTCGCCGACGACGGTTGCGGCATTCCCCGCGACGAGCTGCCGCTCGCTCTGGCGCGGCACGCCACCAGCAAGATCGCCTCCCTGGAGGACCTGGAGCGGGTGGCCTCCCTGGGCTTTCGCGGCGAGGCGCTGGCCTCCATCGCCGCCGTGGCGCGGGTGGCGCTCACCAGCCGGATGGGCGCGGCGCCCCATGCCTTCCGCATCGATGCCGCGGCCATGGAAATCGCCCCGGCCGCCCTCGGCGCGGGCACCGTCGTGGAAGTCGCCGACCTCTATTTCAACACCCCGGCCCGGCGCAAGTTCCTGAAGAGCGCGCAGACGGAGTTCGCCCACTGCGAGGAAGTCTTCCGCCGCAGCGCCCTGGCCCGGCCCGACGTGGCCCTGCAGCTCCAGCACAACGGCCGCATCAGCGCGCGGCTCGCCCCCGCCGGGCCGGCGCGGCGCGTGGCCGAAATCCTGGGCGAGGAGTTCGCCGTCCAGGCCCGTCCCATCGAGACCGCCGCCGGTGGCCTGCGGCTGACCGGCTACGCCGCCCTGCCCGCCTACTCGCGCGCCAGCCGCGACGCCCAGTACTTCTTCGTGAACGGCCGCTTCGTGCGCGACAAGCTGCTCGCCCATGCGGTGCGCGAGGCCTACGCCGACATCCTGCATGGCAGCCGGCATCCGGCCTATGTGCTGTTCCTCGAGCTCGATCCCGCGGGCGTGGACGTCAATGTGCACCCGGCCAAGATCGAGGTGCGTTTCCGCGAGGGGCGCGCCGTGCACCAGTTCGTCTTCCATGCCTTGCAGCGGGCGCTGGCGGCGCCCATCACGACCGCCCCCCTGGCCGAGCCGAGCGCCTACGCCCGCCCCGCACCGCACCAGCACAGCCTCGGTGTCGAGCAGCCGGTGGCGGCGTATTACGACTTCGTGGCGCGCGGCGCTGTGGGAGCGGCGTCCTCGCCGCGATCTGCAGCCGCTGAAATTCGCGGCGAGGGCGCCGCTCCCACTACCCCGCCCCTGGGCTATGCCCTGGCGCAACTGCACGGCATCTACATCCTGGCGCAAAACGCCGCCGGGCTGGTGCTGGTGGACATGCACGCCGCCCACGAGCGCATCCTCTACGAGAAGCTGAAGGCGGCCCTGGACGAGGGCGAGTCGGCCGCCCAGCAGCAGCTCCTCATTCCCGCCGTGCTGGCGGCCAGCCCCGAGGAGATGGCGGCGGCCCAGGAGCACGCCGCGACGCTCGCCCGGCTCGGCTTCGAGATCGCCGCCGCCGGGCCGCGCGAGCTCGCCGTGCGCGCCGTGCCCGCCCTGCTCGCGCCAACCGACGTATCGGGGCTGGTACGGGCGCTGCTGGCCGACCTGGACAAGTTCGGCGCCAGCCGCGCCGCCGCCGAGCGGCGCAACGAGCTGCTGGCGACCATGGCCTGTCACGGCGCCGTGCGCGCGCACCGCGGCCTCAGCCTGCCGGAGATGAACGCCCTGCTGCGGCACATGGAGGCCACGGAACGGGCCGACCAATGCAACCACGGCCGGCCCACCTGGACGCAGCTTTCCATGGACGATCTCGACCGGCTCTTCCTCCGTGGCCGATAAACACCTCTCTCCGCGCCCGACGGGCGCGCCGATTCAGTCGCCCCCGCCCCTGGGACGGGGGACGGCGGGTGGAGGGCAACCGGGCGCCGATGAGGAGGATGGCCCGCGGCCGCCGGCCATCCTCCTCATGGGCCCGACGGCCAGCGGCAAGACGGCGGTGGTGCTGGAGCTGGCCGCCCGCCTGCCGGTGGAGGTCGTCAGCGTGGACTCCGCCCAGGTGTACCGGGACATGGACATCGGCACGGCGAAGCCGGACCGGGCCACGCTGGCCGAATGTCCCCATCACCTCATCGACCTCGTCGGCCCGGAGGAAAGCTACTCCGCCGCCCGCTTCCGCGCCGACGCCCTGGGCCTCATGGCGGAGATCACGGCGCGCGGCCGCATCCCGCTGCTGGCCGGCGGCACCATGCTCTACTTCAAGGCGCTGCGCGAGGGCCTGTCCGACCTGCCCGCGGCGGACCCGGAACTGCGCCGGGAGATCGACGCGGAGGCGGGCCGGCGCGGCTGGCCGGCGCTGCATGCGGAGCTGGCCGTCCTCGATCCGCAGGCCGCGGCGCGGCTCAAGCCCTTCGATGCGCAGCGCATCCAGCGCGCCCTGGAAATCGTGCGCCTGACGGGCCGGCCGATGGCGGCCAGCCTCGCCCGCCGCAGCCAGGCGGCGCCCCCCTATCGCCTGATTCCGTTGGCCCTGATGCCTTCCGACCGCGCTGCCCTGCACGAGCGCATCGCCCGGCGCTTCGACGCCATGCTGGCGGCGGGCCTGGTGGATGAGCTCATCGGGCTGCGCGCCAAGTACCGCCTGGCACCGGGACTGCCGTCCATGCGCTGCGTCGGCTATCGGCAGGCGTGGGAATACCTGGAAGGCATGGGGGACCGGCCGACGCTGCGCGAGAAGGGCATCGTCGCCACCCGCCAGCTCGCCAAGCGCCAGATGACCTGGCTGCGGGCCATGCCCGAGGTACCGGTATTCGACTGCCTGGCCGGGAACCTCCCGGCTCAACTGGCCCGCGCCATGCAACAGGCATTGGGTAGGGCGCAATAAGCCTGTCCTGAGCCTGTCGAAGGGCG
>CAYZLI010000106.1:0-2263 GCA_964479195.1 uncultured Rhodocyclaceae bacterium
TGGGCTTCAACCAGCACACCCGCGGCACCTGGGTGAACAACATGATCTACAACGTCCATCTCCTGGTGGGCAAGATCTCCGAGCCGGGCAACAGCCCCTTCTCGCTCACCGGCCAGCCCTCCGCCTGCGGCACGGCGCGCGAGGTGGGCACCTTCGCCCACCGCCTGCCGGCCGACATGGTGGTGATGAATCCCAAGCACCGGGAGATCACCGAGAAGATGTGGAAAGTGCCGGCGGGCACCATCCAGCCGGCGCCGGGCTTCCACGCCGTGCTGCAGGACCGCATGCTGAAGGACGGCAAGCTCAATTTCTACTGGACCACGACCACCAACAACATGCAGGCCGGGCCGAACATCAACACGGAGCGCTACCCCGGCTTCCGCAACCCGGCCAACTTCATCGTCGTCTCCGACGCCTACCCGACGGTGACGGCCATGGCCGCCGACCTCATCCTGCCCTCCGCCATGTGGATGGAAAAGGAGGGCGCCTTCGGCAACGCCGAGCGCCGCACCCAGTTCTGGCGCCAGCAGGTGAAGGCGCCGGGCGAGGCCAAGAGCGACCTGTGGCAGTACATGGAGTTCTCCAAGCGCTTCAAGGTCGAGGAAGTGTGGCCGAAGGAGCTGGTGGACAAGATGCCCGAGTACCGCGGCAAGACCCTGTACGACGTGCTCTACGCCAACGGCCAGGTGAACAAGTTCCCCCTCACCGAGCTGGAAAAGGTGAACGGCCACGCCATCAAGGGCTATGCGAACGACGAATCGGAGGCTTTCGGCTATTACGCCCAGAAGGGATTGTTCGAGGAATACGCTGCCTTCGGCCGCGGCCATGCCCACGATCTGGGCGACTTCGACGTCTATCACAAGGCGCGCGGCCTGCGCTGGCCGGTGGTCAATGGCAAGGAGACCCTGTGGCGCTTCCGCGAGGGCTACGACCCCTACGTCAAGACGGGCGAAAAGGTCAAGTTCTACGGCAAGCCCAACGGCAAGGCGCTGATCATTGCCCTGCCCTACCAGCCTGCGGCCGAGCAGCCGGACAACGATTACGACCTGTGGCTGTGCACCGGCCGTGTGCTGGAGCACTGGCATACCGGCACCATGACGCGCCGCGTGCCCGAGCTGTACAAGGCCTTCCCGGACGCCCCCGTGTTCATGCACCCGAAGGATGCCGAGAAGCGCGGCTTGAAGCGCGGCGACATCGTGAAGGTCGCCAGCCGCCGCGGCGAGATCCAGGTACGTGTGGAAACGAAGGGCCGCAACAAGCCGCCGGTGGGTCTCGTGTTCATCCCCTTCTTCGACGAGCACCGCCTGGTGAACAAGCTGACGCTGGACGCCACCTGCCCGATCTCGAAAGAGACGGACTTCAAGAAGTGCGCGGTGAAGATCGTCAAGGCCTGATGGAATAAGGCGCATCAGGGAGCGCTAGGGTGGGCGGCACGGGCCGCCCACCCGCCAGGGCAGCCCGGCACCATGGAAACCGAAATGGCCAGGAGATCGTCGGCGGCGGCATCGTCGGCGCGCCGCCAGTTCCTGCTCGACTCAGCCCGCATGGCCTGCGGCGTGGGCCTGGCCGGGCTCGGCCTCGGCCTTTACGCCAAGCAGGCCAAGGCGCTGCCGCCGGTGGCCATCCGGCCGCCGGGCGCCCGGGCCGAGAAGGACTTCCCCGGTGCCTGCATCCGCTGCGGCCTGTGCGTGCGCGACTGCCCCTACAACATCCTGAGCCTGGCCAAGCCCGAGGAGCCCATCTCGACGGGCACGCCCTACTTCGTCGCGCGGCAGTTTCCCTGCGAGATGTGCGAGGACATCCCCTGCGTCAAGGCCTGCCCGACGGGGGCGCTGGACCACGAGCTCACGGACATCAACAAGGCGAAAATGGGCCTGGCGGTGCTGGTGGACCAGGAGAACTGCCTCAACTTCCTGGGCTTGCGCTGCGACATCTGCTACCGCGTCTGCCCGGTGATCGACAAGGCCATCACCCTGGAGCCGCGGGTGAACACCCGCACGGGCAGGCACACGCTGTTCATTCCCGTGGTGCATTCGGAACACTGCACGGGTTGCGGCAAATGCGAGAAAGGCTGTCCGCTCGATGTGGCCGCGATCAAGGTCTATCCGGTGCAGCTCGCCAAGGGCGAACTGGGCAAGCACTACCGCCTCGGCTGGGAAGAGAAGGAAAGGGCCGGCCGCAGTCTCGTGGCGCCCGACGCCGAGCACAGTTACAACCTGCCGGAAGGCCTGCGTTACGAACCCGGGAAGGGGCTGATGCCCGA
>CAYZLI010000106.1:2363-13805 GCA_964479195.1 uncultured Rhodocyclaceae bacterium
GATGCCATCGCCGCCAAGGGCTGGCTGGCTGCCCACAAGTGGCTGGCTGCGCGCCGCATCTCGCAGCTCGGCGTCCTGGCGCTCTTCCTGGCGGGCCCCTGGTTCGGGCTGTGGATCGTCAAGGGCAACCTCAGCTTCAGCTACACGCTCGATGTCCTGCCCCTGACCGACCCCTACGTGCTGCTCCAGTCGCTGCTGACCTGGCATGTAGCGGAAGGCAAAGCCTTGATCGGCGCCGCGATCGTGCTGGCCTTCTACCTGCTGGTGGGCGGCCGGGTGTACTGCTCCTGGGTCTGCCCGGTCAACCTGGTCACCGATGCCGCGCGCTGGCTGCGCAACAAGCTGGGCATCAAAGGCGGGGCGCATGTCTCGCGCCGGACGCGCTACTGGGTCCTGGCCATGACGCTGGTGCTGGCCCTGGTCACCGGCAGCATTGCCTGGGAGCCGGCCAACCCCGTGTCCATGCTCCATCGCGGCCTCATCTTCGGCCTGGGCGAGGCCTGGGCGGTGGTGCTGGCGGTGTTCCTCTTCGACGTCTTCGTGATGAAGGACGGCTGGTGCGGCCACCTTTGCCCGGTGGGCGCCTTCTACAGCCTGCTGGCGAAGCTGAGCCTGTTGCGCGTAGCGGCGGTCAAGCGGGCCCAGTGCAATGACTGCCTGGATTGCTTCGCCGTGTGCCCGGAGCCGCAGGTGATCCGTCCCGCCCTCAAAGGCGTCGACGGCGCCGGGCCGGTGATCCTCGCCGCGAACTGCACCAACTGCGGGCGCTGCATCGACGTCTGCGCGAAGGAGGTGTTCGCCTTCGGCTCGCGCCACCGCGGCAAGGAGCGGGAGTTTTCGGGGCCGGCCAAGGAAATCGCGCCGGCATGCAAGTAACTATGGATTTTCAACTTTGACGACGTGAAGGGAGACGATCATGACTAGGTCCGTCACCATGATTCTTGCCGCAGCCGCGGCGGCGGTGGCTTTCGGTTGCGCCCAGTTCGCTGGCGTGCAGACTCTGCGCGGTGCAGACACGGCGGTGACCGACAAGGCGCCGGATGCGGTGAAGGAGTTCACCGGCAAGAAGCCGGGCCTGCAGAAGCCGATTGCCCGCACCTTCAAGGAGCAGCCGCCGCTGATTCCCCACGCCGTGGCCAACTTCGACGAGATCACCGTCGAGGAGAACCAATGCCTCACCTGCCACAGCCTCGAAGCCTACCGGAAGAAGGACGCACCGAAGGTGGGTGACAGCCACCTTACCTTCGGCAAGGATGGCCTCACCAAGGTGGTGACCATGGACCGCTACCAGTGCAACAGCTGCCACGTGGCCCAGGTGGATGCCAAGCCGCTGGTCGAAAACACCTTCGTCGGCAACATTCCGGCCCAGTAATTCCCGTCTCCTCCGAATTGGCCGCGGCTGGTTCCCCGCCGGTCGCGGCTTTTTTCGTTTCAGCCCTTGTCGAGCAATTGCCTGGCGTAGGTCTCGATCTCGTCCTTCTTCAGGGGCCCCAGCTTGCGGCCTATGACTTGGCCGTTGCGGTCGATGACCAGGGTGAAGGGCAGCACCGCCTTGGGGTTGCCGGTGGCGCGCATCAGCTCGATGCCCCCGGTCTTGGCGAGGAGGCCCGCGTAGCGCATGTCGTAGGCCTTGGCGAAGTCGCGCACGCTGTCGGGCTTGTCGTCCAGGGCGATGCCGACCACCGTCAGCCCCCGCTTGCCGTAGCTGTCGTGGGCGGCGACCAGCTCCGGGATTTCCGTGCGGCAGGGCGCGCACCAGCGGGCCCAGAAATTCACGATCAGCGGCTTGCCGCGCAAGCCGTCCAGGGCCACCGGCTTGTCGTTCAAGTCATGCAGCGTCGCCGCGAAGAGGGGCGCGGCGGACGGCATGTCGGCCGGTGCCTGGGCGTAGGCCGAAGCGGCCAGACAGAGCAGGAACAGCGCAAGCAGCTTCCTCAAGGGCGCCTCCGGTCGATCAATCGAGCTGGCGTACGACGCGCAAACCCGTATCGTCGCTCGGGCGCACGGTGAAGTCGCGCCAGCGGTTGGCGGAGCGCAGTTCCCGCGCCGGGAAGCCCCAGGAACCGCCGCGCACCACTTTCTTGTCACAGTAGCCGGCCACGGTGTGTGCGGCCCCGTCCACGGGCGCCGACTTGTAGTCCGCGTCCCAGCAATCCTGGGTCCATTGCCAGACGTTGCCGGCCATGTCGTAGAGCCCGAAGCCGTTGGGCGCGAAGCGTCCGACGGGGGCGCTGCGCAGCCCGTCCCACAGGCTGCCGCAACCGCTGCAGGCGGCCCGGTCGCGGCCCGGCTCGTCGCCCCAGGGGTAGCGCGTCGCGCTGCCGCCGCGGGCGGCGTACTCGAACTCCGCGTTGCTGGGCAGGCGGTAGCGCTTGCCCGTCTGCCGACTCAGCCACTCGGCATAGGCCGACGCCTCATACCAGTTTACGTTGACCACCGGCCGCCTGCCGCGCCCCCAGCCTTCGTCGTCGGGCTTGGGGCGGCCCGTGCGTTCGCAGAACAGGTCGTATTCCTCGAAGGTGACGGGATAGCGGCCGATGGCGAAGGCCTTGGCAATGCGCACTTCGCGTACGGGCGACTCGTCGGCGTCGCCTTCGCCCAGCAGGTCGCCGCGGCGGAAGCGGCCGGCGGGAATCTCCGCCATCTCCGGGCCGAGCCCGCCGGAGCGCAGCCGGTCGCGGTGCAGCTTCGGCCGCGGCCAAGGTTGGAAGACGGGCGTGGCCAAGTGTTCCACCGTGCCTGCGGCCACGGGGAGCGTGCCGAGGAGCCCGCTCAACTGCGCGACGGGGACCGCCAGTTCCTGGCCGGCGCGGGTCACGACGCTGATGTCCGCCTCGAGCAGCCGGCCCTGGATGCGGCGCTCGTCCTGGCGCAGCACGGCGCGCACGCGGGTGCCGGTGTCGAGGGGCTCGATGTCCATCAGCCGGATGTCGGCCGGCGCGAGGGTCGTCTTGCCCGTCCCGGTATCGATGGTGAGCCGCGAGGTGGCCACGTCCACGCGCAGGGCGTCGCCGTTGCGCAGGGCGAGGACGAAGGAGGGCAGGGGCCGCAGCACCTCGGGCCGGGGCGTGAGGGTGATCTCGGCGATGTCCTTCATGTTGATGTCCAGCGGCACGTAGGAGGTACGCGCCACCTGCACGTAGCGGCCCTCGACGCGGCCGGTGATGCGATCGCCGTCGCCGGTGGTCAGGACATCGGCGCCGCCCGGCCCGCGGCCGATCAGCACCTGGGCCACGGCCTGCTTGGGCAGGACCAGGTCGCCCCAGTCGGCGCGGATGCGGAACGCCGTCACCATCAGCCGGCCCAGGTGGTCGTCGCCGTTTTTCAGGACGACGAAGTCGGGCCCTTCGCGGGCGGCCACGCCCGGCACCGGAGGGCGCGGCTTGTCGGGCGCCTGGGCCAGGGAGCCGCCGGCGATCGCCACGAGCGTTGCCAGCACGCACAGGTTTGCATTCAACCGACCCATGGGGCCTCCCCGGTGGTGACGGACAAATAGGTCAGGGCAGATCGCCCCGCCGGAAAAACAGATAGCCCGCGCCGGCGGCGAGTGCGCCGAGCGCCGTCGGGTAGAGCAAGGCGAAGACCTTGTAGCCCGTCGCGCCGAAGAAATCGAGGATGACGTAGGCGGAGGGGCCGAGCACGATGAGTTGGGGATCGAACAGCGCCAGCGCCGCCGTGCGGAAAACCTGCAGGGGATTGGCCAGCGCGATGCCCACCGCCACCTCCGGGCGCACGTGCCCCTGGATCATGACGCCGAGCAGGATCAGATCGAGGAACAGCAACAGGGTGAGCCACAGCATGAAGGCCATGCCCTGGGCGACGTCGGTGCTGCGCGCCAGGGCCGAGACCAGCATGGCCAGCCCGAGGAAGCACCAGCCCATGGTGGCGAGCAGGGCCGTGTAGTAGGCGAACATGCCCCAGGGCACCTCGATGCCCTGCACCAGGGCCCAGAGCACGGCGCCGCCCATGGCGGCGAACACCGGCAGGAAGATCATCAGGTAGCGGCCGAGGATCTTGCCCCAGAACCAGGCGCCCAGGCCCACGGGCAGGGACAGCAGGTACTCGAACACGCCCGCCTCCCGGTCGCCGGCCACCGAACGCACGGTGGTGATGAGCACGAAGATGGGCAGGATGGCCATGCAAAGCTGGATGTAGGTGACCAGCAGCCTGGAGAGCCCGATGAAGCCCAGGACGCGGGATTCGGTGAGGCCGAAGAGGAAGAGCAGCGCCACGATGCCGCCGAAGACCAGGCTGTAGATGAGGAACCAGCGTGCGCGCAGGGATTCGACGATGTCCAGCTTGGCGGTAAGCCACAGTTCTTTCATGCTCGCGTGTCCTATCGCCCCTTTGCCAATACGTGTTGCCGCATGGCCGCGAAGTCCAGGCTGCCGGGCAGCGCCCCGCGCACGGCAGCGAAGTTGTAGCCCATGGGCGAGGCCCGGCCGCCCGTGTAATGGGCGGCGCGGGCATCGAGCCAGGCGACGCTGTCGCTTCCGGCCGAGTCGGCCACCCAGATCTTGGTCGCCGCCTCCCCGCCCCAGGGCTGCGCCTTCAGCCAGAACACCGCGCAGCCGATGTCGTCGAACTTCCAGTTCTGCTTCTTCGGGCCGCCGTAGGCCTGGGCGGCGAAGCGCCGGTCGCTGATGACCATGTTGCAGCGGGCGCAGGTATCCCGGTCCCACGTGACCTCGGCCAGGCCCTCGGGCAGCTCGACGCGGGAGCACGCGCCGAGGGCCGCCGCCAGGGGCGTCAGGGCGAAGCCAGCTCCTGCCAACCCTCCCAGCCCGCCCAGCCCGCTCAGGAATTGGCGGCGCGTCGCACGCATTCCCGGTCCGCCTCGCTGCGCTCGCTCATGGCAATCTCGGTGACGATGGCCACGTAGCGCGAGAGCATGCCGATGAAGCGCAGCCGATCCGGCCCCGCCACCGTGCCTTCCCACACCAGGCCGGCGCCGGTGTCGCGGAAATTCCACGCCCCGATGGCCTTCAGGAAGGCGGCCTCCGGCCGGCGCACCTCGACGCGGCAGTCGAGGTGCCCCGAGAGGGAGAGGTCGTCCGCCACCCGGTCATCCAGCACCACCTTGCCCATGTCCAGCTCGATGACGCGATTCACCAGCGCCGCCACCTCGTTCAGGCGGTGGCTGGAGATGAGCATCGTGGTGCGCTCCTGGCGCTCGGCGAGCAGCTCGAAGAAGATCTTGCGCGCCTCCGGGTCCAGGTTGGCCGCCGGCTCGTCCATGATCAACACCTTGGCCTCGCGGCCCAGGGCGATGGCGATGAGGATCTTCTGCTTCTGGCCGCCGGAGAGCTTGACGAAGGGCTGCGCCGCCACCCGGGACACATCGAGGCCGAGCCGCAGGGCCAGCTCGCCGATGTGCCGCTCGTCGCTGCCGCAGAGGGAAGCGGCGAAACCGATCAACTGGCCGACCGGCATCTTCAGAGGCGGGGGCAGTTGCGGCACGAAACCGATCGCGGCCAGCACCGAGTTGCGGTTGGGCCGCGGCGCCCGGCCCTCGACGCTCACCACGCCCTCATGGGTGTATTCGCCCAGCAGGCAGCGGATAAGCGTGGTCTTGCCGGCGCCGTTGGAGCCGATCAGGGCGACGCGCTCGCCCAGGCCGATCTCGAGGCTCACGCCGTCGAGGACGCGGTTGCGCCGGAAGCTCTTGGAGACGTTGTCGAAGCGGATCATGTTCTTTACAGCAGCTTGCTCAGCCCCTTGATGTCGTAGCGCAGCGCCCCGCTCGGGCAGGCGTCCACGCACAGGCCGCAGCGGGTGCAGTCCGGCCCGATGGGCATCTCGGCCTCCGGTGCGCGGCCCTTGATCACCACGTCCAGCACGTGGGGCACCAGGCACACCTTGCGGCAGTCGCCCTCGTGGAAGCAATGCTCCAGGCGATAGTAAATCCGCAGCGGCGAGAGGATGCCCACCGCGCCGTAGGTGAGCCCGATCGGGCACACGTAGCGGCACCAGGCGCGCCGGGAATAGAGCACCTCGAACACCAGCAGCAGGAGGATCCAGCCCAGCGCCAGACCCGGCCCGTAGATCAGCGCCCGGCTCAGTATACCCGTGGGCGAGATGGTCTCGAACACGGTGTAGCCCGTGAACCAGGTCATGAGGCTGAACAGCAGCCAGAATACGGTGCGCGCGCCGCGGTGGAACTCGTGGTCGGTGACCAGCTTCTTCTCGGCGAGCTTCAGGTGCAGCTTCTCCGTGAGCTCGGCCAGCAAGTGGTAGGGGCAGACCCAGGAGCAGAAGGTGCGCCCGCCCAGCAGCAGCCACAGGATGAAGATGGTGGCCGTGCCGATGACGAGGTTCACGATGATGTGCTTGTGGGCCAGCATGACCTGCAAGGCGGAGTTGAGATCGATCATGTGGAAGCCGACGAAGCGCGAGGCGGTCAGCGCCCCTTCCAGGATCTGGATGTCGAGCCAGAAGGACACGACGAACAGCAGGTTGGCGGCGGCGAGCGCCGCCCAGCGCCGGTTGCGCCACTTGTGGCTTTCCGGTTTCTCCGCGCGCAGCTGCGCCTTGGCCGCCTCGAACCCGGCCTTGTTCAGGCGCTTCAACTGGTGGATCTCCTGGGCCTTCGCCGAGAACTGCTCCGCCTTGCGCGTCTCGCGCCCGAGCATCACCAGCACGGAATCCGACAACGGGCCCATCACGCAATCACCATAGCGCCCGCTCCTCGATGGCGATGGCCGTGGGCTCCACCGGGCAGATCATTTCGCACACGCCGCAGCCCACGCAGGGCTCGTGCACCGTCGGCACCATGCGGGTGGCGCCGGTGCCGGGCGCCGCCGGCTCGAGGGTGATGGCACCCTGGATCGGGCACTCCCGCACGCACAGGTCGCACAGGTCCAGGTTGTAGGGGTGGTCGCGCACCGGGATGGGCTTCCAGCGGTCCACGTCCATATAGCGCATGCGGCCCTTGAAGTCCGCGCCGCGCGCCTGGCCCTTGAAGCCTTTGCCCTGCACGGCCAGGCAGGCCTCGGGCCGGGTGAGCTTGGCCACGCCCATGCGTTCGCGGATCTCCAGGGTGGGCTCGGGGTCCTTCTCCTTGGCCCGCAGGATGGGCGGCTTGGCCAGGCGCGCGCCGGGGCGCACCGGCATGAAGACCGGCTTCTTGTACACCAGCGCCCCGGTGGGGCAGGCGAGCACGCATTGCACGACGTCGCAGGAAAAGTCGCAGGCCTGGCTGCGGGCGTCGATAAGGGGCACGCCGATGCCGAAGCCGTCGGTGAGGTCGCCCAGCTTGATGGCCTGCACCGGGCAGACCTGCACGCACTGGCCGCACTTGATGCAGGAAGCCAGGAAATCCTGCTCGTCCAGCGCCCCGGGCGGCCGCAGCCGCGGCCGCTTGGCATAGACCACTGGGACGTAGCCGAGGAGGGCGAAGCCGATGACGCCGCTGGCGAGCAGCGCGGAACGGAGGAAGCGGCGCCGGTTGGCTTGGCGCTTGGCCTGGGACAGGGGCCGTTTCCCCGGCGCGGCCTTGGGCGCGGGCACCGCCTCCAGGCCGGGTTTGTCATTCTCGCTCATGGGATTTCGGGGCCGGCTTTTCGAAGCGCGGAGCCTCGTCGCGCAGGGTCAGGTTCGGGGCGGAGAAGGGTGCCAGCCGCTCCAGGAAGTCCAGGGCTTCCAGGGCCGGCGCGGTCTTGAAGAAACGCGCCTGGGGAATTTCCATCCAGATGCGATCGGCGAAGGCGTACAGCTCGTGGGGCGTGTCGCCGCGGCCGTCGCCGTTGCGGTCGAAGCCCTGGTAGTCGTCCCAGTAGTTGCCCCGCCACTCGTTGCGCAAGGCGGCGCCGCCCCCGGCTTGCGCGACGTGGGTCAGGTTGCCCTCGAAGATGTTGTCCGTGGCGACGTTGCCGCCCAGCTCGCTGTTGAACAGGAAGCCGATGCCGTTGTAGGCGATGCGGTTGTTGCGAAAGTGGATCTTGCTGTCCGGCTGGAAGGGCGACAGGTCGGAGCCCACGGCCACCGCACAGTAGATGATCTCGTTGCCCTCGATGACGGAATCCGATGCCTCCTTGAAGCCGATGCCCATGCCGGCGGCGCCGGTGGCGTGGGAAATGACGTTGTCGCGCACGTGCACCCGCTCCGTGTACATCAGGTACACGCCGACGGCGTTGTCGTAGAAGCTGTTGCCCACGACCTCGTTGTCGTTGGCGAACATGAAGTGGATGGAATAGCGGCTGCGGCGGCCGGAGTTGCCCTTGAACAGGTTGCCGTTGGAGTACCAGGCCACCATGTCGCGGGAATCGATGATCTCGTTGGCTTCGATGCGGTTCCTCATGCTGTACCACAGGCGCAGCCCATCGCCGCGCAGGCCCAGGTCGAACGGCTTGGAGCTGATGCGGTTGCCGCGCACCACGTTGTCATTGGACTGCTTGAGGTCGATGCCGAACAGGCAGTCGCTGATGACCAGCGACTCGACGGTATTGCGGCTGCCGCGCACGTTCAGGCAGGCATCGTCCGAGTCGTGGGAGGCGCCGGAGTTGGTGAGATGCAGGCCGCGCAGGGTGGCGCCGCTGGCTTCCAGGACGAACACCGTGCCCTTGCCGCCGCCGTCTATGGTGACTTGCCCGCCGCCGTCGATGATGAGGGGCTTGTTCACCACCACCGGCCCGGAGTAGCTGCCGGGCGGGGGTTTGAGTACCGAACCCGGCGCCGCTTCATTCACGAGGGTCTGCAGCCAGGGCAGCCCCGGCACGCGCGGCGCCGTGGGCAGGGGCGTAGCCTCCATGGAGGAACCCCAGCCGGCCGAGGTTGCTGCCTCCATGCCTGCGGCAGAGGGCGCCCCCGTGCCGGCGGGCGTGTCGCCGGTGGAGGCGGCGATGGCCAGCCCGCCTATCGCCAGCGCCAGGAGGGCGACCGTGCGCACCACTTGCCTACTCCACCGCCCCTTCGCGCATCTGCTTGCGACGGATCAGCAGGGCCAGGGCGAGGGCGAGGAAGACGATGACGAGCAGACCGTAGCCCCAGTAAGGATAGGAATAGGTGGAGAACTGCGCCACCTTGCCTTCGCCGAACACCGTCGGCATGAAGGGCTTGACCGTGAAGGCGCCCCAGGGGTGCAGGGTGTGGCCGAAGAACCACAGCCAGGCGGCGTAGGTGATGACGAAGAAGACCGGCAGCAGCGCCGGCACCAGGGCCAGCAGCAGGGTGAAGCCGCGCAGTTTGGCGACACCGACCACCACCACCACCATGGCCGCGATGAGCAGGGCGATGACGATGTGCGTGACGTTGCGCACGTTGTCGCCCCAGCCGCGGATCTTCTCCGGTTCCTTGAAGAAGGCTCCGGCCTCGTTCATGTAGGCTTCAACGTGGGCGTTCAGGTGGCCCAGGGCGTACTGGTCCACCAGCATCCAGACCGCCACCGCGACGAAACCCGCCGACAGCACGATGACCCGCAGCTTGCGGTTGGTGACCATGAAGCCGGCCAGCATGACGGCGAAGAAGCCGAAGAAGAACTTGGCCAGGGGCTTTTCCACCGGCGCGCCGGTGGCAATGGGGAACATGCCGACGTAGTGGTTGATGGTGTTCATCTCGTGCACGCAGTCCAGCCCCTGGGCGTCCTTGTTCACATCCTTGCCCTTGTCGAGGATCGGGTTGTAGCGCTCGTCCTCGGCTGCGAGGTCCTTCTGGATGATCTCGCTCTGCAGCCGGCTGCCTTTCGGCGCGGCCGTGCAGCCGTTGTAGACGCCGTTGAAATGGAAGTGGATGCGGATGCCGTCCGGGAAGGCGTCCTTGGGGTAGTTGGGCGCGGTCAGCGCCACCCACCAGATGGGGGAGAAATAGGCGGCCACCATGGCCACCAGCGCCACGGCGGTGAGTACGGTGACGATGAGCGTCTGCTTCTTGTCGGCTTGCATGTTCAACTCGCTGTCAGGTGGAGCATCAGGGCGGCCTTGTCCTCCTGGAAACGCCGGCCTGCCCTTGCGGCGCGGGATGCCGCCTCGCGGCGGGCGGCTTGTTGGGTTCGCCCTGCCGCCCGACGGGGCGGCAGTCACCGTAGGGCGCATTAGGCCGTAGGGCGCAATAAGCGCAGCGCATTGCGCCGGATGTTCACCCATCCGGCGCATTACGCCGCAAGCGGCTAATGCGCCCTACGGAAGATAGGGTGATTCATTTCTTCTTGGCCGCCTTGGCTTTGCACATGGCACCGGGCATGGACAGGCTGGCCTGGTAGGCGGAGATGGCCACCAGTTGCTCGTTGGTGTAGGGCTTGATCACCTTCACCATGTCCGGGTTGGCGTTGCGGCGCTTGCCGTCGCGGATCTCGGTCATCTGGCGCAGCAGGTACTTGTAGTGCTGGCCGGCGATCACGGGATAGAACTTGTCCTTGTTGCCTTCGCCATTGCCGCCATGGCACTCCTTGCACTGCTTCTCGTAGAGCCCCTTGCCGTCGGCGATCTGCCTGGCCGCATCGGCCCCTTCGTACTTGCCGTGGTCCAGCGGGATGCACAGGCTCTGGATGTAGGCGGAGGCGTTGGCCAGGGCCTGCGGGTCCGTCAGCTCCTTGGCGAAGGGGTACATGGTGGGGTTGTCGCGCAGGCCGGCGCGGATGTCCGCCATCTGCTTGATGAGCACGGTGGCATGCTGGCCGGCGAGCTGCGGGAAGGTGCCGTCGGAGCGGCCGGCGCCCGAGGGCAGGTGGCAGGCGCCGCAGACTTCGTAGTCTTCCTTCCCCTGCTTGACGTCACCCTTGAGTTTCAGCGCCTCGATCTTCTCACCCTCCTGGGCGTTCCACTTGTACTCCTTGGATTCGATGCCTTCCTTCTTGGGCGCCGGCGGGCCGGCCAGCACCAGGGCCGAGGCCAGTGAAAGCGAAATGGCAAGGGCGAGCTTCTTCATCACGGTCTCCGAAAGAGAAATATTAGCAATGGCTTAATTATCTGGAAAATCGCTTTGCAGGCTTTGACTTGCATCAACGTGCGCCGCTATTGCAGCGGGCCGGTGAATGACCAAAGCATCGATCAGGGCTTCAGCTTCGACAGGTAGTCGGCGAGGACCTTGATCTCCTCGTCACTCACCAGGTGCATGACACCCTTCATGGCCGCCGCGTTGCCGTTGGCCCGCGCGCCGCTCTTGATGTCGAGCATCTGCCTTTCGGCGTACTTGGCGTTCTGGCCGGCGAGCCTGGGGTATTCCGGCGTGAGCGGCTTCTTGGCGTCCTTGCCGTGGCAGGCAATACAGGTTTTTTCCGCATACAGCTTGGCACCGTCGGCGGCATAGGCGCCGGAGGCCAGGAATGCCGCCGCGACTGTGGCGGCGAGGGTAATCGAAGCTTTCATAATTGATTCCTATCCGGGAGAAAGAGACGGGAAGCATAGTTACATGCTCCCCGCCTGGAGGCCATTGGTTTACGTCAAGGTTTCCTCACTTGATCTTTTTCGCCCCATTCTGTTCGAGGTAGGTTTTGGCGCGCAGGCCGAG
>CAYZLI010000107.1:0-7385 GCA_964479195.1 uncultured Rhodocyclaceae bacterium
GTGCCGGCCGCCGCCGCCACGTAGACGAATTGCGGCTGGTCCGTGCAGTCGCCGGCGGCGTAGATGTCCGGCGCGCTGGTGCGCATGTCGTTCCCGATAACGAGGGCGCCCTGGGCGTCCACGGCGACGCCCGCCCGCTCCAGGGCGAGGCCGCCCGTGTTGGGGGCTCGGCCGGTGGCGATCAGCAGCCGGTCGGCGCGCAGCTCGCCGTGGCCGGTCGTGAGCACGAATTCGCCACCTTGATGCGCGACCCGGCTCGCCTGCGTGTGCTCCAGCACCGCGATGCCCTCGGCGCGGAAGGCGGCCGTGAGCGCCTCGCCGACGGCCGGGTCCTCGCGGAAGAGCAGGGTGTGGCGCGCCAGGATCGTTACCTGGGCTCCCAGCCGGGCGAAGGCCTGGGCCAGTTCCACGGCCACCGCCGACGAGCCGAGCACGGCCAGGCGGTCGGGGAGCGTCGGGCTTTCCAGCGCCTCGGTGGAAGTCCAGTAGGGTGTGTCTTTCAGGCCCGGGATCGGCGGCACGGCGGGACTCGCCCCGGTGGCGATCAGGCAACGGTCGAAGGCCACCTCGCGCTCGCCGCCCTCCCGGAGCCGCACGACGAGGGTGCGGCCGTCCTTGAAGCGGGCCTCGCCGCGCAGCACGGCGATGGCCGGATTGCCCTCGAGAATGCCTTCGTACTTGGCGTGCCGGAGCTCATCGACGCGCGCCTGCTGCTGGGCGAGCAGCCGCTCGCGCAGGATCGCCGGCGGCGCCGCCCCGATGCCGCCGTCGAAGGGGCTTTCCCGGCGCAAATGGGCGATGTGGGCGGCGCGGATCATGATCTTGGAGGGCACGCAGCCGACGTTGACGCAGGTGCCCCCCAGGGTGCCGCGCTCGATGAGGGTGACCTGCGCGCCCTGCTCGGCGGACTTCAGGGCCGCCGCCATGGCCGCCCCGCCGCTGCCGATGATGGCGATGCGCAGGGGCTGCTCGCGGCCGGTCTTCTCTCCGACGGCGCATGAGCCGCAGCTCGCTCCCGAGAGGCGGAATTCGGCGTTGTGCGTCATTTGGGATCTCCTTGCTTGAGGGTGGACGGGTAGCCGGCATCGGCGGTGGCCGTGGTGAGCTCCTCGACGCTGGCCTTGGCGTCGTCGAAGGTGACCACGGCCTCCTGCTTCTCATAGCTCACGACGGTTTTCGTCACGCCCGGCACCTTGCTGAGCGCCTTCTTGACGGTGATAGGGCAGACCGGGCAGGTCATGTTCCGGACGGCCAAGGTCACGGTGCGGGTTTCCGCCCAGGCGGGTGCCGCAAGGGCGGCCGACAGGGCGAGGGCAAGCGGGGCAAGGAGTTTCTTCATGGGGCCTCCTCAATACAGGTAGGGAGCGACATAGGGGAAGGTCGTGCCGACGAGGACGAGCCCGGCAACGACCCAGAAAATCGCCTTGTATGTGCGCCGTGTGCCGGGCGTTGCGCAGACCGCGCCGGGCTTGCAGGCGGCGGCCGGCCGCCAGATCTGCCGCCAGGCGAACAGCAGGGCCACCAGTGCCGCACCGATGAAGATCGGGCGGTAGGGTTCCAGCGCCGTCAGATTGGACACCCACGCCCCACCCAGACCCAGGCTGACCAGGATCAGCGGCACGAGACAGCAGGCCGAAGCCAATCCCGCCGACAGCCCGCCCGCGGCCAGGGCGGCGGATTCACGGTTGGGTCCGGACATGCGGTTCTCCTTTTCGTCGGCTCATCGATAGTTGAACCGTAGAACCGTAGTCAAGTACGGAGTCAAGCGCTTTTTTCGCTGCGGCAAGCCGGCCCGCGCCGACGTGTCAGGCCACTTTGTAGGCGGCGAACCGCTCGTCGACCTCGGTCTCGAACAGGTGATTGGCATAGTTGCTGAGGGTCTTGACGGCAGCGGCCAGGATCACTTGCAGCGCGTCGAGTTCCGTATAGCCTGCGGCCAGGAACGCCTCGCCGGTGGCCGGGCTGGGCTTGCCGGCGGTCCGCACCAGCTCCTGGGCGAAGCTGTAGAGAGCCTGGAGCTTGCGGTCCGGAATCGGCTGGCCGCCGCGGATCGCCGCCAGCACCGGGGCCGGCACGCCGGACATCTTGTCGGCCAGCATGCTGTGGGCGGCCATGCAGTAGGTGCAGCCGTTCTGCCGGCTTATGGCCAGGAAGACGACCTCCTGCTCGGCCGGCGTGAAGCCCGATTCCTTGCGGAAGGCCGCGTAGCCGTGGAGATAGGTGCTCAGCACGCCGGGCACGTTGACCATATTGGCGTACATGTTCGGGATGAAGCCGACTTGTTTCAACGCCGTCTCCAGCACCGGCTTCTGGGCGGCATCGGCGGCGTCGAGGGCGACGCCCTCGAGGCGCCTGGCGACAAAATGCTGCGTCATGGTGTTCCTCCGTAGGTCATGGGTCGAGAACCGCGCCGCGCCGGGAATGGCGCGACGAGTGGAACGAAGCGTAGCCGAGCAACGATTATTTCTGGTTATCATGCGCACTTCCGCCATAACCATTCGCACACACATGGGCACTCCGGACAGCATTTCGCGCCTGCTCGAGCACGTGGGATTGCGTGCCCAGACCTTCTACACGGGGCCGCTGTGCGGCCTGCACGACTTCCCGGCCGACGAGGGCGTCGGCCACCTGCACGTGGTCCGCGGCGGCGAGTTGCTGGCCGTGCAGCCCGGCCGGGGCGAGATCGCGGTGCGGGAGCCGACGCTGCTCTTCTATCCGCGGCCGCTGGACCACCGGCTGGATGCCCCGGCGCGCGCGGCGGCCGATGTGCTCTGCGCCCGGGTACGCTACGGCGCCGGCATGGACAACGCGATCACCCAGTCCTTGCCGCCGGTGATGGTCATCCCCTTCAGCGCCCATCCGCGCATCGAGCCGACCCTGAGCCTCCTGTTCGACGAGGCGGCCGAAGCCCAGGTCGGCCGGCAGGTGCTGCTCGACCGTCTCTGCGACGTACTGCTGATTCAGATCGTCCGCCATGCTATCGAGCAGGGCATGGTGGCCAGCGGCGTGCTGGCCGGCCTGACCCATCGGCGCCTCGGACCTGTCCTGGTGGAGATGCTCGACGCGCCGGCCCGGCCGTGGACCCTCGACGCGATGGCGGAGCGCGCCCACTTGTCGCGCAATGCCTTCGCGCGGCAGTTCCGCGAGGCGGTCGGCGCCACGCCCACCGGCTTCCTGACCCAGGTGCGCATCGCCTTCGCCCAGCGGCTGCTGGCCAAGGGACGGCCGGTGGCGCTGGTGGCCGAAGAAGTCGGCTACAACAGTCAGCCGGCCTTCTCCCGCGCCTTCATCCGGGAACAGGGCGTGAGCCCCTCGGCGTGGCTGCGGCGCGAGACCGTCTTTTCAGCGGCTCATCGATGACTTAACCTTGTGACCGTAGTCAAGTACGGAGCGTGCCAATGGTTGGCGCAGACATGACGATCGGCCGCCTGGCGCAGGCGGCCGGGGTGAACGTAGAGACGATCCGCTACTACCAGCGGCTGGGGCTGCTGCCGATTCCGGCCCGTGATTACGGGTCGGTCCGCCGCTATGGGCCGGAGGATCTGAAGCGCCTGCATTTCGTCAGACGGGCGCAGCGGCTGGGGTTTTCGCTGGATGAGATCGAACTCCTGCTGAAATTGTCCGTCGGCGAGCACTGCGCCGAAACAAAGGCGCTGGCCGAACAGAAGCTGCGGCTTGTCGAGGACAAGCTGGGCGATCTGCAAGCCATGCGGGCGTCGCTCAAAGCCCTTGTCAGGGCCTGCGGCACGGGGCGGCCGGGCTGCGGCTGTCCGATCATCGACAAGCTGAGCGGCGATTCGTGAGTCGCACCAGGGCATCGGCGGCGGCCGTTGCGAAACCCGGCCCGAGACCGATCATTGGCGCGGCAGCTTGAACCTGCGCCGTCCCACGCGCAGCGCGCTCGTCACGATGCCCCGCCGCGCAGGGCCGGGAAGAACGATCCCTGGGGCCGATGGGCGCGCATCAGGTCGAGTGTGATCGCCGCAAGGCCGTCCTTGCGGGCCTGCTCCTCCATCCGTTCCTTCACCCGCGCGCGCACGAAGCCCGGGATGCGCTCCAGCATCGCCATCGCTTCGGGCGTCCAGGCGACGGCTTGGGTGCCGGTGGAGGATGGCACGGGCTCCGGCAGGGCATCCGCCGGCTTGCGGTAGCCGCACTTGGGATCCTCGGCCATGAGATCGCCGTGCAGGGCCGCGGCCCGCGCCCGGCAGCCGCCGCAGCTCACGCGGAAATCGCATGAGTTGCACTTGCCGCCTGGGAGCTCCGTGCGCAGGCGGACGAAATCGGCGCCCGTCTCCCAGATTTCGCTCAGGGGATTCCAGCGCACGCTGCCCGCGGCCTTGGGCATGTAGGGGCAGGGGGTGACTTCGCCGCTGGGCGTGATGCGCAGGTAGGAGCGCCCGGCCAGGCAGGCGCTGGACCATTCCGTGTAGCCGTCCGCCGATTCGCCCGCATGGAGATTGAGCATGCGCCGCATGTAGGGGGCGCAGCGGGCGCGGACCATGAGGCCGGGGCGCTGCCGCTGCAGGCGGGCGATGTCGGCCAGGGTTTGCTCGTAGACCGCCTGCGGCATGTCCGTCTGGGTCACGCCGCGGCCCGTGCACACGAGGAAGAAGAGGTTGAGCGCCATCGCCCCCATCTCCTCGGCGAGATCCGCCATGGCCTCCAGCTCGCCGCGGTTCTCGGCGAAGAGCGTGGTTTGTAGCTGCAGGGCGAGGCCCGCGTCCCGCGCCGCATGGGCGCCGGCGACCGCCCCCGCCCAGGCGCCGTGGAGACCGCGCAGGTGGTCGTGGAAGACCGGCGTGACCGAATCGAGGCTGATGCCCACGCCCACCGCGCCGGCCGCCCGCAGCGCCGCGGCGTGCGGGCCGTCCAGCAGCACGCCGTTCGTGCCGATGACGGGCATCAGGTCGAAGGCCGCGGCATGGCCCACCAGATCGATCAGGTCGCGGCGCAGCAGGGGCTCGCCGCCCGTGAGGACCAGCATGGCGCCCGGCGCCATTTCCGCAATCTCCTCGATGACGCGCACCGCCTCCTCGGTGGCCAGCTCGTCGCCGCAGTCGCGCTTGCGCTGCACGGCGTCGAGGTAGCAGTGGCCGCAGGCGAGGTTGCAGCGGCGCGTGAGGTTCCAGGAGATGAGCTTCGGCGTTGCCACGGAATTACCCCAGCATCTCAGTGACGGCGCGGGTGGCGGCGTCCACCATGGCGACGGTGACCGTCGTCTCGCCCGCGCGGCGCGCCATTTTCTCGATGCGCAGCCTTGCGTGGTCGCGCACCGAGGGCGGCATGGGCTCCAGGCGGGCGAGAGCTTCCGGCTCCCAGGCGAGGCCCGGCTCTTCCACCGCGCCCGGCTTCTTCGGGGGGCCGCCATGGGCGAAGGGGCACTTGCCGCCGCTCATGGCCGCGCCGCCGGGCATGCGCCCCAGCACGGCGTCGATCACGTCGGAGGTCACCACCGTGTGGCCGCGCTCGGCGGCCTGCTTGATGATGGACTTGCGCGCCATGCCGCGCACGAACTCGGGCACGCGCTGCATGCGTGCCTCCGCCTCCTCGGTCCAGCTCATGGTGGTCTCGGCGATATGGTCGAGGGGCGGCTCGAAGCAGCGGGCGGAGAGCAGGAGATTGCAGGGAGCGAGGCGCAGCAGGTTTTCCGTGGCGCTGCCCAGGTCCATGCTCTGGTCGGAATGGATGCCGATGCGCCCCAGCAGCATCAGCCACGGCTTCGTTTCGCGCGCGTAGCGCAGCAACTGCTCGAAGGCCTTGCCCGCGAGCAGCCGCGTCCGGATCTCCACGCCCTCGTCGGCGGCGATGCGCTTGGCGACATCCAGGTGGCCCTGGTAGATCTTCGCCAGGCCCGAGTCGATGATCTCCTCGTGCAGGCGCTCCTGCTCCTGGAAGCGGAACACGCTGGCCGCTTCCGGCGAGAGCACCTTGGCGATGCTGTTGAAGGCGACGTAGTGGAAGTGGGGGTCGAACACGGCGACGGCCTCCACGGGCCGGCCGAGGACCTTGGCCAGATCGAGCGCGGTCATCAACCCGCCGTAGGATTGCGGGCTGCCGTCCAGGGCCACGAGGAGGGCGCCCTCCGTGCGCTCTTCCGTCTCGCGCATGACGAGCACGTCGCGGTCGACACGGCGCACCACCCGCTCGCACACGCTGCCGAGCTGGGAGGATTCCACGGCACCCAGGCCCTGGGCGCCCATGACGACGAGGTCGCAGTCGGAGGCGCCGATGTCGGCCACCAGCGCCTGCCAGTTCTTGCCTTCCAGGGAACGGCGCTGGCAGGGGACACCCGACGCCTCGCAGCGGGCGCCGAAGACATCCAGGTAGGAATCGGAAATCACCTGCAGGCCGCGGGTGATGAGGTCGTCGTGGATGTCCCGCTGCTCCGTGAGCTTCTCCTCCTTGCGGTAGGGCTCCGGCAGGCCGCCTTCCATCTGGCGGAAGCGGCGGTCGTGCAGCTTGGCCGCGTAGACGTGGCTGCCCGTGAGCCGCGCGCCGGTCTTGCCGGCCAGGGCGATGGCGAGATCGACACCGCGCAGGGAGTGGGCGGAGTTGTCGAGGGGGAGATAGATGGATTCGTACATGCTCATTTCCTTGCAGTGGGCGCGGGCAGCAGGCCGCGCACCGCCTTGGCGATTTCGTCCGTCGGTGTGGCCAGCCCGTGGAACTCCATGCGCTCGCGGCCGTTCCTGTCGATGACGACGAACACGGTGTTGTGCACGAAGTCGGCGCGGGGATCGGGGCGCACCACGACGCCGTAGTCGGTGGCGGCCTGGGTCAGTTCTTTCACCGAGCCGGTGAGCAGGGTCCAGCGGGATTCCGACAGGCCGCGCTCCGCCATGAACTTCTTCAGTTGCTGCGGCGTGTCGCGGCGGGGATCGATGGAGATGCCGACGTAGCGGATCCTCGCTTTCTCGGTCTCGGACAGGCGCTGGTCCACCCGCGCCAGCATCTGCGGCAGCACGGGGCAGACATCCGTGCAGTGGGTGAACAGGAAGGTGACGACGATCACCTTGCCGCGAAAGTCAGTCATGGCGACCCGCCGACCGTTCTGGTCGGTGAGGGTGAAGGGCGGCGCCGGCTCGTCGGCATCCAGGCGTTCCCACTTGTTGCCCTCGCCGGCCGGCTGGTGCGCCTGGGCGGGCGTGCCGATGAACAGCAGCAGGCCCGCCGCGAGCGCCGCGTAGGCCGCTAACCGCCAGCGCAGGGGCGAAGGTTCATCTACGCGGCCGCCGCGGCGCCCAAGGTGCTGGCCGATCAGCATGGCGCCCACGAGGGGCAGCGCCTCGATCCACGCGAGGGCGAAGGCATGGCGCAGGGCGAGGAGCAGGAACACGGAAGCGGCGAGCAGCCCGAACCAGCGGTGGGATCGGCGCGGGGCG
>CAYZLI010000107.1:7485-13742 GCA_964479195.1 uncultured Rhodocyclaceae bacterium
CAGGAACACGGAAGCGGCGAGCAGCCCGAACCAGCGGTGGGATCGGCGCGGGGCGCTGGCGCGCAGCCGTCCCAGGGGCACGTTGAGCGCAGCAGTGAGGGTGGCGATCAGCCAGATTGCGGGATGCGCGAAGCTCATCACGCCTCCTCCTTCCGCCGCCGCAGGCGCCGCAGCAGCCAGGCCTCGCCGCCCAGGGCGATGAAACCGAGGCCGAGGGGCCAGAGGTAGGCCGTCATGGGCGTGGTCGGCTGGGGCAGCAGGTAGTACCAGGTGGAGATGGCGCTCTTCAGGCCTTCCTCGCCCTGGTCGCCGTCCCAGAGATGAAAGGCGATGGGCACGAACTGGCCGGGCGCGATCTGCAGCTCCTCCGCCTGGCCGGTCTTCAGGGGGCGGCGCAGGATGATGCGGTACTGGCCGTCCTTGTAGCCGCCTTGCGCAGTCACCGCGCCGGGCTCCCGCGGCGTCAGGTGCGCCGCGCCCTGGGCGGTGAAGCGGGCGAGGCCGTCCCTGGCGTTCCAGCGCCAGTAATCCACGGCGTGCTTCTCGTCGCCGAGGATGAAGTACGGTTTTTCACCCGGCGTCACGCCGGCCGGCAACTGCAGGGCCACTTGGTCCGCCGGCTTGCCCTCGCCCTTGCCGTTCGTGCCGTCGTCCCACTCCAGCAGGACGGCGATCTCCTTGTCGTTGTACAGGGCCCGCGCGGTGATGACGTCGTGGGCGGGCTTGAACCAGCGCGGGTCGAGGATGATCTGGCCGGCGAGGGGGAAGTCCACGAACTCCGCCGTCTCCCAGGCGCTGGCGTAGGGATCGGCCGGGATCTCGCCATCCACATGGCCCGCCTTCAGCACCTGCCCGTTCTTCTGGGGGCGCGACAGGCTCTTCACGTAGGCGGCGAGCGCCCAGCGGTCTTCGGCCGCGGGGATGGCATCCACGAAGGAGGGCATGGGCGTGCCGTTGAAGCCGGTGGTGAAGGTGCGGTAGATGTCTTCGATGCGGTCGCCGCCGCGGAAGCGCCAGCTCTTGGAGAAGTTCACCGGACGGATGGGGAAACTCCACTCGTCCTTCATGCCCTGGGCCGAGGGGCCGTCGCCGCGCCCGACCTGGCCGTGGCACTGCCAGCACTTCTTCTGCTGGTAGAGCGCCTTGCCCTTGGCGATCAATTCCGGCGTCATCTTGGGCGGCGCGTCGATCACGACCTGTTCCTTGGCCGGCTCCTCCTTGAAGAGGCCGAGGGAGTCGAAGGTCTTCACGTAATGCACGAGCTGCCAGCGCTCGTTTTCCGGGATGTACTTCTTCCAGGCGGGCATCGAGGTGCCGGGCAGGCCCTCGCTGATCACCCTGAAGAGATCATGGTCCGTGGGCAACTGGCCCGAGAGCGTGGTACGCACCTTGAACATGGCCAGGGTGAAGTCGCGCGGGCGCGGATAGACGAATTCCGCCGCCGGGCCGTCGCCCTTGCCCTCGTCGCCGTGGCACTGGCTGCACCAGCGCTGGTAGAGCTTCTTGCCGGCGTCCAGGTCGGCGACGACGGGAGTGGGCTTCACGGGCTCGGTCTTCACCTTGGGCGCGTCGGCGGCGAGGGTGGGCGTGGAGACAAGCGCCGCCGCCAACGTCATTCCCGCGAACGCGGGAATCCAGTGTCGTTGCAGGAAGCCGCTGGATCCCCGCGTCCGCGGGGATGACAGAGCGGGTGCGCGCCTAGTGCTTCTCATGTTTCGTCTCTTCGTCCCAGGTGCGCGGCGTCGAGCCCGAGCCGGCGTAGATGTAGAGGATGGCCTTCCAGATTTCCTCCTCCGAGAGGAAGTTCTGCCACACGGGCATGGCGGAGATCCACGGCGTCGCGCCCTTGGGCAGGCCGGGGCCGCCGGTGGACACGCGCCAGAACACGAAGGATTCCTGCAGCATGGAGATGGTGCCCACGTCGCGGAAGTTGGCCGGGATGGGCGTGAAGGCATTCGCGAAATGGCCGTCGCCGCCCAGCGCATCGCCGTGGCAGAAGAAGCAGTTCTGGTAGTAGATGGTCTTGCCCTCGGTGGTCTTTTTCTCCAGCTCTGCGGCATTGGCGCGCAGCGGATTCTGCAGGCCCGCAAGGTCCAGCTTCTTGCCGTGGAACCGGATGCTGGAGGGCGGCTGCGGATGCACCACGCGCGGCTCGAAGGGCGCGTCGTAGGACGGCGCGGTGCGCAGCCAGGCGCCCCAGGCCACCAGGCTCGGCAGGAGCACCAGCACCGGCACCTGCACCCAGACGGGCACGTGGCCGCGGAAGATCGCCGCCAGCGGCGCGAGGAAGGCTTCGAAGCGCGCCTCATTGGCGGCGACGAACAGCACGATGCCCAGGGTGGCCAGCACCATGTAGATGGTCATCACGCTCGCCGGCATGGGCGGGTGGACGACGAACTTCAGGACCGCGAGTATGGCGAGCCAGAGCGCGAGGGCGATATAGAACGTGAAGCGCTGCATCACACCGCCTCCATTTTCTTGGCGCGCCGCCCGGCGATGAGCAGCGCGAGGATCATGAGGAGGTTGAAGGCCAGGATCGCCAGCCCCAGGCGCACGCCCTCGTGGGACCAGGGCGAGGCGGCGCCCGTGGGCGAATACTGCTTGCCCGAAAGTCCCGAAAGGAAGGCGACGATCTCGTGGCGCTCGCCCTCGGGGATGTTCTTGCCGAGCTCAGCCGGCATGATCCCCGCTTGGTAGTTGGGCGTGGTCCAGGCCGAGGGCTCGACGATCTTCTTCAGGATTTCCTCGGGGGCGCGGGTTTCCGCGACCCTGGTGAGCTCGGGACCGATCTCGCCGCCTTCGCCTTCCACCTTGTGGCAGCCGACGCAGCCGTGGGTCGCCATCAGCTCCTTGCCCTTGTGCACCGGGCCGGCGGCCTTGGCCGCGGCGATGTCCTCGGCCTGCACCTTCACCGTGATCTCGGCGCTGCCCAGGGACTGCAGGTAGGCGATGACGGCTTTTGCCTCCGCCATGTTGAGGTTCGCGGGCGGCTTGAGGGCCGAGGGCATCATCTTCGGATAGCCTGGCACGAGGAAGGCATCCGGCGTAACCAGGGATTCGATCAGATAGGCCTCGGCGTTCATGCCGTCCTTGCGCTTCGCGGCCTGGGCGGCGGCCTGGCGCAGGTCGGGGCCGCGCTCGTTGCCCGTTTCGGTCACCTTGTGGCAGATGAGGCAGCCGCCCTTGGTGCGCAGCATCTCCTCGCCGATGGCCGCCAGTTCCTGGGGCGGTGTCTGGGGGGTGATGAACTTCTTGGCAGGCGGTTGTTCCTCGAACTGGGGCACCAGTTGGCCGACGTAGGCGTAGGTGCCGACCACCGCCAGCATGAAGAGGAAAATAGGGGACAGACCACGGTTTCCGCGCTTAGGTTGTAATTGATGATGGGTGTAGTTGGGGGAAACCGTGGTCTGTCCCCTATTTTCTGCCAGCGATGGGGCGCTGCCTTCCTGCTTCGTGTCGTACCGAGCCGCCATCGCGAACACCGCCGCCACCATGAGGAAGAAGCCGATGGTGATGCCCGAGACGATCAGCGTGGCTTGGCCGTGGGTCATGGTGTAGGCATTGGCGCTCTCGTCCATCACGCGCCCATAGATGTGCCAATACTGGCGGATGCCGGAGCGGATATAGCCCATCAGGCCCATCAGCCAGGTGAAGCTGATGGCGAGGAAGAACAGGGCGTACTGGGAGCGGGCGGGGATCTGGCCCCACCTGATTGGGCCGATTTCCTTCGCGCCTTTCAGCATCGGGATGTCGATGCCGACGAACACTGCCATGGCAGAGAGCACCGCCGAGACCTGGTACACCGAGAAGCCGATGCGGATGTTGGAGGGCACGTAGTAGCTGTAGATACCGTAGCCCAGTACCACCGTCGCGGCGCCGGCAATCACCAGCGCCTGCACGATCTTGCCCTTCGCCGCCCAGGGCACGTCGGGGATGCGGTTGCCGCGCCGGTAGAGCATGAAGGAGAAGAAGGTGGTGAGGATCATCAGGTTCACCGCCGTGTTCTTCGCCGCCATGACGCCGAAGAGGCCGAGGAAGGGATGGTGCGAGCCGCCCATGGCCGCCATCTCCGCACCGGTGGCCATGATGGAGCGCGGCGTGGCCCAGACGATGAAGCCCAGGGTGAGCAGGATCATCATGGGCACCTGGAACTTCACATAGCGCTCGGCGCCGGGGATGCGCCCCATGCCCAGCCACAGGTAGAAGTTCGAGGCGAGGAATAGCGAGCCGATCAGCATGGCCTGCAGGATCCACAGCCAGGAAAAACCGCCGCCCATCATGGACACGCCCATCTGCTCCGAGAACTGGTAGATCTCCCGGCCCAGCCAGTAGCCGGCGAAGGGCAGCGGAATGAAGGCGGCGATGGCGATGAAGGAGCCGACGTAGCCCATCCAGTCGAAGCGCGCCCGCTCCTCGTCGGTCTTGGCGTTGAGGAAGCGCACGGCGGCGTAGGCTGCGGCGATGGCCCCGCCGAAGGCCACGTTGGCCAGCAGGCGATGGATATTGATCGGCATCCAGGTGTGGTTGTTGATGGCGGCCCAGAGGCTGGTGAGGTTACCGGCATCGTCGATGCCCGCCGGACTCATCATGAAGGTGACCCAAATGTCGGCGACGAAGAGGAGCGCCGTGCCGAGCACATTGACCAGCACGCCCAGCAGCAGGTGCCATTTCTTCTTCGCGCCCTGCAGCCAGTCCCAGGTGTACCAGTAGAGGTAGGCGACGATCACCTCGCCGAAGATGAGCACCACGTAGAAGATCCAGGTGGGCTTGAAGAGCTTCGACATGTAGCCGGTGAACTTCGGGTAGAGCACGACGAACAGCACCAGGAGCAGCGAGCCCAGCACCGCCGTGACCGTGTAGGCCATTGCCAGCAGCTTGGTGAATTCCTTGGCCAGGTCGTCGTAGCGCTTCTCCTTCGTCGCCACGCCGATGAACTCCGTGATGACGGCGAAGATGGGTACGCCCAGCACGAAGGCGGCGAACATGAGGTGCAGCTCGGCGACGATCCACACGGCGATGCGATTGCCGACCAGCGGCAAGGCGCGGTAGTCGGCGGCGGGCAGCCAGGACGAGAGCCACTGGGCGGCGACGTAGGTGGCCGCCAGCATGACGGAGATCTTGACGACTCCTTTGTAGGTCCCCTTCAGGGCCTGGAACGCCGAGGGGACGGCGGCAGACGGGTTGGCCAAAGCGGCTCCTTGCGGTGGATTCGGGATGCGCCAGCGCTCATAGAGCCCGGCGCGCTGGAGCCCTTATTGCAGCAAGCGTGCCAAGCCGCGCCACGCCCGCAAGGGCGCGGCGGCACAGGGTTTTTCAGGGGGAAGCGGGTGGGGAAGGTTGTGGCGAGCTGGTCAAAAATTGACCGGCTCGGCCAGAAAGCAACCGAGGTGACGGGCTTGCCCATTCATGGGCGTGGATATAGACTGCCTAGTCATACAACTAGTCATATCGGAGACCACCATGAACCCCTGGCCTGTGCAAGATGCGAAAGCCCGGTTCAGCGAACTGCTGGACGCCTGTGTGAGCGAGGGGCCGCAGATCGTCACGCGACGGGGGGCGGAAACCGCCGTGCTCGTACCCATCTCGGAATGGAGGCGGCTGTGCGAGGCGGCGCGCCCGTCCCTCAAGGCATTACTGCTCTCCGATGTCGGCCGTGCGGACTTGGAGTTGCCCAAGCGGGGCCGGGCGCGACGCCGGCCCGTGGTCGCGCGGTAGACGGCGATGTTTTTGCTCGATACCAATGTCGTCTCGGAATTGCGCGGGCTGCGCCCGAACCGGGCGGTGGTCGCGTGGATCGAGAGCGTCGCCGACGCGGAATTGCACCTGTGTGCCCTGACGCTGGGCGAGATCCAGGCCGGCATCGAGCTGACCCGCGAGCAGGACCCCCACAAGGCGGCGCAACTGGGAGCCTGGGCGGATCAGGTCGCCGGTGCCTACAACGTGCTGCCCATGGACGCCGCGACTTTTCGCCTGTGGGCGAAACTGATGCACCGGCAATCGGACACGGTCTATGAAGATGCCATGATCGCGGCCTGTGCCCTGGAGCACAAGCTCACCGTCGTCACGAGAAACGTGCGCGACTTCGAGCGGTTTCACGTCCCGCTGTTCAACCCGTTTGGCGACTGAATCTCACCGGTCCGCCACTGGATCGGCCTTGTCGATGAACTCGGTCCAGCCGTAGTCGGCGATCTTGGTGCGCAGGGTGAGGCGGGTGATGCCCAGCAGCTTGGCGGCCTGGGTCTTGTTGCCGCGGCAGG
>CAYZLI010000108.1:0-1144 GCA_964479195.1 uncultured Rhodocyclaceae bacterium
CGGCGGCAACTACTATTGAGTGCAGAGTCTGTCATTCCGCCTGAGCGCCGCTGGATTCCCGCTTTCGCGGGAATGACAAGGTTTGCGAGCTTCAATAGTTCGTGCGGGCATGACAAGGTTTGCGAGCCTCAACTCAATAGTTGTTCGTGCGGGCGCGCAACTGGCCGCAGCCGCCGTCGATGTCTTGCCCGGCCGAATGGCGCAGCTTGGTCAGGATGCCGTGTTGGTAGAGATAGAGCGACATCGCCGCCGCGCGCTCCGCCGTGGGACGCCGGAAACCGAGGCTCGCGACCGTGTTGTAGGGGATCAGGTTCATGACGGCGTATTTGCCGGCGAGGAGTTTGACGATGCCCTCCAGTTCCTCGTCGCCGTCATTGACGCCTTCGAGCAGGGTCCACTGGTACTGGATGGGATAGCCCGTCAGGCGGGCATAGCGCTCGCCCAGTTCGACGAGTTCGGCCGGGTCGATGCGCGGCGCTTTGGGCAGCAGCCGTGCGCGCAGCGCGGCGCGCGTCGTATGCAGGGACAGGGCCAGCGCCGGCTTCACGCGGCCCAGCGGCAGCCGTTCGAACACGCGCCGGTCGCCGACGGTGGAGAAGACCAGGTTCTTGTGGCCGATCGCGCCCGCCGTGCCGAGCAGCTCGATGGCTTCGAGCACGTTGTCCAGGTTGTGGGCCGGCTCGCCCATGCCCATGAAGACGACCTTTCTGACGGCCTGCCGGGCGCGGGCGAGCGCCACCTGGGCGACGATCTCCGCGGCGCCGAGCTGGCGCTGCAGGCCGTCGCGGCCCGTCATGCAGAAGACGCAACCCACGGCGCAGCCCACCTGGGTCGACACGCACAGGCCGTCGCGGGGCAGGAGCACGCTCTCCACCGTCTGGCCGTCGGCCAGCGCCACCAGCAGGCGGACGGAGCCGTCCTCGCCGGCCTGTTCGGAGCGCAGGCGCGCCAGCGCCTTCAGTTCCGCCGCGATGGCGGGCAGGGCGCTGCGGATGCCCAGGGGGAGAAAATCCTCGGGCCGGCTTCGGCCGCTGTCCAGGGGCAGCGCCTGCGTCCAGGCCCGCAGCATTAGCTGCTCATGGCAAGGCTTGGCGCCATGGGCGCGCAGGCGCTGGCGGATATCTTCGATACGCATGGGCAGGCG
>CAYZLI010000108.1:1244-13569 GCA_964479195.1 uncultured Rhodocyclaceae bacterium
TGGCGCCATGGGCGCGCAGGCGCTGGCGGATATCTTCGATACGCATGGGCAGGCGCCGGCTTTATTGCGCCGGCTTTATGAGGCGCGCCGCCCTTCCACGAGCGAATACACGGCGGGCACCACCACCAGGGTGAGCAGGGTGGAGGAGATCATGCCGCCGATGACGGCGATGGACAGGGGCTGGTTGGTCTCGGCGCCGGCGCCCAGGCCGAGGGCCGCCGGGAAGAGGGCGAGGATGATGGTGGCCGAGGTCATCAGCACGGGACGCATGCGGGTCGGGCAGGCGTCGCGCAGCGCCTCGTCCACGCGCATGCCCTGGCCGCGCCGCTGGTTGGTGAGGTCCACCAGCAGGATGGAGTTCTTCGCCACCAGGCCGATCAGCAGCACCAGGCCGATCATGGAGTAGATGTTGAGCGACTGGCCGAACAGCCACAGGGCGGCCACGCCGCCGATGATGGCCAGGGGCTGGGCGAGCATGATGATGGCCGGCTGCAGGAAGGAGTTGAACTGGCTCGCCAGCACCATGTAGAGCAGCATGAGGGCCAGGGAGAAGGCGAAGATCATGGAGTTCATCGTCTTGCCGAACTCCTCGGCCTGGCCGATGAACTTCACCTGGTAGCCGGCGGGCAGGAGCCCGGCGGCGATCTGGCGCACCTTGGCCACGGCATCGCCCAGGGGGACCGTCGGCGTGGCGAAGAAGGTGGCGGCGTACTGCAGGTCGAAGCGGACGATGACGGCCGGCCCGAGGCGCTCGGCGAAGCTGGCCACCGAGTCGAGCCGCACCAGCTTGCCGTCTTTCGAGCGCAGGAAGATCTTCGACAGGTCCGCGGGCTGGGTGAATTCGCCCTCGCGGGCCTTGACCCGGATGTCGTAGCGCTGCCCGTCGCCCGACTCGTCGTTGAACTTGGCGATGTCCACGCCGCCGGTGAGCATGTTCACCGCCAGGGCCACGTCCCGGGAGCTCAGGTTGGCCGCGGCGATGCGCGTGCGGTCCGGCTGGAAGACGAGCTGCGGCAGGTTGAGCTGCAGGTCCGTGTCGAGGCGGCCGATGCCCGGTTCGGCGGCCAGTCTTTCCCGCAGCTCGGCCGTCAGGCGGCCGATGTCCTGCAGGTTCTCGCCCACCAGCACGAACTGCAGCGGCTCGCCGCGCTGGCCGCCGACCAGGGGGTAGGGGGCGGCGAAGGCCAGCGCCCCGGGGATGGCGGTGAGCTCCTGGCGGATCACCGGCAGGATTTCCTGCTGCTTGACGCTGCGCTGGTCGCGCGGCGCCATGCGCACCACCACCAGGCCCTGGTTCACCTGGCCCGCCGAGCCGAAGCCGACCAGGGCGAACTCCGTGACGATCTCCTTGTGCCGGGCGAGGATCTCCTCGACCATGCGCAGCCGGGTGTCGGTGTACTCGATGCTGGAACCGAGCGGGGTGCGCAGCCGCACCAGGAAGCGGCCCTCGTCCTGGTCCGGCGCGAAGCCCTTGCCGATCTGGGCGAAGAAGAAGGCGCTGGAGCCCACGGCCAGGAGGGTGAGCAGGACCACCTGCCAGCGATGCCGCAGCGCCGTGTCGAGCAGCCGGCGGTAGGCGCGCTCCATCCCGGCGAAGAAGGCGTCCAGCAGGTGATAGAGCCGGCCATGCTGCTTCTGCACCTTGAGGTAGCGGGAGCAGAGCATGGGCGTCAGGGTCAGCGAGACGAAGAGCGAGACCAGCACGCCGAAGGTGACGACCACGGCGAAGGAGCGGAAGAACTGGCCGATGATGCCGCTCATGAAGATCACCGGGGCGAAGATCGACACCAGGGAGAGCGTCGCGGCGATGACGGCGAAGACCACTTCGCGGCTGCCGTTGACCGCCGCGGCGACGGGGTCGGCATCGATCTCTTCCCGGTGGCGGAAGATGTTCTCCAGCACGACGATGGCGTCGTCCACCACCACGCCGATCAGCAGCAGCAGGGCCAGCATGGTGAGGGAGTTGAGGGTGAAGCCGAAGAAATAGATGACGGCGATGGCCCCCATGAGGGACACCGGGATGGCCAGGGAGATGATCAGCGTGGAGCGCACCGAGCGCAGGAAGAACCACACGACCAGGGCGGCGAGGATGGTGCCCTGCACCAGGTGCTCCTTGAGGGAGGCGACGATCTCCTGGATGAACACGGCGTCGTTGGAGACGACGGTGAGGCGCAGCCCCGGCGGCAGTTGCGGGCGGATCTCGTTGTCCAGCCGGGCCTTGATCTTGTCGACGATCTCCACCGTGTTGGTGTTGGCCACCTTGACCATGCCCAAGCCGACGGTCCCCTCGCCGTTGAAGCGGGCCAGTTGCCGGTTGTCGGCCAGGCCGTCCTCGACCTCGGCGATGTCCGCCAGGCGGATGGCGGCCTTGTCCTTGTAGCCGACGATCATCTGCGCCAAGTGGTCGACGCGGTGGAACTCCAGGTCGAGCTTGACCAGGCTTTCCGTGGCCTTGCCGACGACGAAGCCGCCGGCGAGCTGCACGTGCTCGCGGGCGAAGGCGTCGTTGATGTCCTGGGCGGTGATGCCGTGGGCCGTCATGCGGTCCGGCCGCAGGTTCACCCGGATCGTGCGGTCGCGCCGGCCGCCGAGGCGCACCTCGCCCACCCCGTCGACGGTCTCCAGCCGCTTCTTGACGACGTTGGCGGCGTACTGGTTGAGCTGCTGCTGGGTGCGGTCGCCCTGCAGCGCCAGCCACATGATGGGCTGGGTGTTGGTCTCCACCTTGGCCACCACGGGCGGGTCGGCCTCGTCGGGCAGCCGGCGCAGCACCTGGTTCACCTTCGCCTGCACCTCGTTGAAGGCGATGTCGATGTCCTTCTCCAGGGCGAAGGTGATGTTGATCTGGGAGACGCCGGGCGAGGAGGTGGACTGGATGTGCTCGATGCCGGGCACCGTGTTGATCGAGGTCTCGACCACGTTGGTGACGCTGGAGTCGACGATGTCCGGGTTGGCCCCCTTCACCACCGTGGTGACGGAGATGACTGGAAACTCCACGTAGGGGAAGCGGTCCATGCCGATCCGCCCGTAGCTGATGATGCCGAACAGCACCAGCGCGCCGCTGAGCATCCAGGCCAGGACGTGGCGCTTGATGGAAAGCTCGGGGAGATTCACTGCTTGACCGTTACCGGGGCGCCGTTGGTGAGAAAGCCGGCGCCGTCCAGCGCCACGGTCTCGCCCGGCTGCAGCCCCTGGACGATTTCCACGAAGCCGGCGCGCTTGGCGCCGGTGTCCACGGTGCGCTGGCTCGCCTGGCCCGCGGCGACCACATAGACCACCTTGCCCGCCGGGCGCAGCACCACGCTCTGCTCGGGCACCAGCACGGCGTTCTCCTTCGTGGCGACGATGACGGCGGCGTTGACCGTGCCGCCGCTGCGGAAGCTGCCGTCGTTCTCGATGTCCACGATCACGTCCAGGGCGCGGCTGGTTTCGGACAGGGACGGCTTGATGTCGCTCACCGCGCCGGTGATCTCCTTGCCCGGCGCCAGCGGCGAGCTGAGGCGCACGGGGAGGCCCTTTTTCAGGCGCGGGGCGGCGGATTCGGGGAAAGGCAGGTGGGCGCGCAGCCGCTTGCTGGAGACGAAATGAAACAGCGGATCGCCCACCTTGACGTAGTCGCCCACGGCGGCGATGGTCACCTCGACCACGCCGTCGAAGGGCGCGACGACCTGCGCCTTGCCCAGGTTGCGCCGGCTCGCGTCGGCGTGGGCGCGGGTGGCGGCGAGCTGGCTGCGTAGGGCGTCGCGCTGGGCGCGGCTGTCCTCGGCGGCATTGGAGGAGAGGAAGCCCTTGCCCACCAACTGTCCCTGGCGCTCCACCAGCCGCTCCTGCTGGGCGAGCAGGGCTTCGAGCCGCTTCACGTCGGCCGTGTCGGCGCGGTGCTGCAGGACGATGTCGGCGTCGTCGATGACCGCCAGCAGCTCGCCCTTCTTCACCGCCTTGCCCGAGCCGGCGAGCACCCGCAGCACCCGCCCGGCGACCTCCGCGCCCAGCTTGGGATCGATCACCGCTTCGAGGCTGCCCAGCGTCTCCTCGGCGACTTCCAGCGGGCCGGCCTTGGCCTGGGTGACGGTGATCAGCGTCGGGGGCGGCGCGACGGCCTTCTTCCCCTCCGCCTGGCGGTCGCAGCCGGCCAGGGCCGCGGCGGCGACCAGGGCGACGAGGGTGAGCGGGGCGAGTCGGTTCATCGCAGCCATGGACACGCCTTACTCCGGAACGCTTTCCAGCGCGAAAAGCTGCTCGGCGCTCTCCCGCCGACGCACCAGCACGGCGCGGCGGCCGTCGACGATCACCTCCGCCGCGCGGGGCCGCGTGTTGTAGTTGGAGCTCATGCTCATGCCATAGGCGCCGGCGGACATCACGGCGAGCAGGTCGCCGGAAGCCACGGCGAGGCGGCGGCCGTGGCCGAGGAAATCCCCCGATTCGCACACCGGCCCGACGATCTCATAGACCGCCTCGGGGGCCGCGCGGCGGCGCACGGGCAGGATGTCGTGCCAGGCGTCGTAGAGGGCCGGGCGCATGAGGTCGTTCATGGCCGCATCGACGATGGCGAAGTTCTTCTCCTCGCCGTGCTTGAGGTACTCGATGCGCGTGAGCAGCAGCCCGGCGTTGCCCACCAGGGCCCGGCCCGGCTCGAAGAGGATCTTCTCCCGGCGGCCGGCCAGCCGGGCGAGCAGCGGCGCCAGGTATTGGGCGACGCTCGGCGGGGTCTCGTCGTGGTAGCGGATGCCCAGGCCGCCGCCCAGGTCCAGGTGGCGCAGGGCGATGCCCGCGGCGGCGAGGCGGTCGGCCAGATCGAGGATCTTCCCGGCCGCCTCCGCCGCCGGGGCGGGGTCCAGCAACTGGGAGCCGATGTGGCAGGCGATGCCGGCGATCTCCAGGTTCGCCAGGCCGCGGGCCCGCCGGTAGAGGGCCGGCGCCTCCTCGTAGGCCACCCCGAACTTGTTGCTGCGCAGGCCGGTGGAGATATAGGGGTGGGTCTTCGGGTCCACGTCCGGATTGACCCGCAGGGCGATCGGCGCCCGCTTGCCGGCCTCGCCGGCGACCGCGTTGAGCCGCTCCAGTTCCTCGGCCGACTCCACGTTGAAGCAGAAGATGCGGTTGGCCAGGGCCTGGCGCATCTCCTCGGCGGTCTTGCCCACACCGGAGAACACCACCTGGGCGGCATCGCCGCCAGCGGCCAGAACCCGGGCCAGCTCGCCCCCGGAGACGATGTCGAAGCCGGCCCCGGCGCGGGCGAAGAGGTTGAGGATGGCGAGGCTGGAATTGGCCTTGACCGCGTAGCACACCAGCGCGTCGCGGCCGGCGAGGGCGGCGCGGAACGCGTCGAAGCGCTCCAGCAGGGCGGCGCGGGAATAGACGTAGCAGGGCGTGCCGTGGCGTTCGGCGATGTCGGCAAGGGGCACGTCCTCGGCCCAGAGGGTGCCGTCCCGATAGGAGAAGTGTTGGCCTTCCCCCCGCCCCCCTTCCCGGGGAAGGGGGTGACGGTGGCTCGCTGCGCTCGGGGCAGAACGCTGCGCCCCGCTTGGGGCGGCCCGGCGCCGGGCGCTCATTGGCCGGCTCCGTTACCCGCTTTGCTATCATCGGCCGGGGGCGTGGGCGGGGCCGGCTGGGTCGCCGGCGCCGGCTTGGGCGGGAGCACCAGCGGGCCTCGGGTGCCGCAGGCGGCCAGGGCGCCGGCGAGACCGAGAATCAATGCGGGAAGAAATGCGGAATGACGCATGGTTTCTGCGCAAAATTCAGATGTTATCAGAAGGCGGAAGGACCGAGATGGAAGAGACCGAATTCAACACCCGGGCCGAAGCGGCCCTGGCGGCCATCGAGCGCGCCCTCGATGCCTGCGGCGCGGACATCGACTACGAGCTGCAGCCGGGCGGGGTGCTGGAGCTGGAGTTCGACGACGGCAGCAAGATCATCATCAACCGCCACGCCGCGGCCCGGGAAATCTGGGTGGCGGCGAAATCCGGTGGCTTCCATTTCCGCTTCGATGCGGGCCGCTGGGTCGGCACCCGCGATGGCCTCGAACTGTTCGAGGCCCTCTCCCGCCTGGCCACCGGGCAGGCGGGCGAGCCGGTCACCCTGTCAGCCTGAGGGGCCCAAGGCGGCCGGCGTGAGGGGCGCCGCGGCGGGCTCGGCCGGCACCGGCTGCGGCGGCGGCAGGCTCTCCCGATAGATGAGCTCCGTGGTGTTGCCCGCCGGGCCGTCGGCAGGCACGCTGACGGCGATCAGGCCCTCGGGCGTGTCCATGTGGGACTCCGGCACGTTCTTCAGGGCCTTCTCCATGTAGGCCATCCAGATCGGCAGCGCGGCGAAGCCGCCCGTCTCGCCGTTGCCCAGCTTCTTCGGCTGGTCGAAGCCGATCCAGGCGATGCCCACCAGGGTCGGCTGGTAGCCGCAGAACCAGGCATCCACGAAGTCGTTGGTGGTGCCGGTCTTGCCGGCCAGGTCGCCGCGCTTCAACTGGAGTGCGCGGGTGGCCGTGCCCCGGCGCACCACGTCGTGCATCATGCTGTCCATGAGATAGGCATTGCGCGGGTCGATGACGCGCAGGCTCTCATCGCCGGCGAGCGCGGGTTCGGCCTGGGCCAGCACGTTGCCCTTGTCGTCCAGGATCTGTTTCACCACGTAGGGCTGGATGCGGTAGCCGCCGTTGGCGAAGACCGCATAGCCGGCCAGGTGTTGCCAGGGGGTGACCGCGCCCGCCCCGAGGGCCAGGGTCAGGTAGGGCGGGTTCTTCTCGGCCTCGAAGCCGAAGCGGGTGACGTAATCCTGGGCGTACTGGGGGCCGATGGACTTCAGGATGCGGACCGACACCAGGTTCTTGGACTTGGCCAGGGCCGTGCGCAGGGGCATCGGGCCTTCGTACTTGCCGTCGTAGTTGCGCGGCTCCCAGGCCTGGCTGCCGGTCTCCTCGGCGGAGACGACGAGCGGCTCGTCGGGAACGACGGACGCCGGCGTGTAGCCCTTTTCCAGCGCGGCGGAATAGATGAAAGGCTTGAAGCTGGAGCCCGGCTGGCGCCAGGCCTGGGTGACGTGGTTGAACTTGTTGCGGTTGAAGTCGAAGCCGCCCACCAGCGCCCGGACGGCGCCGTCCACCGGGCTGGCGGCGATGAAGGCCGCTTCGATCTCGGGCAGTTGGGCAATCTGCGCGCGGCCGCCCTTGTCGTCCTTCGAGTCCTTCTGCACGTGGATGATGGCGCCGCGGCGCAGCCGCTTGTTGGCCGGCGCCTTGTCGTCGAGCATCTTCTGGGCGAACTTGAGGCCCTCGCCGCTGATGGCCACCGTCTCGCCGCCGCGCCGATAGGCGCGGACCAGCTTGGGGCCGGCCTCGACCACCACCGCGGCGAGCAGGTCGTCGGAATCCACCTCGTCCTGCAGGGCTTCTTCCAGGGCCTCGTCGAGATCCGCCGCGGCGACCTCGCCCAGGTCCGCGTAGCCTTCGGCGCCGCGGTAGCCATGGCGGCGGTCATAGTCGAGCACGCCCCGGCGCAGGCTGGCGTAGGCGGCCTCCTGGTCGGCCTTGGTGATGGTGGTGATGACGCGCAGCCCCCGGGTGTAGGTTTCCTCCTGGAAGCGCTCGTAGGCGATCTGCCGGGCCATCTCGGCGACGTAATCCGCCTTGACGGCGAAGTCGTTCACGTCGCGCTTGACGTGCAGCACCTCCTGCTGGGCCTGGGCCAGTTGCTCCTCGTCGAGCCAGCCCAGTTCGCGCATGCGGCGCAGCACGTAGAGCTGGCGCTGCTTGGCGCGCTTGGGGTTGGCCACGGGGTTGTAGCTGGAGGGGGCCTTGGGCAGCCCGGCGAGCATCGCCGCTTCCGCCGGGCTGACGTCCTTCAGGTGCTTGCCGAAATAGATCTGGGCCGCGGCGGCGAAGCCGTAGGCGCGCTGGCCGAGGTAGATCTGGTTGATGTAGATCTCGAGGATCTGGTCCTTCGAGAGGTTGTTCTCGATCTTGAAGGCGAGCAGCGCCTCGTAGATCTTGCGCGACAGGGTCTTTTCGCTCGACAGGAAGAAGTTGCGCGCCACCTGCATGGTGATGGTGCTGGCGCCCTGGCGCTTGCCGCCGCTGGTGAAGTTGGCCCAGGCGGCGCGCAGCACGCCCAGCGTATCCACCCCGGGGTGCTGGTAGAAGCGCTCGTCCTCGGCGGCCAGGATGGCCTGCTTCATCACCGACGGCACTTCCTGGATGGCGACCAGGGCGCGCCGCTCCTCGCCGAATTCGCCGATCAGGTGGCCGTCGGCCGTATAGACCCGCAGGGGGATCTTCGGCTGGTATTCGGTCAGCGCCTCCAGCGAGGGCAACTGGGGATAGGCGAGGACGAAGACGATGCCGAGCAGGGCAGCCGCCATGAGGGCGGTGCCGACGAGCAACAGCACCGGATAGGCGATCCAGCGCAGGGCGGTGAGGTGGGAAGGATGCGAGGCCATAGGGAAGCGCGGCATTATCGCGGACCGCGCTCAAAGTGGGAAGTTCAAAGTCCGAATCGGGGCGCTGCGGCCGGAGTGCAACTTTATACCTTCGGCCGGTAATTTTGCACTCCCGGAGTGTCGGGCTGTGACGACACCCCGCATGGAAAAAAGACTTTACACGTGCTACGGTTGTTGCTAGGATTTAATGTAAATTATCCGTATTGCGCCTAACTGCGAGAATAAAAAGGACTTTCCTTGCAGATCGACCTCTCCATCTTCAACCCGAAGGCGCGTGCCCTGCTCGGGCTCGACATCAGCTCGTCCTCGGTGAAGATGGTCGAGCTGTCCGAGCCCGTGAAGGGGAGCTACCGGATCGAGCGCTACGCCATTGAGGCACTGCCCCGGGACGCCGTCGTGGACGGCAACATCGCCCACCTGGAAGCGGTGGCGGAATCCGCCAAGCGCGCCTGGAAGCGCCTGGGCACCCCGACCAAGTATGTGGCCATGGCCCTGCCGGCGGCGGCCGTCATCACCAAGAAGATCATCGTTCCGGCCGGCCAGCGCGAGCGCGAGCTGGAGGTCCTGGTCGAGTCCGAGGCGAACCAGTACATCCCCTTCGCCCTGGACGAGGTGAATCTCGACTTCCAGATCGTCGGGCCGGCGCCGAGCAGCCCGGAGGAAGTCGAGGTGCTGATCGCCGCGTCGCGCAAGGAAAAGGTGGAGGACCGCGTCGCGGTCGCCGAAGCCGCCGGGCTGAAGCCGCTGGTGATGGACGTGGAATCCTACGCCGCCCAGGCTGCCTTCGAGCTGGTCGAGAAACAGCTTCCCGACGGCGGCCGCAACCGCATCATCGCCCTGGTCGATGTCGGTGCCAACGTCATGAACGTGACCGTGCTGCGCAACGACCAGCCGGTGTATGCGCGGGAGCAGGCCTTCGGCGGCGGCCAGCTGACCCAGGACATCATGCGCCAGTACGGCATGAACCAGGAAGAGGCGGAGGCGGGCAAGCGCGGCGGCAGCCTGCCGGAGAACTATGAAGCCGAACTGCTGCGGCCCTTCATGGACAACCTGGCGCTGGAAGTGTCGCGGGCGCTGCAGTTCTTCTTCACCTCGACCCAGTACAACCAGGTGGACCACATCGTGCTGGCCGGCGGCTGTGCCGTGATCCAGGGCATCGACGAGGTGGTGAGCGGCCGCAGCCAGGTGGCCACCATGGTCGCCAACCCCTTCGCCGGCATGGCACTGTCCCAGCGCATCCGGGCGAAGAACCTCGCCACGGACGCCCCCTCCCTGATGGTCGCCTGCGGACTCGCGCTGCGGAGGTTCGACGAGTGATCCGCATCAACCTTCTTCCCCACCGCGAAGAGAAGCGCAAGGCGCGCCGCCAGCAGTTCTACGCCATGACCGGGCTGATCGCCGTGCTCGGCGGGCTGATCGTGGTCCTGGTGCATGGGATCAACTCCGGCTACATCGCCCAACAGGAGAGCAAGAACGACTTCCTCAAGAGGGAGATCGCCGTCCTGGACAAGGAGATCGACGAGATCAAGCGCCTCAAGGAGCAGACCGACGCCCTGCTCTCGCGCAAGCGCGTCATCGAGTCGCTGCAGGGCAACCGGGCCGAGTCGGTGCTCCTGTTCAACGAACTGGCGCGCCAGGTGCCCACGGGCATCTACCTGAAGTCGCTGAAGCAGACCGGGCAGAAGATCGCGCTCATGGGCTATGCCCAGTCCAATGCCCGCGTGTCCACCCTGATGCGCAACCTGGAGGCCTCGCCGCTGCTGGAGCGGCCCGACCTGGTGGAGATCAAGGCCACCACCCTGAACAACCGCCGCCTGTCGGAGTTCAGCCTGAACGTGACCATTACCCGCGTCGCGGGCGAAGCGGACGGCGGCAAACCGGCCAAGCAGGGCGGCAAAGCGTGAAGAAGCCCAACCTGCCCAAGCTGCCCGCCTTGCCCAAGGTCGACCTCAAGGCCTGGGTGGCGGAGTTCAAGGACCTCGATCCGAAGGACGTCGGCACCTGGCCGGTCCTGCCGCGGGCGGCCGCCCTGCTGGGCGTCTTCGTCGCCCTGCTCGCGGCCGGCTGGTGGTTCGACTGGAACGAGCAGCAGGCGGTCCTCGACGCCAGGGAGCAGGAGGAGGCCAAGCTCAAGGAGGAATACCTGGGCAAGAAGAAGCAGGCGATCAATCTCGAGGAGTACCGCAAGCAACTGGCGGAAATCGACAAGGCCTTCGGGGCGCTGCTCAAGCAGTTGCCCAACAAGTCCGAGATGGAAGCGCTGCTGATCGACATCAACCAGGCGGGCCTGGGCCGCGGCCTGCAGTTCGAATACTTCAAGCCCGGAGTCGAGGCGCAGAAGGATTTCTATGCCGAGCTGCCGATTTCCGTGGCGGTCACCGGCAGCTATCACGATCTCGGCGCCTTCGCCGGGGATATCGCCAAGCTCTCGCGCATCGTGGCGCTGACGAACCTGTCCGTGGATGCGGCCAAGGACCAGCAACTCAAGCTCGAGGCCACGGCCATGACCTACCGTTATCTGGACGAGGAGGAACTGGCGAAGCAGAGGCAGGAAAAAGCCAAGGCGAAGGGCGCGAAGAAATGAAGCGGACCCTCATACTCATCGCCTGCCTCGGCCTGGCGGCCTGTGACGGGGAGGAGCACCAGGACCTCAAGCAGTGGATGAAGGAGGCCACCCGGGATTTCAAGAGCCGGGTTCCGCCCCTGCCGGAAATCAAGCCTTTTCCGCCGGTGGCCTACGAGACCATGGAACTGGTCGATCCCTTCCGGCCCGCCAAGATCGAGCCGGAGAGGAAGTCCGGCGGGGGCGGCGGCGTCCAGCCGGATTTCAACCGCCGCAAGGAACCCCTCGAGGCCTATCCCCTGGAGTCCCTGAAGATGATCGGCACCATCCGCAAGGCGAAGCTGGTCCATGCCCTCATCCAGGCGGACAACAACGTCTACCAGGTGAAGATCGGCAATTACATGGGACAGAACTTCGGCATCATCACCAGTATCGGCGAGAACGAGATCGCACTGCGGGAGCTGGTCGCCGACGCGCTGGGCGACTACGCGGAGCGGACCAGCACCTTGCAGTTGCAAGAAAAGCGGTAGGAGGAAAGAAAATGTTGGGGAGAACCGTATTTTTCCGGCAACTGATCCTGCTCGCGGGATTGCTCGCCGCGGCCGCCTGGGCGCAGGGCGCCGAGAAGGATGGCGGGGCGAGGTCGCAGAACAGCATCGAGAACCTGGTGGTCAGCCAGCAGGGGGGCAGCGTTCTCGTCAAGCTGACCACCGCCCAGCCGCTCGCCGCCGTGCCGGGCAGCTTCAGCGTCGCCAGTCCGCCGCGCATCGCCTTCGACTTCCCCGGCACCGGCAACGCGCTGGGCCGCAGCGCCCAGGCCGTGAACGAAGGGGACCTGCGCAGCATCAACATCGTCCAGGTGGGCGAGCGCACGCGGGTCGTGCTCAATCTGCGCCAGATGCGGCAGGTGGAAACCCGCGTCGAGGGCAAGGACCTCCTCATTACCCTGGCCGGCGAGGCCGCCGGCGCCGCCGCGGCGGCGCCGGCGGCCGAGCGCTTCGCCGAGACCAAGCCTTCGGCGGCCGCGGCGAGCCTGCGCGACATCAATTTCCGCCGCGGCAAGGGCGGCGAGGGGCGCATCGTCGTCGATCTGTCGGAAGCCAACGTGGGCATCGACATCCGCCAGCAGGGCTCGAACCTGGTGGTCGATTTCCTCAAGGCCTCCCTGCCGGAAAACCTCCGGCGCAAGCTGGATGTGACCGATTTCGCGACGCCGGTGACGGCCGTGAGCACCCTGCCCCAGGGCGAGAACGTGCGCATGACCATCACCCCGAAGGGGCTGTGGGAGCACAACGCCTACCAGAGCGACAACCAGTTCGTGCTCGAGGTCAAGCC
>CAYZLI010000109.1:0-13434 GCA_964479195.1 uncultured Rhodocyclaceae bacterium
ACGGGCTACCGGGTGCTGTACGTCGCCAAGTTCGCCGAGGCGGTCTATGTCGTGCACGCCTTCGTGAAGAAGACCCGGCGCACGCCAAAAGCGGACATCGACCTGGCCAACAGGCGATATCGAGAGCTGCTGAACGAGAGGAAGCGCAAATGAGCAAACTGACCATGACCCAAGGCAGCGGCAACGTCTTGGCCGATCTGGGCTTCGATGCGGAGGAGGCGCAAAACCTGCTGCTGCGCTCCCAGACCATGATGGCCGTCGAGCGCTGGTACAAGGCCAGCGGCCTCACCCAGGCGAAAGCAGCGCAGGCGCTCGGTATCACCCAACCCCGGCTGAATCAGTTGCTCAAGGGAAAGATCGGTGAATTCAGCCTCGATGCGCTGGTGAACATGGCAACCCGCGCCGGGATGCGCGTCGGCCTGACGATCAAGCCGGTGCCCGGCGTGAAGGTGGCACGGGCGGCCCGGTCTCCCGCCGATGGCCCGAAGAAGCGTGACGGCGGCCACGCCGGGCGGGCGCGGCGGGCGGCCTGACCTACCCGGCCACCGGGGAAAAGATTTCCTGGCGCAATCGCTCCATGCCTGTATAATCCGCGCCGTGCAATGCAGCAGCCGGTGTTTTAGTTACGGCATAGCCTGAAGGTTAGCCTCCACTGAAACCCAGGGGTTTTCTCCAGCCCGCAATCAATCCACCGCGGGCTCATGTTCCCAAAGACTGTATTCCACACACAGTCTCCGTCCCTGACCTCTCCCCGGGCCTTTCTCTTTCGAACGGCGTTGGCAGTTTTCGGTTGGCGCCGGTGATTCCGCGCCCGCATTGAACGCGGCGCCTATCCATTAGAAAAGGAAAGAGCGATGGCTTTCGCCAAACTCGGTTTGAACCCCCATATCGTCAAGGCCGTCGAGGCCAGCGGCTACACCGAACCCACCGCCGTGCAGGCGCAGGCGATTCCCGCCGCGCTCGAAGGCGGCGACCTCCTCGTCTCCTCCCAGACGGGCAGCGGCAAGACGGCGGCCTTCATGCTGCCCTGCCTGCACCGCCTGGCCGCGCCGGCCAAGGCCGAGGGCCGCGGCCCGCGCGTGCTGGTGCTGACGCCCACCCGCGAACTGGCGCAGCAGGTGACCAAGGCCGCCGACACCTACGGCAAGTTCGTGCGGCGCCTGCGCTGCGTGTCCATCGTCGGCGGCGCCCCCTTCCACATCCAGCTCAAGCTGCTGTCGCAGCCCGTCGACGTGGTCGTCGCCACGCCGGGGCGCCTCATCGACCACCTGGAGCGCGGCCGCATCGACTTCTCGCGCCTGGAGACGCTGATCCTGGACGAGGCCGACCGCATGCTGGACATGGGCTTCATCGAAGACATCGAGGCCATCATCGCCCGCACGCCGGCGACCCGGCAGACCCTGCTCTTCTCCGCCACCCTGGACGGCGTGGTCGGGCGCCTCGCGCAGCGCGTCACCGACGACGCCCAGCGCATCGAGATCGCCACCGCGCCCGAACACAAGGCGAAGATCGCCCAGCACATCCTCTTCGCCGACGACTTCTCCCACAAATCGCGCCTGCTCGACCACCTGCTGCGCGACGTGGACCTGACCCAGGCCGTGGTGTTCACCTCCACCAAGAGGGCCGCCGACGACCTGGCCGTGCAACTGCGCGGCGAAGGCTTCGCCGCCGACGCCCTACACGGGGACATGAACCAGCGCGAGCGCAACCGCACCCTGGACGGGCTGCGCCAGGGCCGCACCCGCGTGCTGGTGGCCACGGACGTGGCCGCCCGCGGCATCGACGTGCCGGGCATCAGCCATGTCATCAATTTCGACCTGCCGCGCCAGGCCGAGGACTACGTGCACCGCATCGGCCGCACGGGCCGCGCCGGGCGGGAGGGCGTGGCCGTCAGCCTGGTGGCCCATTTTGAGAAGCGCCAAGTGCGCGAAATCGAGCGCTACACGGCCCAGGCCATCCGGGTCGGCGTCATCCCGGGGCTGGAGCCCAAGGCCCGGCCGCGCCCGGAGGGCTATGGCGACAAGCGCCGCGTTTCCGCTCCCAGGGGCAGCGGCGCCGGTTATGCCGGCAAGGGCGGGTACGGCACGCAAGGCAAGAGCGGCTACGGCCGCAGCGACCGCGCCGCGCCGGCTTTCGGCGATCGGCGCGATGGCGCGCCGCGCCGGAGCGAACGCCCTGCCCCGGCCGGCGCGAAGCGCCGCTCCTACGGCGGCTATTGAGCGTTCCCCGTCATCCCCGCCCCCGATCGGGTCGAGGGCAGGCTCCCGCGGGGATCCAGTGGCGTTGCCGGAGTCGCTGGATTCCCGCCTGCGCGGGAATGACAACGCGGGCTTCCGCACCGATATTCCGTTTTACCGCCCGCCACGCCGGGCACTACAATAGTTGCATCCCGCCCCTTCCTTGACGCCATGAAAAGATCCCGTTTTGCCCGCCGCGGCGGCATGAACCGCGATACCGAGCAACTGGCCCGGCTGGCCGGGGGGCTGGCCGCCTCGGGCAGCCGCGTCGAGGATGCCTTCTGGGAGGCGCGCCTGGCGGAATCCATCGACCGCCTGCTGCGCACCGGCAACGAGGAGGCACTCAACGCCGCCCTCGAGCATCTGCACGAGGCCGACGGGCGCGCCTACGACGAGCTGGCCGACATGATCGAGTCCCGCGCCGAGGGCGGCAGCCTGAAGGCCGACGGGGGGGAATTCGACGTCGTCATGTTCGCCGCGCCGGCCCTGGCCTGGTCCCGCTTCAGCATCCCCGCCGGTCCCCTGCCGGCGGCCGTGCTGGCGGCGGCCCGGGTGCAGCTCCAGGCCCACGTGCTGGCGGCGGGCACGAAGCTGGCCCTGGCCGATTTCCTCTACAGCCCGGACCAGTTGCCCCGCGGCTTCGCCGAGACCTATCGCCTGGCCAACCAGCTCGCCAAGCTGGCCGTGGACGGCAAGGAGCTGCACATCGATCCCCGCCAACTGCCGGAGACGACGCGCTTCATTTCCGACACTCGCTATCTCGTCGGCGCCGCCGTCGCACCCCGGGGTGGGGCGCTTTTCCGCTGGCAGGAGGAGGACAGCTCCCGCGAACAGGCGACGGCCCAATGGCTGTCCCAGGGCGCGGCCGCCCTGCAGCCGCTGTTCGCCGGCTGCGCCTACGAGCTGCTCCTGCCCGAGGCCTACCACGGCGCCTGCCGCAGCGCCGACCAGGGGCTGCGCACCTATTCCCTGCGGGCGGCGGTCGCGTTCCTGCAGACGACGCTCGGCGTGCCGGCCCAGGAGCTGCGCGCCGTGGTGGCGCCCTTCTTCGACCAGCGCCTGGAGGAGTACCGCGTCGGCTTCACGCTGCGCAATTCCAGCGATGTGGTGCATGGCGTGGTCTGGCCGCTGCTCGGCGCCGAGGACGAATCCACCGACGCGGTCGCCCAGATCGAGGCGGTGCTGGACGAGACGGGCGTGGGCGCCGTGCTGGCCCTGGAGCACCGCTTCCCCCTGGAGTTCTGCGACGACTGCGGCATGCCCGTGTACCCGACACCCGAGGGCGAGACCTCCCACGCCGAACTGCCCGAGGACAGCGCGCCGGCGCCAGCGCATCTGCATTAACGGCGCAGTCGCGTAGGGCGCAATAAGCCTGTCCTGAGCCTGGCGAAGGGCGCAGCGCATTGCGCCGGATACATTCGGCGCATTACGCCGCTACGCGGCTAATGCGCCCTACGCCTGCATCGGCGCTAACGTACTTTCCCCCTCCGCAACCGCTCCGCCGCCATCTTCGCCGCCCCGTCTTCGCGCCCCAGCAACCGCTGCAGCACCGGCTCGCTCGCGTTGGGGTGGGCCGCCACCAGCGCGCGCACCTCGCCGGAAGGGCCGCCCGCCAGGAGATCGAGCGCCGTGGGCGGTGCGTGGCGGTTGCGCGCCACCGCCAGGCGCACCCGCTCGTCGCGGTCGATGGCCAGGCGGTTGAGGGCCTCGTCGGACAGACGCGGCGAGCCCGCCGCCGCCTCGCGCACCTCCGCCGCCCGGTCCCCGGCCAGGCGCTCCAGCAGTTCCCGGGGCAGATCCCGCCGTCCGGCCAGCGCCGTGCGCACCCGGGGCTCCGGGTCGTGCAGCAGCGCGGCGAAGCTCTCCGCCGTGAGCCGGCCCCTCCCGGCCACCTGCCCGCGCTCGGCTGCGGGGAGCCCGCGCAGCTCCTCCGCCGCGCGGGCGGGCAGGCATTCGACGCCCTCCGGACAACTGCCCGCCTGCACGGCCTCGGTGCCCCGCTCCTCCAGCAGCCGCTGCACGGCCGGCCCCTGGGCGTAATGGATGAGGCTGACGACGAGGAAGGTGGCGAGCGCGACGATGCCGTGCTCGCGGGCGCCCATGCCGCCGCCCAGCTCCCGCCTGATCCAGACGACAAGGGCATGCAGGCCCCAGAAGACGACCAGGACGGAGAAGAAGGCGGCGATGAAATAGACCGGCAGCACGGCGATCAGCCGGCCGTGGATTTCGCCTCCCGCCACGGCGAGGACATAGGCCACCATCGCCACGCCCACCGTCGCCGCCACCGCCAGGGAGGCGATGAGGGTTGCCGAGAAGGGCCAGGCTTCGCTGTCGGGGTGTTCGCGGGGTGGGGGTACGTCGTTCATCGGGGGTGGGCGCGGCCTTTCGCGGCCGGCGGGGCTCGACCCATTATACTGCCGGCGTCATGACCGCCCGCTTGCCATCGGAATCGAACAACGCCCGCCTCGTCGCCCTGCTCTGCCTGGCGGAAGTCCTCAGCATGACGGGCTTCGCCACCTACCCGGCGCTGCTCGGCGCCCTGCGCGATGCCTGGGGCATGAGCGGCACCGGGGCCGGGCTGATCGGCGGCGTGTTCTTCGCCGGCTACATGGCCGCCGTGCCGGTGCTCTCCGGGCTCACCGACCGGATCGATGCGCGGCGCGTCTATTTCTTCTCGACCGTGCTCGCCGCCGCGGGGACGCTGGGCTTCGGGCTGTTCGCCCGGGACGTGGCCAGCGGCGCCCTCTTCCAGGCCCTGGCCGGCGCCGGCCTGGCCGGCACCTACATGCCGGGGCTGAAGGCGCTCACCGACCGGGTCGCCGGGCCGCTGCAAAGCCGCTTCGTCGCCTTCTACACGGCCACCTTCGGCATCGGCACCAGCGTCTCGCTGCTGATCGCCGGCGGGCTCAGCGCCTGGCTCGGCTGGCAATGGACCTTCATCCTCTGCGCGGCGGGGCCGCTGGCGGCGGGCCTGCTCGTGCTGCGCGCCCTGACGCCGGCGCCGCCGGCGCACGACGCCGCGGCGGCGGCGCCCGCCCAGCCCCACGCACCATTGGCGCTGCTCGATCTGCGGCCGGTGCTGGCCGACCGGGCGATGCTCGGCTATGTGCTGGGCTATGCCGCCCACTGCTGGGAGCTCTTCGGCCTGCGCTCGTGGATGGTGGCCTTCATCGCCTTCGCCTATGCCCTGTCGCCCCAGGCGGACATCCCCTGGGGAGCAGCGACGGCCGCGGCGGCAATCAACCTGCTCGGCATCCCTGCCAGCGTGCTCGGCAACGAGCTGGCCGGCCGCCTTGGACGCCAGCGCTACATCCTGGCGGTGATGGCCGCCTCGGCGACGCTGGCCTGGGCCGCGGGCTTCTCGGCACCCGTGGCCTGGTGGCTGACCCTGGCCCTGATGGCCCTGCATTTCATCGCCGTGATGGGCGACTCGGCGGCCCTCACCGCCGGCCTGGTGGCGGCGGCCCCGCCCGGGAAACGCGGCGCCGCCCTGGCGGTCTATTCGTTTTTGGGCTTCGGCGCCGGCTTCCTCGGCCCGCTGGCTTTCGGCATGGTGCTGGACGCGGCCGGCGGCAAGGACAGCGCCCTGGCCTGGGGCCTCGCTTTCGGCAGCCTGGGCGTGGGCTGCGCCCTCGCGCCGCTGGCCCTGTGGCGGCCCACAAGACGGAGCAAGACCCGTAGGGCGCAATAGCGAAGCGTATTGCGCCGAATGACATCCGGCGCATAACGCCGCAAGCGGCTAATGCGCCCTACTCGGACTGACGGAGACATGAACATGAAGATCACGAAGAGCGAAGCCGAGTGGCGCGCCCAGCTCACGGAAGGGCAGTACCGCATCACCCAGGAAAAGGACACGGAGCCCGCCTTCACCGGCGAATACTGGGATTGCCACGATACGGGCACCTATCGCTGCGTGTGCTGCGGCGCCGTGCTGTTCAGCTCCGAGCACAAGTTCGATTCGGGCAGCGGCTGGCCGAGCTTCTGGCAACCGTCCGAGCCGGCGAACGTCGCCACGGCCGAGGACCGCAGCCACTTCATGCGCCGCACCGAGGCCCTGTGCAGCCAATGCGGTGCCCACCTGGGCCACGTCTTCCCGGACGGGCCGCGGCCCACGGGCCTGCGCTTCTGCATCAACTCGGCCTCCCTCGAGCTGAAGCGGGAAAACCCTACCGGGGAACGGGGGGATACCCCCCAGGCGCGCGATGGACGGCCGGGAAGCAACAAGGCATAATCGCCGCACATGAAGTTCCTGTTCGACCTCTTCCCGGTCATCCTTTTCTTCCTCGCCTACAAGATTTCCGGCATCTACGTGGCGACGGCCGTGGCCATCGGCGCCACCTTCGTCCAGATTGGCTGGATGTGGCTGCGCCATCGCAAGGTGGACACCATGCTGTGGGTGAGCCTGGCCATCATCGTCGTGTTCGGCGGGGCGACGCTCTACCTGCACGACGAGACCTTCATCAAATGGAAGCCCACCGTGCTCTACTGGCTGTTCGGCACGACGCTCCTCGTTTCCGCGACGCTGTTCAAAAAGAACCTCATCCGCAGCCTGATGAAGGAGCAGCTCGCCCTGCCCGAGGCGGTGTGGGCCCGGCTCAACGCGAGCTGGATCGGCTTCTTCGCCCTCATGGGCGTGGCCAACCTGTTCGTCGCCTTCAACTTCTCCACTGACGCCTGGGTCAATTTCAAGCTGTTCGGCGGCATGGGCCTGATGCTCGCCTTCGTCGTCGCCCAGGGCGTGATGCTGTCCAAATATATCGAGGAGAAGTGATGCTCTATGCCCTCATTGGCGAGGATGCGCCCGGCAGCCTGGACCGGCGCCTCGCCGCCCGTCCGGCCCACCTCGCGCGACTGAAGGCCCTGCAGGCCGAAGGCCGCCTGGTGCTCGCCGGCCCCTGCCCCGCCATCGACTCACCCGACCCGGGCCCGGCCGGTTTTTCCGGCAGCCTGATCGTCGCCGAATTCCCTTCGCTGGCCGAGGCGCAGGCCTGGATGCAGGCGGATCCCTACGTCGCCGAGGGCGTATTCGCCCGCAGCGTCGTCAAACCGTTCAAGCAGGTGCTGCCGTGAATGTGGTCGACGCCATGCGCGAGCGGCTCGCGACGCTGGCGCCGCAGCGGCTGGAGATCATCGACGACAGCGCGAAGCACGCCGGCCACGAAGGCGCCAAGGGCGGCGGCGGCCACTACCGCATGACCATCGTCTGCGCGCAGTTCGCGGGCAAGGGCACGCTGGAGCGCCATCGCTTGATTTATGACGCCCTGGGCCCCATGATGCGCAGGGAAATCCATGCGCTCGGCATCAAGGCCCAGACGCCCGAAGAAGCCGATTAACCCCACCACGAGGAAATCACCATGACCCGCCACCTGCCCCGCCTCACCGCCCTGCTCCTCGCCGGGCTGCTCCTCAACGCCCCCGTGCTGGCCGAGGAAGCCAAGCCGGCCGGCAAGCCCGCTGCTACTTCCTTAGCCACAGTCAACGGGGTGGCGATTCCGAAGACCCGCGCCGAGGCGCTGCTGAACGAGCAGAAGGCCCAGGGCACGCCCGACAATCCGGAGCTGCGCGCGATGGTGCGCGAGGAACTGATCCGCCGCGAGATCATGACCCAGGAGGCGGTGAAGAAGGGCCTCGCCAAGAAGCCCGAGGTGGTCAACCAGATCGAGCTCGCCCGCCAGGCCCTGCTCATCCGCGCCTACCTCCAGGACTACATCAAAGGCCACCCTGTCACGGACGCCGACATCAAGAAGGAGTACGACGGCATCACCCAGGCGATGGGCGACAAGGAATACAAGGCGCGCCACGTCCTGGTGGACAAGGAAGCCGACGCCAAGGACATCGTCGCCAAGCTGCAGAAAGGCGAGAAGTTCGAGGAGCTGGCCAAGCAGTCCAAGGATCCCGGCTCGAAGGACCGGGGCGGCGACCTGGGCTGGGCCAATCCGGCGGGCTATGTCAAGCCCTTCGCCGACGCCCTCGTCAAGCTGGAGAAGGGCAAGTTCTCCGCCGAGCCCGTCAAGACGGATTTCGGCTACCACGTCATCCTGCTGGAGGACACCCGGCCCATGAAGCAGCCCTCTCTCGACGAGGTGAAGCCGCAGATCCAGCAGCGCCTGCAGCAGAAGGTCGTCGAGAAGCACATCCTCGAACTGCGCGCCAAAGCCAAAGTCGAATAAGCGGGAAAGGATTCCGCACCAAAAGGGGGCTGCGGCCCCCTTTTTTTGGCTCCGGCCGCGCCTGCGGCGCTTAACTTGCTGCGCGTGTTTTGATCCTGCGCAAGGCGCAACACCCGGGCCTCGGGCGACTCTAACGGTGGGGAACAGGCACTCGGGAGGACGACGACGATGCACCCGCACCACCCACCGACCCGGCACGAGCCCTTCTGGCGGCTGCTGTACCGCTTCCTCTGGCCGTTCCAATACTTCCGGGACGTCACCCGCGGCAGCCGGCTGGAGCGCCAGCAGAACTACCGCCACAACCGGGCCATGCGCATCTACCTGCCGGGATTCATGGTGAAATGGGCCGCCCTGACGATGCTCTGGTTCAGCTTCGGGGGTATGTTCGACGGGCTGATGGGGCTGGCCGTCCCGGCCGCCGGCTGCTTCATCACCGGCAGTTCCGCCATGGTGGTGGTGGTGCAACTGGCCATTTCCTGGCTCTGGCTGGAACGCTTCCCGGAGCTCCTGTAGCTCTTGTAGGGCGCAATAAGCCTGTCCTGAGCCTGGCGAAGGGCGCAGCGCATTGCGCCGGAAGGGTCGGCGCATTACGGCCTTCGGCCTAATGCGCCCTACGCCGAGCTTCCCGGAGCTCTTCTACGCCGCCTTCAGCCAAGCGCTTTCGAATTCGTCCGCGGGCATGGGCCGGCTGAAATAAAAGCCCTGCCCCTTGCGGCATTCCCGGGCGCGCAGGAAGTCGACCACCTCCGCCGACTCGACCCCTTCGGCGATCAGCTCCATGCCCAGCGAGCGGCCCAGGCCGATCATGGCATCGGCAATGGCCGCACTGGCCCGATCGCGGCCCACGTTGCGGACGATGGCCGGGTGCAGTTTCAGGATGTCCAGGGGCAACCGGCCGAGGGAACTCCAGCCCGAGCACCCGGACAGGGCGACGACGACGCCGGCCTCGTGCAGCGCGCGCAGGGTCCGCGCCGACTGCTCCACGTCCTTCATCACGGCCGACTCGGGCACTTCCACGCACAGGGCACGCCGATCCGCTTCCGCCGGCCCGACGGCCTCGCGCACGCTTTCGGCAAAGCCCTTCTGGGTGAACTGCCCGGCCGAGACGTTGACCGACACGGGAACCAGGAGCAAGCCTTTCGTCCGCCACGCCCGCTGCTGCCGGCAGGCTTCCCGCACCACCCATCCGCCCAGCTCCTGGCCGTAGCCCGCCGCCTCGGCCAAGGGCAGGAAGCGATCCGGATCGGCGCTCATGGCCGGCCAGCGGATGAAGGCCTCGGCCGCCACCACCGCCGCGGTCTGCGTATCGTGGATGGTCTGGTAGTGGAGCACGAACTCGCCTTCCTCCAGGGCGTGCCGCAGCCGGCTCTCCATGCGCAGGGATTCCTGGGCGATCTCGTCCAGGTCCGGCCGGAAGAACTGGATCCTGTTGCGGCCGCTGTTCTTGGCGTGGTACATGGCCGTGTCCGCGTTCTTGATCAGCTCGTCGACGCTGCTGCCGTCGTGCGGGAACAGGCTGATGCCGATGCTCGGGGAGACGTCCAGCTCCAGCCCGCGCACCCCATAGGGCTGGCCGAGAGTATGGAGGATGTGGCCGGCGGCCTTCACCACGTCGGACTCGGAGTGCATGTGCGCCAGCATCACCACGAACTCGTCGCCGCCGAGGCGGCCGACGACGTCCTCGCCGCGCACGCATTTTTGCAGGCGGCGCGCCACCTCTTTCAACACCTCGTCGCCCAAGTTGTGCCCGTAGGTGTCGTTGATCGGCTTGAACCGGTCCAGGTCGATGAACAGCAGGGCCGCCCCGCCGGGACCGCGCCGCACGCGGGCCAGCAGGTGCTCGCCGAACTCATGGACCAGCGCCCGGTTCGCCAGGCCGGTCAGGGAGTCGTGCTGCGCCAACTGGCGGATGCGCTCCTGGAGCGTCCTGGTCTCGGAGATGTCCTCGATCACGGCGATGGTGTATTTCGGCTCGCCCGACAGGTCACAGGCGCAGGACACCGTGGCGCGCGCCCAGAACGCCGTGCCGTCGCGGTTCAGATAGCGTTTCTCGAAGGTCGCGCTGTCGATCTCGCCGGCGAACAGCCGCTTGTAAGCGTCCTGCCCGATCGTCTTGTCGTCGGGGTGCGTGACGTCGAGGGTGGTGCGATAGCGCAGCTCCTCGCAGGAGTAGCCGAGCATCTGGCTCAGCTTGGCATTTACCCGCAGCCAATGCCCGCTGGGGGAGACATGGGCGACGCCCACCGCCGCCTGCTCGAAGGTGGCCCGGAAGCGCTCCTCGCTGTCGCGCAGGGTGAGTTCGTCGCGCTTGTGCTGGGACATGTCCTGCCAGGCAACGACGCCGCCCGTGATGCGCCCTTGCGCGTCGCGTATGGGGGCCGCCGTGCACAGCATGTGCACCCGCCTGCCGCCCGGGCGCGTGACCAGCAACTCCTCTTCCTGGATCCGCTCGCCCTTCGCCATCGCCCGCGTCAGCGGCCACTCGTCGATACCGGCGGGGGTAACGCCGTCGGCGCGACAGATCGTCCAGCCGGCTTGCAAGAGATCGGACACGTGGCCGAGCTGCTCGCCCGAGCATTGCATCATCTCCTGGCCGTAGCGGCTGACGGCGCGCACCGTCCCGTCGGCGTCGGCGATGGCGATGCCGAGCGGGATGTGCTCCATCAGGGCATCGAGCACGCGGCGCCTCGCCTCGGCCTCCGCCAGGGCTTCGCGCAGGGCCAGGTGCGCCTGCTTCTGCCCGTCGATGTCCATGTGGGTGCCGATGACGCGCAGCGCCCGGCCCCGCGCATCCCGCTCGGCGACCATGGCCTGGGACAGGATCCAATGCCAGGCTCCCGGCTTGGTACGCAGCCGGAACTCGCCCCGGTACTCGGCCTGGCGCCCCTCGGCCAGGGCGCGCAGCCCCGCCAGCACGGTCGCCCGGTCGGCGCGATGGATCAGCCTGGCCCATTCGGCGCCCGTATGCACGTCCGCAGGCCGGTAGCCGAGCATGCGCAACTGTTCCTCGTTGCTGCGCACGAGGCCATCGCGCACGTCGAACTCCCACACGCCCATGCGCCCCGCCTTGAGGGCCAGTTCCAGGCGGCGCTCCGCTTCGCGCCGCTCCGCCACCTCCTGCTCCAGTTCGGCCGTGCGCTCCATGACCCGCGTTTCGAGCGAGGCATAGGCCTGCACGGTCTCGAGGGCACCCGAGGTGGCATCGGCCAAGACCTGCAGGAACTGGGTTTCGTTCTCCCGCGCCGCGTGCCGCTCGGCCCAGTAGACGCCGATGGCCCCCACCGGGTCCGTCGGCCGGACCGGCACCATCAGGGCACTTTGCGTTCGGGGGAAGCGGTGCACCCCGGCGGGAATGCGCGGGTCGGCCTGGAGGTCCTCGATGGCCACCGGCTGCCGCTGCTCCATGACCAGACTGCTGAGAAAGACGCTGACCGAAGTGCCGTCACCGTCGGCCGGAGGGCCGGTGGCCGCGTCGTCCGCGTAATACCAGTGCTCGCCCTCCCGCAGCAGGAGGCAGGCCGCGTCGGCGCGCAGGAGGCGCTCCGCCGCCTCCCCCAGGATCTCGATGATCCGGCCGGCACTGCGCGCCAGGGACAGTTCCTGCACCACGTCCACCAGCCGCGCCAATTCCGCGCAGCCGCCGGCGGCGACCAGCGCGGAGCATCTCACGCCCCACTTCGCTACCATAAACAGCGGACGCGCTATACCCGGTTACAGGTATAGCGCATTGATTTAGAAAATAATTACCCTAGAACGCTTAGACGGCAGCCCTCCACCTGGGTTCCTGCACCATACGGGAGAGTTGGCAAGCCTCAGGCAAGACCATCTTTGGACAATCCTCTCGATGTCGTGTAATTTTGCTCATCACGTTGAGTAAAATTACACATCGATATGTTCTCCCGTCCCCAGCTCGAAGTCCTGAACGCCCGCCTGCGCGCCCCGCGCCGTTTCATCCAGGTGCTTGCCGGGCCGCGCCAGGTGGGCAAGACCACCCTGGCGCGGCAGGCGATGAATGCCTTTGCCGGGCAGTCCCATTACGCCAGCGCCGACTTGCCGGCCGCCCCCGACGCCGGCTGGATCGGGCAGCAATGGCGCCTGGCCCGCCTGCTGGCCGACAGGGGGCCGGCCCTGCTCGTGCTGGACGAAGTGCAGAAGGTGCCCCGCTGGTCCGAGGCCGTGAAGATGCTCTGGGACGAAGACGGCTTCACCGGGCGGCCTTTGCACGTCGTCCTGCTGGGCTCGTCCCAGTTCCTCATGCAGCAGGGCCTGGGCGAGAGCCTGGCCGGGCGCTTCGAGTTCATCCGCCTGCCGCACTGGTCGTTCGCCGAGATGCGCGAGGCGTTCGGCTGGGACGTGGAACGCTACGTCTGGTTCGGCGGCTATCCCGGTGCGGCAGTGCTGACCGAGGACGAATTCCGCTGGAAAAGCTATGTGCTGGACGCCATCATCGAGCCAACGCTGTCACGCGACGTGCTGCAACTGGCGCGCATCGACAAGCCGGCGCTGCTGCGCCGCCTGTTCGTACTCGGCTGCGCCTATTCCGGGCAGGTGCTGTCCTACCAGAAGATGATCGGGCAGTTGCAGGACGCGGGCAACACGACCACGCTCGCCCATTACCTCGGCTTGCTGGGCGGCGCCTGGATGCTGGCGGGGCTGGACAAGTTCGCCGGCGATCTGGCCCGCAGCCGCGCCGGCAGCCCGAAGCTGCAGGTGCTCAACACCGCCTTGTTGTCAGCCCAGCGTGGCGAGGGGTTTCTCGCCGCGCGGCAAGACAGGGAGCTTTGGGGCCGGCTGGTCGAATCCACCGTCGGCGCGCATCTGTGCAACACCGCACCCCCGGGCATGACCGTGACCTACTGGCGCGAACGCAACCACGAGGTGGATTTCGTCCTCGAGTACGGCGAGTCGGTCATGGGCATCGAAGTGAAGAGCGGCCGCAACAAAGGCGCGCTCGCCGGGCTGGAGCGCTTCGCCAGAAGCTTCAAGGCCCGGCCCGGCCTGGTCGTGGGAACGGGAGGCGTTCCCCT
>CAYZLI010000110.1:0-11178 GCA_964479195.1 uncultured Rhodocyclaceae bacterium
TTCAGCACCCAGTCCACGATGGAGTCCGAGGGGTTGAGCATGATGAACTTGCTCTTCGCCTCGGAGCCGCCGCCCTTGGCCGCCACATGCACCTCCACCGTGTCGCCGGGCACGATGGCGTAGTTGATCACGGCCGGCGTGTTGTCCCGGGTGTTCTTGCGCGCCCCGGCCGGGTCCGCCAGCACCGAGGCGCGCAGCTTGTTGTCCGGGTCGAGGTAGGCGCGGCGCACGCCCTCGTTGACCATCTCGTCCACGCTCAGGGTCGATTCCCAGCGCACGTCCATGCCCACCTTGAGGAACACCGTGACGATGCCCGTGTCCTGGCAGATGGGGCGGTGGCCTTCGGCGCACATGCGCGAGTTGATGAGGATCTGCGCCATGGCGTCCCGGGCCGCCGGCGACTCCTCGAGCTCGTAGGCGCGGGCCAGGCTCTTGATGTAGTCGACCGGGTGGTAGTAGGAGATGTACTGCAGCGCGTCGGCGATGCTCTGGATGAAGTCTTCCTGGCGGATGATGGTCACGGCGGCCTCCTCGGGTTCAATGTTTCCTGTTCATCATGACCGTGGTGTTCATGATCTTGTCGGTCCAGGCCATGGCCAGGGCCGAGAACACGAAAGTGAGATGGATGGCGACCTGCCAGAAGATGGCCCGCTCCGGCAGGTTGGCGGCGTTGATGAAGGTCTTCAGCAGGTGGATGGACGAGATGCCGATGAGCGCCGTGGCCAGCTTCACCTTGAGCACCCCGGCATTGACGTGGGAGAGCCACTCGGGCTGGTCCGGGTGGCCTTCCAGATCGAGCCGGGAGACGAAGGTCTCGTAGCCGCCGATGATGACCATGATCAGCAGGTTGGCGATCATCACCACGTCGATCAGGCCCAGCACGATCAGCATGATGTCCGTATCGGTGAGGGCGCCGGCCTTGCCCACCAGGTGCGTGAGCTCGATCATGAACTGGTAGACATAGACGCCCTGGGCGACGATCAGGCCCAGGTAGAGGGGGGCCTGCAGCCAGCGGCTCCAGAAGATGAAGCCTTCCAGGATATTGACGTAGCGCTTGGCAGTGCCGGGGGGCTGTTCGAGGTTCATTATCGTTCGGTGGAATGCCAAAAAGAACGGATTCTAGCATTCATGCTGCGCTGCGGAAGTGCGGTGGCACCGGGCCTGTAAGTCACGTGTAAGACTACTTTCGTTAAATCCGTCAGAGTTGCCTAAAATGACGCGATTAGGAATTATGATGGTCCTTGCCCAAGCTCTTCCCAACAGAGCGTCGGCACGGAGCCTGACTGGTTCGTGTTGAATTCATAGAGGAGACGTCCAGATGTCCACCATCGAGTCCGTCCTGAACGAGAGCCGGGTCTTCCCGCCGTCCGAGGACTTCGTCAAGAAGGCCACCATCTCCGGGATGGAGGCCTACAACAAGCTGTGCGAGGAGGCGGAGCGGGATTACGAAGGTTTCTGGGGGCGCCAGGCCCGGGAGCACGTGCTCTGGCACAAGCCCTTCAGCAAGGTCCTGAACGAATCCAACGCCCCGTTCTACAAGTGGTTCGAGGACGGCCAGCTCAACGCCTCCTACAACTGCCTGGACCGCCACCTCAACACCCAGCCCAACAAGACCGCCATCATCTTCGAGGCGGACGACGGCAAGGTGACCAAGGTCAGCTACCAGGAGCTCTATCACCAAGTCTGCCGGTTCGCCAACGGCCTCAAGGCCCTGGGCCACGAGAAGGGCGAGCGGGCCATCATCTACATGCCCATGTCCGTCGAGGCGGTGGTGGCCATGCAGGCCTGCGCCCGCTTGGGGATAATCCATTCCGTGGTGTTCGGCGGCTTCTCCGCCAAGAGCCTGCAGGAGCGCATCCAGGACGCCGGGGCGACCCTGGTCATCACCGCCGACGAACAGGTGCGCGGCGGCAAGATCATTCCCCTGAAGCCGGCCGTGGATGAGGCCTTCGGTCTGGGCGGCTGCGAGTCCGTCCGGCAGGTCGTCGTCTACCAGCGCACCCACGGCAAGGTGGCCTTCGATGCCAAGCGGGACATCTACTGGCAGGACGTGGTGAAGGGCCAGGCCGACACCTGCGAGCCGGTGTGGGTCGATGCGGAGCATCCCCTGTTCATCCTCTACACCTCCGGCTCCACCGGCAAGCCGAAGGGCGTCCAGCACTCCACGGGGGGCTACCTGCTCCACGCCATCCTCACCATGAAATGGGCCTTCGACATCAAGCCGGAGGACGTCTTCTGGTGCACGGCCGATGTGGGCTGGGTCACGGGCCACACCTACATCACCTATGGCCCGCTCGCCTGCGGCGCCACCGAGATCGTCTTCGAGGGCGTACCCACCTACCCCGATGCCGGCCGCTTCTGGAAGATGATCCAGGACCACAAGGTCAACACCTTTTACACGGCCCCCACGGCCATCCGCTCGCTCATCAAGGCGGGCGCCGACCTGCCCAAGCAGTACAACCTGTCCAGCCTGCGCCTGCTCGGCACGGTGGGCGAGCCCATCAACCCCGAGGCCTGGATGTGGTACCACAACACGGTCGGCGGCGGCCGCTGCCCCATCGTGGACACTTGGTGGCAGACCGAGACCGGCGGCCACATGATCACCCCGCTGCCCGGTGTGGTGCAGACGAAACCGGGCTCGTGCACGCTGCCCCTGCCCGGCATCATGGCCGCCATCGTGGACGAGACGGGCAACGACGTGGAGAAGGGCAAGGGCGGCTTCCTGGTCGTCAAGCGGCCCTGGCCCTCCATGATCCGCACCATCTGGGGCGACCCGGAGCGTTACAGCAAGTCCTACTACCCGGCCGATTTCGGCGGCAAGTATTACCTCGCCGGTGACGGCGCCAACCGGGACCTGGACGGCTACTTCTGGATCATGGGCCGCATCGACGACGTGCTCAACGTCTCCGGCCACCGCCTCGGCACCATGGAAATCGAGTCGGCCCTGGTCGCCAACCCGCTGGTGGCGGAAGCCGCCGTGGTGGGGCGCCCGGACGACCTCACCGGCGAGGCCGTGTGCGCCTTCGTGGTGCTGAAGCAGGCTCGCCCCAACGGCGAGGACGCGAAGAAGATCGCCGCTGATCTGCGCAACTGGGTGGGCAAGGAAATCGGCGCCATCGCCAAGCCGAAGGACATCCGTTTCGGCGACAACCTGCCCAAGACCCGCTCCGGCAAGATCATGCGCCGGCTGCTGCGCGCCATCGCCAAGGGCGAGGAAATCACCCAGGACGTGTCCACGCTGGAAAACCCGGCCATCCTGGAACAGCTCAAGCAGGGGCTCTGAGGTCATTCCGGCAGAAGCGGAATCCAGTAGGGCGCAATAGCCGCGCAGCGGCGTATTGCGCCGAATGCGTCCGGCGCAATGCGCTCCGCTTATTGCGCCCTACGCAGCTGAAACTTCGTTTTCGCCGGGGTGACGCGACCGGGCGGCTTCGGCCGCCCTTCTTGTTTGTGCGGCACCGTATAATGCCAGGACCATCTCCCGGAGGAGGGACATGAATCGCTCGGGCATCACCGGTCAGCGCCTGGCAGCGGTGTTCTTGCTGGGGTGCGTGCTCCTCAACTATCCCATCCTGTTCCTGTTCAACAAGCCGGGCGAGGTATTCGACATCCCGCTGCTCTACATCTACATCTTCGGCGCCTGGGCGCTGCTGATCGGCCTCATGGCCGGCGTCATCGAGCGTCGCACCCGCGAATTCCCCCCGGATAAGCCCTGATGCTCCAAGGCTGGGTGATCGTCGCCGTCTCCTTCGCCTACCTGGGCGTGCTGTTCGGCATCGCCTACTACGGCGACAAACGGGCCGATGCCGGCCGCTCCATCATCGCCAACCCGACCATCTACGCCCTGTCGCTCGCCGTCTATTGCACGACCTGGACCTTCTACGGCAGCGTGGGCCGGGCCGCCTCCACCGGCATCGGCTTCCTGCCCATCTACCTCGGTCCGACCCTGATGGCCGCCTTGTGGTGGTTCGTCATGCTGAAGATCATCCGCATCAGCAAGGCGAACCGCATCACCTCCATCGCCGACTTCGTCGCCTCCCGCTACGGCAAGAGCCAGCTCCTCGGCGGCCTGGTCACGGTGATCGCCGTGGTCGGCATCGTCCCCTACATCTCCCTGCAACTGAAGGCGGTGTCCAACAGCTTCACCATCCTCCTGCACTATCCGGACATCGTCATGCCGGCGCGCGCCGCGGCGCAACCCCTGGTCCAGGACAGCGCGCTCTACATCGCCATGATCCTGGCCGCTTTCACCATCCTGTTCGGCACCCGCCACCTGGATGCCACCGAGCGGCACGAAGGCATGGTGGCGGCCATCGCCTTCGAGTCCCTGGTGAAGCTGCTTGCCTTCCTGGCGGTGGGCGCCTTCGTCACCTTCGGCATCTACAACGGCTTCGGCGACATCTTCGACCGCGCCGAGGCGGTGCCGCGGCTGAAGGCCCTCATGACGGTGGCCGACGGCGGCGGCAGCTACGGCAACTGGTGGTCGCTGACCTTCCTGTCCATGCTGTCCATCATGTTCCTGCCGCGCCAGTTCCAGATCGCCGTGGTGGAGAACGTCAATGAGAGCCACGTGGCCCGGGCGACCTGGCTGTTTCCGCTCTACCTGCTGCTCATCAACATCTTCGTCCTGCCCATTACCCTGGGCGGGCTGCTGCACTTCCCGGACGGCGGCGTCGATGCCGACACCTTCGTGCTGACCCTGCCCATGGCCGAGCAGCGCGAGGGGCTGGCCCTGTTCGTCTTCATCGGCGGCCTGTCCGCCGCCACGGCCATGGTGATCGTGGAGACCATCGCCCTGTCCACCATGGTCTGCAACGACCTGGTGATGCCCGTGCTGCTGCGCTGGCGGTGGTTGCGCCTGAACGAGCGGCAGGACCTCTCCGGGTTGCTGCTCTCCATCCGCCGCTGGGCCATCGCCGGTGTGTTGTTGCTCGGCTACATCTACTTCCGGGCCGCGGGTGAGGCCTACGCCCTGGTGGGCATCGGCCTTATTTCCTTCGCTGCGGTGGCGCAGTTCGCCCCGGCGATCTTCGGCGCGATCTATTGGAAGGGCGGCACCCGCAGCGGCGCCATGGCCGGGCTGCTCACCGGCTTCGCCGTGTGGGCCTATACGCTGCTCCTGCCTTCGTTCGCCAAGTCGGGCTGGCTGACGGCGGATTTCCTGCGCGAAGGCCTGTTCGGCGTCGCCCTGCTCAAGCCCCAGCAGCTCTTCGGCCTGACCGGCCTGGACGAGATCGCGCACAGCCTGTTCTGGAGCATGCTGGCCAATATCGGCGCCTATGTGGGCGTGTCCCTGGCGCGGCGTCCCGGCGTGGCGGAAACCAGCCAGGCGACGCTCTTCGTCGATGTGTTTCGCCGTACCATGGGGGGCGCCGGCACCAGCGTCTGGCGCGGCAGCGCCCAGGTGGCCGACCTGCTGCCCCTGATCGGGCGGTTTCTCGGGCCGGATCGGGCGCGGGAGGCTTTCCTCGCCTTCGCCCGGAGCCGCGGCCTGGGGTCCGTCGACGAGCTGCAGGCGAACGCCGAACTGGTCCATTACGCCGAGAGCCTTCTGGCCGGGGCCATCGGCGGCGCCTCGGCCCGGGTGATGGTCGCCTCCGTGGTGAAGGAGGAGCCCCTCGGCCTCGACGAGGTGATGAACATCCTCGACGAGGCCTCCCAGGTGCGGGCCTACTCCCGGCAGGTGGAGCAGAAGTCCCGGGAGCTGGAAGCGGCCACCGCCGAACTGCGCGCCGCCAACGAGCGGCTGAAGGAGCTCGACCGCATGAAGGACGACTTCATCTCCACGGTCACCCACGAACTGCGCACGCCGCTGACCTCGATCCGCGCCTTTTCCGAGATATTGCTCGACGACCCGAAGACCGACCTGTCCGAGCGCAAGCGCTTTCTCACCATCATCACCAAGGAGACGGAGCGGCTCACCCGCCTCATCAACCAAGTGCTGGACATGGCCAAGATCGAGTCGGGCAACGCCGAATGGCACACCGCGGCCCTGGACATGCGCGACGTGATCCGGGAATCGGTCGAGGCGACGGATCGGTTGTTCAAGGACCGGCAGGTGGAGCTCGCCCTGAATCTCGCCCAGGAAGTGCCCCCGGTCACGGCGGATCGGGACCGCCTCATCCAGGTCATGCTCAACCTGCTGTCCAACGCGGTGAAATTCTGCGACCGGGCGCGGGGGCGGGTCGAGGTGCATCTTTACCGGGAGCCCGATTGCCTGCGCGTGGACGTGCGGGACAACGGACCGGGGATCGCCCCCGCCGACCAGGCCCTGATCTTCGAGAAGTTCCGGCAGGTGGGCGACACCTTGACGGCCAAGCCCCAGGGCACCGGCCTGGGGCTGCCAATCAGCCGGCGCATCATCGAGCGTTTCGGCGGGCGCCTGTGGGTGCAGAGCGCGCCCGGCCGGGGGGCGGCGTTTTCCTTTACGCTGCCGTTGGAGCGATAACAACGATAATCGAGGGGAACCGGAGGAGCGGGCTTAGATGGGCAAGAAGATACTGATCGCGGACGACGAGCCGAACATCGTGGTGTCGCTCGAGTTCCTCATGAAGCGCGAGGGCTTCGAAGTCGTCGTGGCCAATGACGGCGAGGCGGCGCTGGCGGCGGTGGCGCGCGAGGTGCCGGACCTGATCCTGCTCGACATCATGCTGCCCAAGAAGGACGGCTTCGAGGTGTGCCAGCAGATCCGCGCCAACCCGCAGTGGCAGGGGGTGCGGGTGGTGATGCTCACCGCCAAGGGGCGGGATACGGAAGTGAGCAAGGGGCTGGCGCTGGGCGCCGACGCCTACATGACCAAGCCGTTCTCCACCAAGGAGCTGGTGGTCAGGGTGCGGCAACTGCTGGGGCTATGAGCGCCGCCCGCCGGGAATTCGGCGTAACGCCTGCGCCTGCGGAGCTGCGCAGTGGAGCCGAATTATTGCCGCGCTTCGCTGCGCACGTTCCGAGGCGCGACGCTCCCGCGCGGCCCCCAAGGGCGGCGCAGTCATCACATGGAGCCGCGCAGCGGCGAACAGCCGTCACCCCCTTCCTCGGGAAGGGGGCTGGGGGGATAGTCCAGTGAACACCCGCCTGAAGCTGGTGCTGACCCTGGGGGGGCTGTACCTGCTGCTGGTCGTGCTCTTCAGCGGCCTGGTAGTGGCGCTCTGGCTGGACATGGGGCCGCAGGAGCGCGAGGCCGTGCTGGCGATCATGGAGGACCGCTACGCCCTGGCCATCTTCGTCATTCTCGTCGCCTGGGTGATCCTCGGCTTCGCGGTGCAAGGCCTCTATCGTGCCTACGTGCTGGCGCCCCTCAACCTGCGCGAGCAGGCACTGGTCATGGTGAACGCCAATCCGGGGCACCGGGTTGCGGAAATTGGGGTTCCCGAGATCAAGACCCTGGCGCAAGTGGTCAATGCCCTGGCCGAACAGCGGGAAGCGCTGCAGCGCGACGTGGAGGAGAAGATCCGCGAAGCCAAGGCTTCGATCGAGGAGGAGAAGAACCGGCTCGGCGCCCTGATGTCGGAGCTGACCCAGAGCGTCGTCGTGTGCAATCTCGACGGGCGCATCCTGCTCTACAACAACCGCGCCCGGCTGCAGTTCCAGGCCCTCGGCGAGGGGGCCGGGTCCTCGCCGGGCGGGGCCTTGATCGGGCTGGGGCGCTCGATCTTCGCCATCCTCGACCGCAACCTGATCACCCACGCCCTGGACAACATCCAGCACCGCCTGAAGCGGGGCAGCGCCCAGCCGGTGGCGAACTTCGTCACCGCCACCCGCGCCGGGCAGCTCATCCGCGTGCAGATGGCCCCCGTCCTGGGGGCCGTGCGGCACGAGGCTGAGCCCGAGGGGGGAGCGGAGCGGGAAAGGGAACGAGGCATAGCCGGCTACGTGCTGATCCTGGACAACATCACGCGCAGCTTCGAGATGGAAAGCCGCCGCGACATCCTGCTGCAGTCGCTCACCGAGGGCAGCCGCGCTTCCCTGGCCAACATCCGCGCCGCGGTGGAGAACCTGCTGGACTATCCGGACATGGACATGGAGAGCCGCGACCGCTTCGTCGGCATCATTCGCGACGAGGTGGGCGCGATGGGCAGCCGCCTCGACCGGACGGCGACCGAGTTCGCCGACGCTCTCAAGGCGCGCTGGCCCCTGGAGGACATGCTGGGCGAGGAGCTTATCGCCGCCGCCCAGCGGCGCATCGAGCAGAAGCTGGGGCTGCCGACCAAGACGGAGGACATCGCCCCCGGCTTGTGGGTCAAGGTGGACAGCTTTTCCCTGCTGCAGGCCCTCACCTACCTCGCCTCGCGGCTGCGGGACGAGTACGGGATCCGCGAGGCGCGCTTCCGGCTGGCCTCAGCCGGCCGCCTCGTGCACCTCGACCTGGTCTGGTCGGGCGCCGTGGTGGGTAGCCAGACGCTGCCGATCTGGGAGATCGAGCCCATGAACGTGGGCGGCGAGACCAGCCCGCTCAGCCTGCGCGAGGTGATCGAGCGGCACGGGGGCGAAATCTGGTTCGAGCGCGAGAAGGCCTCCCATCGCGCCTTCTTCCGCCTGCTGATCCCGGCGGCCGCACCCCAGGAGGCTGTGGAGGCATCCTCGCCGTTGCGCGCCGAGAGCCGGCCCGAATACTACGATTTCGACCTCTTCCGCCAGACCGAAGAGAGCCGCGCCCTGGACGATCGGCTGCTCAGCGAGCTCACCTACACGATCTTCGACACGGAAACGACGGGGCTCGACCCCTCGGCGGGCGACGAGATCATCCAGATCGGCGCGGTGCGCATCGTGAACGGCCGCTTGCTCCGCAGCGAGAGCTTCGACCGGCTCGTCGATCCGCGCCGACGGCTCAGTCTCGAGTCGATCCCGATCCACGGCATCACCGAAGAGATGGTCGCCGGCCAGCCGACCATCGACCAGGTGCTGCCGGGCTTTCATGAATTCTGCGAGGACACCGTGCTGGTGGCGCACAACGCCGCTTTCGACATGCGCTTCCTGCAGATGAAGGAGGAGGCCACGGGGGTGAAATTCCTGCACCCGGTGCTGGACACGCTGCTGCTCTCGGCGGCGATCCATCCCAACCAGGAATCGCACCGCCTGGAGGCGATCGCCGAGCGCCTGGGCATCAACGTCATCGGCCGGCATACCGCGCTGGGCGACGCCATCGTCACCGGCGAGGTGTTCCTGAAGATGATCCCCCTCCTGGCGGAGCAGGGCATCCGCACCCTGCGCGAGGCGCGCGAGGCGGCCGAGCGCACTTACTATGCCAGGGTCAAGTACTGACAACACGCCGCATAGCGGCTTGTTGCGGTGTAGGCTAACCTGCCGACGGCAGGTTATGCCGTAACCACAGCGAGAAGAGACAGATGGAAGAGCAACGGGAGCGCCAGATACTCAAGGGGGATTACCAGACCATGTACAGCCCCCTGTCCAGCGTCATCCGCCGGGAGCCCGTGACGGTAGCGCCGCAGGACAGCGTGCGCGAAGCGCTGCAAACCATGGATCGCATGCGCATCGGCTCGATCGTCGTGGCCGAACCCGAGTCCCGGGTGGCCGTGGGCATCTTCACGCTGCAGGACCTGCTGCGCCGCATCTCCCTGCAGAAATGCGACCTCGACCAGCCCATCGCCAACGTCATGACGCGGGAGCTCGTCACCCTCGGCCCCCAGGCGAGCGCCTACCAGGCGGCGCTGACCATGGCCCGCCGCGGGTTGCGCCACCTGCTGGTGGTGGAGCGCGACGGCCGGCTGGTGGGCGTCGTCTCGCAGAACGACCTGTTCGCGCTGCAGCGGGTCGGCGTCAAGGAGATCAGCGGCGAGATCCGCGCCGCGGGCGACATCGAAAGCCTAAAGCATTCGGCGGCCGAGATCCGCCGGCTCGCCGACAACATGCTGGCCCAGGGCGTGGGCGCCGAGCCGCTCACCCACTTCATTTCCACCCTGAACGACCTGCTCACCCTGCGCATCATCGAGCTGACCCTGCCCGAGGCCGGCCTGCCGCAGGTGAAGTGGTGCTGGATCGCGCTGGGATCGGAAGGCCGCTTCGAGCAGACCTTCAGTACCGACCAGGACAATGGCATCATATTCGAGGTGCCCGAAGGCGCCTCGGCCGCGCAGCTGCGCGCGCGCTTCCTGCCCTTCGCCCAGGGAGTGAACCGCAAGCTGGACGCCTGCGGCTTCCCCCTCTGCAAGGGCAACATCATGGCCGGCAACCCGGACTGGTGCCTGTCCCTGGACGAGTGGCAGCGCAAGTTCTCCGGCTGGATCCACGAGGCGCAGCCGCAGGCCCTGCTGTTCGCTTCGATCTTCTTCGACTTCCGCCCGCTTTATGGGGAGGATGGCCTGGCCGAGGCCCTGCGCGGCTGGCTGCTGGGTGCCTCGGCAGGCAATCCCCTGTTCCTGCGCCAAATGGTGGAGAACGCGCTGCAGTGCCAGCCGCCGCTCGGCCTGATTCGCGACTTCGTCTACGACGACAACAAGGACTTCCCGCACACCATCGATCTCAAGATGTACGGTTCGCGGCCCTTCGTCGATGCGGCCCGCATCTTCGCCCTCGCCGCCGGCGTCGAGTACACCAGCACGGCCGAACGCCTGCGCCGGGCTGCCGCGGACCTGAACCTGGCCAGCGACGACGTGGCCGCGGTCATCGACGGCTTCTACTACATCCAGTTGCTGCGCCTGCGCCACCAGCACCAGGCGGCCGGGCGCGGCGCGGGCGCCAACCGGGTCAATCCGGACGAGCTGAACGAACTGGACCGGCACATCCTCAAGGAATCCTTCAAGCAGGGCAAGAAGCTGCAGGGGCGCCTGGCCCTCGACTACCGGATATAGGGGTCCTTCTGTCCTGTCAGCTTCCGGTTGTTGCGGTGCAACATACAAGCATCGGATTTTTCGCAGGTTTTTTTCTTTGTCAGCCCATTTCTGACGGGTTTGTCAGGAAAGCGTAAGCTCCCGCTGCCTACACTGGCGGCCGGTTCGCTATGACTAAAGTTGTATATCACAAGCCAATCCCGGCACACGGGGGACATAGCGGCTGTTGCGTCTTTTTCTGCTATCCATCATTGGAGGAGTGATCCATGCAGATTACCGATAAACATCGGGAATACTGGCGGAAGAACATCAACGTCTCGATGATTCTTCTGGCGGTATGGGCTCTGGTCACCTTTGTCCCCAGCTACTACGCCAAGGCCTGGAATGAAGTCAC
>CAYZLI010000110.1:11278-13284 GCA_964479195.1 uncultured Rhodocyclaceae bacterium
CAGATGGGCATGTCGTCGAAGTGGATCGGCTACATCTTCATGTTCGCCACCATCGCCCTGTACGCCGGCATCGGCGTCATGAGCCGCACGGCGGATGTGTCGGAGTACTACGTGGCGGGCCGCCGCGTGCCGGCGCTGTTCAACGGCATGGCCACCGGCGCCGACTGGATGTCGGCTGCCTCGTTCATCGGCATGGCCGGCTCCCTGTACTTCGGCGGCTACCAGGGCCTGGCCTTCGTCATGGGCTGGACCGGCGGCTATGTGCTCGTGGCCCTGTTCCTCGCGCCCTACCTGCGCAAGTTCGGCCAATTCACCATCCCGGACTTCCTGGGTGCCCGTTACGGCGGCAACATCGCCCGCACCATCGGCGTCGTCGGCGCGATCCTGGCCTCCTTCACCTACGTGGTGGCGCAGATCTACGGCGTCGGTCTCATCACCAGCCGCTTCGTCGGCCTGGAGTTCGAGATCGGGGTGTTCGTCGGCCTGGCCGGCATCCTGGTGTGCTCCTTCCTGGGCGGCATGCGCGCGGTGACCTGGACCCAGGTGGCCCAGTACATCATCCTCATCGTCGCCTACCTGATCCCGGTGGTGATCCTCTCCGCCCGCGTGACCGGCGTGCCGGTGCCGCAAGCAGTGTACGGCGGCGTGCTGCAGAAGTTGGGCGATAAGGAAAAGAGCCTCTTCGACAGCCCGAAGGAAGTGGAAGTGCGCGGCCTGTACAAGGCCAAGGCCGATGCCCTGGACGCCAAGATCAAGGGCCTGCCCGCTTCGCTCGACGCGGAGCGCACGGCGCTCACGCAGAAGCTCAACGACCTCAAGGCCGCCAATGCGCCCGCCAAGGACATCGCCGGCGCCGAGAAGGCGCTGAAGGACCTGCCGACGAGCCCGGACGAAGCGAAGAAGAAATGGGAAGCGGCCAAGGCCGGCAACGCGGCCAAGTCGGCCAAGCCGCCCGCCCACGCTTCGCCGCACCTGGGCAAGGACGAGAAGGCCTCGAACGTCGCACGCCTGAACTTCATCGCCCTGATCATCTGCCTGATGGTGGGTACGGCCTCGCTGCCGCACATCCTGATGCGCTACTACACGACGCCCAGCGTGAAGGAGGCGCGGCACTCGGTGTTCTGGGGGCTGTTCTTCATCTTCCTGCTCTACTTCACGGCGCCGGCCTACGCGGTGTTCGCCAAGTGGGTGGTCTACAACGACATCGTCGGCACATCCATAGCGTCGTTGCCGAGTTGGGTGGCCTCCTGGGGCAAGGTGGGCCTGGTGAAGATCGACGACATCAACGGCGACGGCCTGCTGCAACTGGCCGAACTGACGCTCAACACGGACGTCATCGTGTTGGCCACGCCGGAAATCGCCGGCCTGCCCTACGTGGTCTCGGGCCTGGTGGCCGCCGGCGGTCTGGCCGCCGCGCTCTCCACCGCCGACGGCCTGCTGCTGACCATCGCCAACGCCCTGTCGCACGACATCTACTACAAGATGGTCGACCCGCACGCCTCCACCCAGCGCCGCCTGGTGGTGTCCAAAGGTCTGCTCCTGGTGGTGGCGGTCATCGCGGCCTACACGGCGTCCCTGAAGCCGGACCACATCCTGTTCCTCGTGGGCCTGGCCTTCTCCCTGGCCGCGGCGACCTTCTTCGCGCCGCTGGTGCTGGGTGTCTTCTGGAAGCGGGCCAACAAGTGGGCCGCGGTCCTGGGCATGGCGCTCGGCCTGGGCACGACGATCTGGTACACGGTGCTGACCCACCCGTTCTTCGGCGGTTCCATGAAGGCGGCGTGGCTCGACATCAATCCGATCTCCGCCGGCATCTTCGGCATCCCGGTGAACTTCGCGGTGATGATCGTCATCACCCTGCTCACCGCGGCGCCGGAGAAGGAAGTGCAGGATCTGGTCGAGCACGTGCGCTATCCGAACCTGGAGGGTGACCTCGACACCGCCGGGCGCTAAGAATCGAGGAGGAGGGTGTAGCAGGGGAAAGGCCCGCGCAAGCGGGCCTTTTTCTT